>PAMQ01000017.1 GCA_002707365.1 Trueperaceae bacterium
ATGGCTAAGGTTGAGTTTGAGCGTACCAAACCTCACGTGAACGTTGGAACGATCGGGCACGTTGATCATGGAAAGACGACCCTTACGGCGGCGATTACGTTTACTGCCGCGGCAGCGGATCCTAGTATCGAAACCCAGAGTTACGATCAGATTGATAAGGCTCCGGAGGAGAAAGCACGGGGGATCACTATTAATACTGCCCACGTTGAATACCAAACTCCTGATCGTCATTATAGTCATGTTGATTGCCCTGGGCACGCGGATTACATTAAGAATATGATCACGGGTGCTGCGCAAATGGATGGTGCTGTTCTAGTGGTTAATGCGGCCGATGGGCCCATGCCACAAACTAGGGAGCATATTCTGCTTGCGCGACAAGTGGGCGTACCTTACATCGTAGTATTTATGAACAAGGAAGACATGGTTGATGACGAAGAGTTACTTGAACTCGTAGAGATGGAAGTGCGGGATATGTTGTCCGAATACGAGTTTCCTGGGGATGATATTCCAGTGGTGAAGGGTAGTGCTTTGAAAGCGTTAGAAGCTTTGGACGCTAACCCAAATGCACAACGCGGAGAAGATGAGTGGGTCGACAGGATTTGGCAGCTTCTAGATGCTATTGACAGTTATATACCTACGCCTGAGCGGGATGTTGACAAGCCGTTCCTGCTACCCGTAGAGGACGTGTTCACGATTACTGGTCGTGGGACGGTGGCCACTGGCCGCGTGGAGCGGGGAACAGTTAACACTGGCGAAGAAGTAGAGATAGTCGGCCTAAAAGAGACTACTACTAGCGTGGTGACAGGTGTTGAGATGCACCGGAAGACCCTGAATCAGGGTTTAGCCGGGGATAATGTTGGTGTGTTGCTTCGAGGTATAGCTCGGGAAGAGATTGATCGAGGTCAGGTTTTAGCGAAGCCCGGTTCTATTACACCTCACACTGAGTTTAAAGGTAGCGTGTATGTTTTAGCCAAGGCAGAAGGTGGTCGGCATAGCGCGTTCTTTTCTGGGTATCGTCCACAGTTTTACTTTCGGACGACTGATGTTACAGGTGTTGTGACGTTACCGGATGATGTGGAGATGGTTATGCCTGGGGATAATGTGGAGCTGATGGTGAGTTTGATTAAGCCGATAGCTATGGAGGAAGGCTTGCGGTTTGCTATCCGCGAGGGTGGTCGTACCGTTGGTGCGGGTGTCGTGACACAAGTCACCAAATAATCCTGCAAGGCCTTAGTTTTAGTTTGGTGACTGTACTTTCTTAACGGGAAGGACTCGCAAGGTGCTTAGTCTGCTATCATGACTGGATTGGGAGGACGCCATGGCAAGTGACGTTCGGATCAAGCTGTTGCTTGAGTGTTCAGAATGCAAGCGTCGCAACTACGCGACAAACAAAAATCGACGCAATACTCAAGGTAAACTTGAGCTTCGGAAATATTGTCGCTGGGATAGAAAGCATACTCTTCATCGGGAGGTCAAGGTCTGAGATGAATCGAGTGATCAATTATCTTCGTAACTCGCGAGCTGAGTTAGGTCGAGTTACTTGGCCGACTAGGAGTGAGGTATTCCAGTCTACCCAGGCAACCCTAGTTTTTGTACTTTTGACAGTGGCATTTCTGCTGGTTGCAGATAAAACTCTTGGTAGCCTTATCGGCTTGATCACCTGAAATTCCCTAATCGGGGGAGTTAGAGAGAATAATGAGTATAGAGTGGTATGCAATTCACACCTATGTTGGGCATGAGGAAAAGGTCAAGCAAAACATCCTGAATCGTGCCAAATCTCTCGGGATAGTTGACCATATATACCAAGTGGTCGTACCGACCGAAGAGACAGTTGAGCATGCTGGTGGCGGCAAAAGGGAGATTGTCGATCGGAAAATTTTTCCCGGGTATATATTTGTTCAGATGGACCTTGGCGACAATCCTGACGAACCAAACGAGTCGTGGGAGGTTGTGCGGTACACCCCGGGAGTGACGGGATTTGTGGGTACAGCTACTCACGCTGTGCCGCTTACTCGGGATGAGGAAGAGCGCATGCTGGCTTCTCTAGGAATTACCGGATCAAAAGAAACTCCAAAAGTGAAAATTTCTTTTACTCTTGGCGATATGGTACAGGTGACTGCAGGGCCATTCGCCGATTTTACTGGAGTTGTTTCTGAGGTTAATCCTGAGCGGGGTAAGGTAAAAGTGTTAGTCTCGATCTTCGGTCGAGAAACACCTGTTGAACTGGATTTCGCGCAGGTCTTGCGTACATAACAGTTTGCCCATTGGCTTGGGTAAATGGCGATTGAACCCCACCAAGCAGACTGTCTTGGCTAGGGGGAGCTAATAAGGAGGAACAATGGCTAAGAAGATCGAAGGATTGATAAAGTTGCAGCTGCAAGCAGGTGGGGCTACCCCTGCCCCTCCGGTAGGCCCTGCATTAGGGCAGTATGGTGCAAACATCATGCAATTCGTAAAAGAGTATAACGCTGCCACAGCATCCCAAGGTGATGCTATAATTCCGGTTGAAATTACCGTTTATGCTGACCGTTCATTTAGTTTTGTTACTAAGACTCCTCCGGCAAGCTATTTGATTCGTAAAGCCGCAGGTATACCTAAAGGATCTGGTGAGCCGAATCGAGAGAAAGTGGCCACATTGGCTTGGGATCAGTGCATAGAGATCGGTAAGTTGAAGATTGAGGACCTCAACGCCAATGACGAGGTAGCAGCTGCCAGGATTATTGCAGGTACAGCCCGTTCAATGGGAGTAGTAGTAGAGGGTACACCAGATGCCTAGGCAGGGAAAGCGTTACCTAAGCTTGCAAGAAAAAGTCGACCGGAACAGGACATATTCTGCGTCTGAGGCAGCTGAATTAGTTAAGGAGCTTGCCACGGCCAAATTTGATGAGACCGTCGAGGTTCATTTCCGGCTTGGTATTGATCCAACGAAATCCGAACAAAGTGTTCGCGGTACGGTTTCATTGCCACACGGAACTGGAAAGACAATTAGGGTTTTGGCGATCGTACAAGCTGAACAGGTTGCTGATGCTGAAGAGGCTGGTGCTGATATGGCTGGTGGCGAGGAAATTATCGAGAAAATATTAAGCGGCTGGATGGAGTTCGACGCTGTTGTCGCCACACCAAACATGATGGGTCAGATTGGTAGCAAACTTGGACGGATTCTTGGTCCCCGCGGGCTGCTTCCTAACCCGAAATCTGGTACAGTTGGCACTAATGTAGGCGAAATCGTTGGCCAACTTAAGGCAGGTCGTATTGAGTTTCGTAGCGATAAGACCGGTGTGGTACATGCGGCAATAGGCAAAGCCAGCTTTGCACCCGAAAAGCTTGCCGAGAACCTGGAGACTTTAAGAACCGCGCTTGAGGCTGTCAAGCCGGAAGGATCTCGCGGTATTTTCCTTCGAACCGCCTATGTATCATCTACAATGGGCCCTAGTGTTAGGGTGACAGTTTGAATTGAGTAACACCGGTGTGTAAAGGTGACCTTCCCTTTTGGTCGGGATTCACCAAGAGCACCTTGAAGGCGTTGGAGACAGCAGGGGCCGGACCAGGCTTAAAGATCCTGCCGAGGCGTTTCATTCTGCTTCGTGGTTGTTCCTAGGAAGGAACTTAAGTTCTTTAGTAAGAGGAAAGGCGGCGATGACTAACCCCAAAAATGTGGCATCGGTCGAGATGCTCAAAAGTGTTCTCGCTGAGGCGAAAACCTTCTTTTTGGTTGATTATCAGGGACTGGGTGCCGAGGAAATCAATGTTCTTAGGACGAAGATTCGTGCTGCTGGCGGAAGGATGCTTGTAGCTAAAAATCGACTCATCAACGTAGTTCTTCAGGACCAAGGAGTGGATGGATTCCAAGACATACTTAAAGGGCCTACCGCTTTGGTTGTTGTGGGTGACGATCCAGTTGGTCCTGCAAAGGCATTGGTAGACTTTGCTGACGAACACCTCCTCGACCTGCCGTTTCCTAAAGGAGGATTACTTGAAGGCACTGTGGTAGCGAGCGAGGCCATAAATCGCATCGCTGAGCTACCTGGAAGAGAACAACTATTGAGCCAAATAATTGGCCTTCTGCAGGCCCCTATGCAGCAACTTGTTGGAGTACTAGAAGGACCGTCGCGCAATTTGGTCTCTGTTTTACAAAATTACTCAGAAAAAATTAAGGAGAATTGAAATGGCTTTCGATAAAGATGGAATGGTTGAACAATTGAGTGGCTTGACAGTGTTAGAACTTGTGGATTTGCTGGATACATTGAAGGATAAGTGGGGTGTTGAAGCTGCAGCGGCAATGCCAGCCGGCGCCATGATGGCAGTTCCCGGCGGAGATGCTGATGCAGGAGTCGGCGCCGAGGAGCAGACTGAATTTACGGTAAGTATAACTAGTGCAGGTGAGAAGAAATTGCAGGTTATTAAGGCTGTTCGGGAAGTTGTTTCGGGACTGGGCCTTAAAGAAGCTAAAGAACTCGTGGAGTCTAATGGCGTGGTGCGGGAAGACGTTCCCAAGGAAGAGGCGGAAGAAATCAAGACTAAACTCGAGGAAGCTGGTGCTTCTGTCGAAGTAAAATAACAGCATTTTCACGAGACTAGAGAGGCACCAAGTCACCGTAACCTAGAATACGGCCACCACCTTTGGCATTAGGTTTAATGGTAGGCTGTCGTTACCAAATAGCTTTACGTGTTGATCGTATCTGGGGAGGAAAATGGAGAGCTGCGCAAATCAAGGTGCAATCCTTTACTTGCTAGCTAAGCACAGAATTATCAATTTGGGACGGAGTGGTGCCAAACGTACTACGTATAGGTGAAGGTATCTAGGTTGCAGGGATTAGTTAGCGTAATTCTAATCGACGGCATTGAGGGGTATAGGATGCTAAGTGAAGAAAGTCCCTGCGGAACAGATGTCTAGGTTGACGTTGCCGTGAAAGGCGCGTGGGGTTTATACAAGA
Source organism: Trueperaceae bacterium (assembly GCA_002707365.1). Classification (NCBI taxonomy): domain Bacteria; kingdom Thermotogati; phylum Deinococcota; class Deinococci; order Trueperales; family Trueperaceae; species Trueperaceae bacterium. Next base: position 4,935 of record PAMQ01000017.1, read on the forward strand.
AGTGAATAAGGGGTGAAGATGCGCGAAATCCGGGCTTTCGGTAGCATTCGCGAGGTCATAGACCTGCCGAATTTGACCAATATCCAAATTTCGTCTTATCAGCAGTTTCTTCAACATGGCGTTATTGCGCCTGAAAGGCAAGAAACCGGTCTTCAAGCGGCCTTCAAAGAGGTTTTTCCGATCGATGAAACCGAACGAGGGCGACAGACGGGTCTGGTTCTTGATTTTTTAGAGTACACTCTCCAAGAACCTGAATATTCTCCCGAAGAATGTAGAGAAAAGGATTTGAGCTACCACACGGGTCTTTTTGCAAAGCTCCAGCTCGTCCACAAAGATACTGGTTTGATCAAAGAGGATCAGGTGTTTCTTGGTGATTTGCCGCTAATGACCGATGACGGCTCTTTCGTTATCAATGGTGCAGATCGAGTTATTGTTTCGCAGATACATCGGTCTCCAGGCGTGTACTTTACCTCGTCTTTGAAGGGCCCTAATCGGGGTCTTACTGCAAGCGTTATTCCAATGCCGAAACGTGGTCCTTGGATAGAGATCGAGTTTGATAATTCAGATGTACTTTGGATGAAAGTTAATAAACGCAAATTCCCATTCACGCTCATCCTGCGTGTTCTCGGCTACAGTGATGACCAAATCCTTAACTTGTTTTCAGGTAACGAGGACTTGGTTACGCCTACATTTGAGAGTGAAGGGGCTGCCGGCATTACGTCTGACGAGGCCTTGTTGAGGTTATTCACGGTATTGAGACCCGGCGATCCTCCGAAGGTAGACAAAGCTGCGAATTACCTTTCGAGCCTTCTTGCTGATCCGCGACGCTACGATTTAGGCGATTCAGGACGTTTTAAGGTAAATTCTAAGCTTGGCCTTGACCATGAAGTGGGTACGTTGCTTGGGTATGAGGATGGGAAGTTCGTCGATTACGGTTTATTACCGACAATCCAGTACCTTGTAAAACTTCAAGCCGGTGAGGACGGTTATCGAGAAGACGATATAGATCACTTGGGGAACCGTCGTATAAGAACAGTTGGAGAATTAGTAGGCGACCAAATTAGAGTAGGTCTTGGCCGCATGGCACGAGGGGTTCGAGAACGTATGTTACTAGGCAACCCTGACGCAGCCACCCCTCAAAAACTTGTTAATAACCGGCCTATTGTTGCTGCCTTAAGGGAATTTTTTGGTCGGAGTCAGCTGAGCCAGTTTAAAGATCAAGTTAACCCGCTTTCAGAATTGAGACACAAACGCCGTATTTCGGCTCTCGGGCCAGGTGGTTTGACCAGAGAACGGGCAGGGTTCGACGTGCGGGATGTTCATAGGACGCACTATGGTCGCATATGTCCCATCGAAACTCCTGAGGGAGCTAATATTGGACTAATAACTTCATTGGCGTCTTATGCCCAGGTTAATGGGCTCGGATTTATTGAAGCTCCGTACCGTAAGGTGGCAAAAGGCAAAGTTACGGACGACGTAGTTTACATGACGGCACATACTGAGGACGACTACATCATCGCCCAAGCAAATACTCCCGTTGGAGAAGGGGGATCTTTTTCGGCCGATTCAATAGTCGCTCGTAGCTTAGGAGATCCGGTATTTGTGGATCCGGCTGAGGTTGATTACATGGATGTTTCGCCTAAGCAGATAATATCTGTTCCGACGGCGCTGATTCCATTTCTTGAGCATGATGATGCCAACCGGGCCCTCATGGGTTCGAATATGCAGTCACAAGCTGTCCCCCTAGTCAAGGCCGATGCTCCTTATGTAGGTACTGGGGTAGAGGAGCGAGTTTCTCGAGATTCGGGGACAGTACTGGTTACAGAAGAATCTGGGACAGTAACTTATGTTGACGCTAATAGAATAGTTATTGAAAGTTCCCAAAAGGTCGAGAAGACGTACCCGCTTGTGCGGTTTCAGCGTTCAAATCAGAATACTAATCTTGATCAACATCCAATTGTTTCTCTTGGCGAAAAGGTCGAGGCCGGACAGGTAATAGCCGATGGTCCTGCTTCCCAGAATGGAAGGCTTGCTCTCGGACAGAATATTCTGATCGCAATAATGCCCTTCGATGGTTACAATTTTGAAGACGCTATTGTGCTTTCGGAAAAACTTGTTCGTACTGACGTCTATACTTCGATTCATATAGAGAAATTCGAGAAAGAAGCTCGTGATACCAAACTCGGACCTGAGAAAGTAACCCGTGATATCCCGGGGCTCTCTGAGGCTGCCTTGAGGGATCTTGATGAGGACGGAGTTGTGCGTATTGGGGCCGAGGTAAAACAAGGAGATATCCTCGTTGGGCATACGAGCTTTAAAGGTGAAAAAGATCCGACTCCTGAAGAACGGTTGCTACGGTCGATATTTGGCGAAAAGGCACGTGAGGTAAAGGACACATCCCTTAGGGTGCCTCCTGGCGATGGAGGTGTAGTGCTTCGCACAGTACGTTTTAATAGGGGTGACGATGGCGTTGAACTGAAACCTGGGGTTCAGGAGATGGTTCGCGTGTATATTGCCCAAAAACGTCGGCTGATTGAGGGAGACAAGTTAGCTAATCGTCATGGTAACAAGGGGGTAGTTGCTAAGATCCTTCCACCAGAGGATATGCCTTATTTGGAAGACGGAACTCCTGTTGATCTTGTTTTCAACCCTTTAGGAGTGCCTTCAAGGATGAATCTCGGTCAAATACTTGAAACGCATCTTGGTTTAGCTGCTTATAAGCATGGTGTTTCATTTGTGACACCAGTTTTTGACGGTGCAGGTGAGGAGAACATTAAATCGTTATTGGGGGAAGCAGCCGACAACGATATTTTGGAGAAAAACAAGTCAGGGTACGAACCTGATAAGCGACAACTAGAAGTACTTCGTCGCTCAGCTAAGTTAGGAATTATTCCTGACGATCTTGATCCTGATGAGGCTCAGAAAGCCCTATTAAAAGCTGGCAAAGCTGTTCTGTATGATGGGCGTACTGGTGAGGTAATTGATGCACCTATAGTCGTCGGCATCATGTACGTGATGAAGCTCTACCATATGGTGGAGGATAAGATGCATGCCCGCTCGACAGGGCCCTACTCTCTTATTACGCAACAGCCTCTAGGAGGTAAGGCCCAATTTGGTGGCCAAAGGTTGGGGGAAATGGAGTGTTGGGCTTTGCAAGCCCATGGGGCTGCTTATACGTTGCAGGAGATGCTTACTATCAAATCTGATGATATTGATGGTAGGAACGCTGCTTATGAAGCGATTGTTAAGGGTAATGACGTGCTCGAGCCCACGATTCCCGAGTCGTTTAAGGTATTGGTAAAGGAGCTCCACTCCCTTGGCCTTGACGTCAAGGTACTTGATGAAGCTGAAAAGGCTGTAACAATTTTTGACGAGTCCGGACGTCAGTGGTAAGGGGTTTCTTATGAATGACAGAGAATTCTCCCGAGTGCAGATTTCGATTGCGTCACCTGAGCGTATTCGTAATTGGAGCTATGGGGAGATTACTAAGCCCGAAACTATTAACTACCGAACACTTAAACCAGAACGAGACGGTTTGTTCGATGAGCGAGTTTTCGGCCCTGAAAGGGATTGGGAATGTGCTTGTGGAAAGTATCGGGGGCAGCGTTTCGCGAGTAAGCATTGTGAGCGTTGTGGGGTAGAAGTCACTAAATCTACGGTTCGACGTTACCGAATGGGGCACATTGAGCTAGCGACTCCTTGCACACACATCTGGTATGTCAAAGATATTCCTAGCAAGGTAGGTTCTTTGTTGAATCTTTCAACGAACCAACTAGAACAGGTTTTGTATTTCGCTAAGTACATAGTTACTGAGCCAGAGGGAGCCTTCAAAGAAGGTAAACCTTTGCGTCGCGGTGACCTTCTTACCGATGATGAGTACCGTAGGCTTAGGAATGGTCACATAGAAACTTATAGCGTGCAGCAGGGTGAAGACGCTGTTGTTGCGGATGGTGAGACAGTAGCAGCTGGACAACATCTTGCAAATGGTGTGAAATCAAAGCTGGATGGAGTGGCGCAATATCGATTCGTGCGTAAGATCTCTTTCGATTATTCTGAATCTAGAGAGATTCGATTTGAGGTACCGAAATCCTCCTGGATTGAAGAGGAGAGCTACAAAGGGGGCCAGCCCTTTGCTGAACTCGAGAAAGACCTAAGTTTAAAATCTTCCTGCGAAGGTGTTGTTGAATTACTGCCTATTGGCAGTGATGGAGGTGTACTTAATCTGCGGGATCCGGATGAGGATGAGTTGTTAGAAAGCTTTCTTATCCCTACTGGTTTAGAGCTAAGTGTTGGCGATGGTGAGTTTGTCGAAAAGGGAATAGAGTTAGCTCGAGGCGACAAGGATAGTACGATTACGATGCCAAGTGAGGTTTCCGCCCAAGTCCTGAGTAATAAGACTAAAAGCAAAATTACCACGGTTAATATGCGAGTCGAATGGGACCGTACTGAAGTACACGAAATTAATCCCACTATGCACGTGTTGGTTGGCGATGGTTCGCGTGTCGCTGAAGGACAAAAAGTTGTGGGTGCCATTGATGCCGCTCAGGAAATAGTCGCAGCTGCTGACGGCGTTGTTCGCCAATTTGAGCCGGCTAGCATAATGGTGTCGAGAGCTCAAGTGTATTCCTATAAGGATGAGCCAATCGTAGTTAACGGAGATCGTGTGAAGCCTGGTGATGAACTTGCAGATGAGGGTGGGGTCAAGACTGGTATATCAGGTCGAGTGGAGATTGATCTTATCCGTAAACAGGTTCGTGTTATTGAAAGCTACGACTTTGAAGCTAAGATGGGGGCCGATGCGGTTAAGGAGCTCCTGGAGACCCTAGACCTTAAGGAGCTTGAGGCGGAGCTTGTTGAGGAAATGTCTAGTCCCAGTCGCCATAAAAGGGCAAAAGCTCGTAAAAGGCTGGAAATCGTGCGCCATTTTCTACGGTCTGATAATAACCCTTCCTGGATGGTTCTCGATGCGGTTCCTATCATGCCACCAAATTTACGACCTATGGTTCAGGTGGAAGGTGGTCGTTTCGCTACCAGTGACCTTAATGATCTCTATCGTCGGCTGATAAATCGTAATAACCGTTTGAAAAAACTGATTTCGCAGGGTGCTCCTGAGATGATCATCAGAAACGAAAAACGGATGCTGCAAGAGGCTGTCGATGCCTTAATTGATAATGGCCGTCGTGGTTCGGCAGTTGTTCACCCAGGTAGTGATAGGCCCTTAAGATCACTTACTGATCTTCTTGGGGGTAAGCAAGGGCGTTTCCGACAAAACTTATTGGGCAAAAGAGTGGACTACTCTGGACGAAGCGTCATAGTAGTTGGACCGCAATTGCAATTGCACCAGTGTGGTGTGCCGAAACGTATGGCCCTGGAATTGTTTAAACCCTTTCTTTTCAAGAAGCTTGAAGAACGAGGAATTGTAAGCAACATTAAGAGTGCGAGGAAGTTGCTGGAACGGTATAGAGACACTAGGGACGAAATTTGGGACACACTTGAAGAGGTTATTCAGGACCGTGTGGTTCTTTTAAACCGAGCTCCTACACTTCACCGCCTTGGGATCCAAGCTTTTGAGCCAGTTTTGGTGGAGGGTCAGGCTATTCAGCTGCACCCATTGGTTTGCGAAGCTTTTAATGCCGATTTTGATGGCGATCAAATGGCTATTCACGTCCCTCTATCTGTATACGCTCAGTCTGAAGCCCGTCTTCTAATGCTCAGTTCCCATAATTTGTTATCCCCTGCTCATGGAAGTCCCAATGTGTCTGCTAGCCGGGATATTATTCTTGGGCTTTTTGTACTTACTCAAGTGCACAACGGCCGTAAAGGTGTTGGCAAAAAATACAAGAAAATTACCACAGCCTTTAAAGACTTTGATGATGGTAAATTAGACCTCAATTCTTCCATAACAGTTGAGGGAAACGAGACTAGTATAGGCAGGCTTAAGTACCGATTCAGCTCAGTCGATGAGGCTCTTTTGGCTGCTGATCGCCATGAAATTGACATGCAGGATGTAGTTTCTGTGAGAATTAATGGCGAAATGATACATACAAGTCCAGGGCGTATGTATTTTGCAAGATTAGTTAGGGAAACGGTTGCTGAGGATGGGGAAGAATTACCTGCCTCGATGATAAGGTATGACGTAGCTTACGAACGGACCGCCTTACGGGATCTTGTAACTGATTCCTTCGAGATGCTAGGGATTGACCGGACTGCTAAACTACTTGATGGCTTAAAGGAATCTGGATTTGCGCTATCAACTACTAGCGGAATAACTATCGGTATCGACGATGTCTCTATACCAGAGGCTAAACGGGCACTACTAGAGGAAGCTCAGGATAAACTTGATCGGATCAATGTTGCTTTTGATCGTGGTTTTGTGACTCCGCAAGAACGGTTTCAGCAAGTAGTACGCCTTTGGAACGACACAACGGAGAGTGTTAAAGAGGCGGTGTTCGATAATTTTGAGGAGAACCTGCCTTTCAACCCTCTTTTTGTCATGGCCCAATCTGGTGCTCGAGGGAACCCTCAGCAGATCAAACAATTGGCTGGAATGCGTGGCTTAATGGCCAAGCCTTCCGGTGAGACTATTGAGTTGCCAATTAGAGCAAATTTCCGTGAAGGCCTTGATGTACTAGAGTATTTTATTTCTACGCATGGGGCTCGAAAGGGTGGCGCGGATACTGCTCTCAGGACAGCGGATTCTGGTTACTTGACTAGGAAGCTTGTCGACGTGGCACACGAGCTTGTGGTGCGCGAACAAGATTGCAATACTGCGGAATCCATCTCCATAGATTTGTATACGACAGATTCACGTCTTCGTACTTTGTCCCAGATTGAGATGAGTCTTTACGGTCGATATTTAGCGTCGGACTTTCAGATAGGCGATGTAAGTCTGTCGGCAAATAAACTTCTTAGCAAGGTTGATGTCAATATGATTCATCAACGACTTGTTGAGCACCCAGATGTGACCACAATAGATATACGTAGCCCTCTTACTTGTCAAACTCGGGCGGGAGTATGTCGCACTTGTTACGGTATGGATATGTCCACAATGCGTGATGTGGGTCTTGGGGAAGCGGTTGGCGTGATTGCTGCTGAATCTATTGGTGAACCAGGTACACAGTTAACAATGCGAACTTTCCATACTGGTGGTATTGCTACTGGTAGCGATATTACCCAAGGTTTACCCCGGGTTATTGAGTTGGTTGAGGCTCGTAAGCCTAAGGTTCGGGCGGTTATATCCGATTTGGATGGCGTGGTTACTACGGAGGAGGATGACGATCGTATAAGACTCACAGTAACTAGCGAAGATGGAGATTTTGACAAGTCTTATCGCATCGATCGCAATGTACGTCTTCTTGTACGTGACGGCGACTCTGTAGAGGCAGGGGATCAATTGACGCGGGGTGCTGTAAATCCCCACGATCTTCTAGAATCCAGGGGACCTGATGCTGTCGAGCGGTATCTGGTAGAGGAAATACAAAGAGTTTATCGGGGACAGGGCGTAAGTGTTCATGACAAGCATATTGAGGTCATCGTTCGGCAGATGCTCAAATACGTAGAAATTTTAAGTCCTGGGGATAGTGGATTCCTAGAGGGACAAACAGTCGAAAAATTTGACGTCGAAGAGTCTAATAATACGCTTCTAGAGAATGGGGATGAGCCAGCGAGTTGGAAGCCAATTCTGCTCGGAATTACGAAAGCAAGTCTATCTACGAAGTCTTGGCTTTCAGCTGCTAGCTTTCAACACACTACTCATGTGCTTACAGAGGCTGCTGTTTCCGCAAAGACGGATATTTTAGTCGGCCTAAAGGAAAATGTCATCTTGGGGCGCCTGATACCGGCAGGTACGGGACTTGAGTCAATTCGGGAGACTCGGGTGGCAGATGAAAAAATGCTAGAACGTCAGCGACAGGCCGAATCGAATGCTCGAGTTTCGGCGCAGAAGCCGCCAAGTGAAGAACAACAAGTCGAAGCAAGTAATTCATCGAGCTAATCGAGCTAACCCTATTCCAGAAGGAATAGCACGACCAAACCATCAAATGATGGTTTGGTCGTTCTCGACGTTGAGCCGATGGGATTGTTATGCTCGATGAAGTGATTCTGGCTATAGATCCTGGTTTGAATATTGGTATAGCTTTAGTGCACTTAGATGGGAGCATAAAGCACCGAGAAATAGTTACGCTTGAGGAGTTACGTGATTATTGCTTGAGCCGTGGGGAGATAGTTGTAGTAGGTAACGGCACGGGTAGCGGAAAAGTCCTAGAGATACTACAACAAAAGGGATGCAATTACACTATCTGCGATGAAACTAACACCTCATTCGAGGCTCGCAATCTTTACTTTCAAGATTTCCCTCCTAAAGGGTTGGTTAGATTTCTTCCGCGCGGGTTATGGTTTCCTAACGTACCTATAGATGATTATGCAGCCTGTGTAATAGCTAGGCGCTACCTAACCGGTTCCTGTAATTCAGAAAAGCTGAAGCGATGAGGTTCGTCTGGTTGGTTACTTTATATTGTTCAGATAAATACGGCCAGTAAGGCCGATGATTACCTACAATAATCGGATTGTTCCCTGCTAACCTTAAATGTGAGGATGATTGATTCTTAGTTAAGGTCGTGGTCTTCGGAAGCTTCGAGAAGTGCTCTGGCTTCCACGTTGGTTAACTCCATAACGGCGCTTATTTCTCCAGCAAGTAGCCTTAGGGCTCTCCTATATGCCTGGCGATCTAAGTCGGGTAGGCCACGTTCAAGATCCCAACGGCGTAGCTCACTTGCAAGTGTTGCAATCTGATAAGGATCTCCGCTGGTGAGGATGTCCGTAACTTTTCGATGCCGCGCTGCCCATTGTTTCGGCAGGTTAATCCGTCCATTCTGGAGTCTTTCGAGGACATTTTGAACCTCTTCGCCAGTCAGAGCGGGTCTTAAGCCAGCTTCTTGCGGCGACTTGACTGGAACATAAGCTTTAGAGGTGCCGTTTGGGAATTCTACCTGGTAGTACTGGAGGTCCGCACCGGCAATGGTTTTAGTGGTTGTACCCGACACGATGCCAACGCCATAAGGTGGAAGGACAACTTGGTCACCGTTTTTGAAGTTCCTGGGAATATTTTTCAATTCGCTCTCCTTCCAATCAAAAACCGCCGCGGTAGGGGGCGGTTAGTTTAGGGTTAACTACCTCTAATCTGTACCAAATATTTTGTCTTTTCCGGCCGGCTTAAATGTTGGACCGAAAACTTAATCACTCAATAATCATAGCAAAAATTTTTGTCTTATGCACGGATTTAGTTTTGGACAAAAGTTTCTTCACAGGTCCCATCAGGTGACCTTGCTGAGGAGACCTGTGTGGTGACCGTTATGCCCAGTAAGATAACTAAAGCACCTAGTATAGTCATGAGTGGGGGTATTTCTTTAAAGAATAAATATGCCAAGATAGTTGCGCCAACAGGTTCGAGGAGAATAAGGGTTGCGACCAAAGTAGCGTCGAGGTGCTTCATGGCAAAATTAAGTCCCGTATGACCAATAAGAGTGGGTAACAATGCCAGCAAACTAATCCAGATAACGGTTTCAAATGTATAACCAAAATATGGGAAACCAATGATTCCTGGTAGAGGAATTAGGGAGACCGCAGCTATGCCGTAAGCTATCCCAATATAGGACTGTAACCCTAGACCGCTCCTTTGAGAAGCTTGGCCGAGCAAGAAATAGGCGGCTAGGAATATAGCGCCAGCCAAAGCAAGTGCGTCACCAAGGAGTGGCGATTTTCCTCCACCGAGATCGCCAAAACCAATCATGGCTGCTCCTAAGGTTGCAACGACCATGCCTATTACTATTAGCGATGAGGGAGGGGATGACATGAATAACCATTTCGCTAGCGTAATCCATAGGGGTGTAGTGGCAACCAGTATTGTACTTGACGCAACGGTAGTGAAAGATAGAGAAGTTATCCAGGTAGCGAAATGAGCGCCGAGAAACATTCCCGCCAAGATGCTCAACCAGAGGGTTCTTCGGGTGGGTGGAGTAATTTTCAAGCTACGTATGGTCAATGGTAAAAGTACGAGTCCAGCGAGCGCCATCCGATAGGCTGCCACAACTAATCCTGGGGCTTCGGCTAAGCGTACGAAGATCGCAGCGAAGCTTGTTGCCGATATAGCAATGGCTAGAACTATATATGCTCGCTTACTGGTGGTTACCGGCATACGTACTATGGTACCCCTGGAGAGATCTTATTATGTTTTGATCCCAATTCAGAGGGCTTGACTGGGCCGTTCCTTCTGTTAATTCAAGTAAAACGCCGAAAAAATAGTTTTGGCCTTAAGTCATCTAAACTCCCAATTAAATGCTTCGGTTAGTAGCTCTATAAATTTTCATCAGTACAAGACTCCGGTTACTTTCTTGACCCGTTTTTTTGAAACCTCCGGTATTTGGTTAGATAGCCTTTAATTTTACAGTGTTGATGGATGGGGGTGGTGACCGTGTCAGGTCAAATAGGTTGCTTCTATGGTTACGTTGACCGCCGTTCAAGGTTTAATTGCGAGATGCCAGACCAATACTGCTCAGCGTGAGAATGAACGCCCTAAGACTTCACCGGGATTTCCTAATGGGCCCAGGTCTTCGTCTCCAATGGCTAGGTGTACACCAATCCCGTTGCCCGCATGAATGTAGACTGGGAGTGGAAATTCGAACTCAGCCGGCGGTTCCACGGTGGCGTATACGAGTCGTTGGCCGTCGTTTCTCATACTACTTTTAAAAACTTCGAGCCAAGTGGTTGCGGTGATAGTTATTACGATAGTGGCGTCTTGGGGGGAGGTATAAGTACCAACTGTAGGTGTCTGTACTGAGGATTCTGGGGTTAGTGCAATTTCTAATCGCCGGTCTGAGCTTAAGTCAACCTGCTGTTTGTACACTTGGTAGCCATCAAGAGAAACAACTAATTGCCTAGAGGACAACGCCGTAATAGGCGCATCCTTGATGGGCGTGATATTGGCTAAAGTAAAAGAGTCGATACTCACTTCTGCTCCTGGGGGATCAGTAACGATAGTCAAGAGACTTATAGCGGTCGTTTCTTCGTGCTGCGCTTTAAGGGTGGCTCTAGGCTCAGGTGGTTCCTCAGTTTGGTTCAAAAGTTGTCCCGGTTGAGGCGGTATTTGGGGTTCTTTCTCTGACTGGAACAGTGAAGCGTTGAAACCCCAAAGAATGAGGAGTATTACAGCAGAAATAAGTAGCAAATAGGATAGAACGGGACCTAAATTAAGTTGTCTTCGCCGAAGTGATTCTTCCTGATAGATTTCTTCAGTGTTATTTTCGACCTGGTCAGATTTCTGAGCTTTAGAGCGTTCTTCAGCAAACAGCTTAAGAAGTGAATCAGGATTTTCTCCTATAGCGAGCGCAAAAAGTTTTAGAAAATTACGCGTGTATACGTCTTCTGGCAAATCGTCGTAACGAGCATTTTCCAGTGCCGAGAGATATTCTTTTCTCACATTAGTTAGCTCTGAAATGTCAGCCAAATCTAATCCTTGGCGGTCTCTTGCAGAGCGTAATCTCTCGTTTAGGTTTTTAGCTTGATCTTCGTCATAAAGCGGACTTTTGCTCATGATTTAACTTTCACCCTTGAAGGCCTATTAACAGTTGACCTAATTAGGGAAGCCGCGACCTGGGCAGCTAAAATAGCGTTTTCTTCTAGTATTTGTAAATTTACTTTGACGGTGCGGCCTTCAGATAGCTCGGCGAGACGATTAAGTAGGAACGGAGTTATTTCTTGTGCGCGAATTCCTGATGCGATAGCTTCATTGTCGGCGACTGACAGGTAAATCTTTAACTCTTCACTTGATAGGCCTTTTGAAACTGGATTACTCACCAATAATCCGGTCCCTCCAAGAGAGAGGTGTTGCTCAAACGCTTCAGCTATCTCGTTAGGGGTGTCTAGTTGGGACGGCAGCAGGAGTGTTGTCTCTGGGACATGAAAACCGGCAAGATAGGATGACCGGTATCCGACAGTAGGCACACCTAGACTTTCAAGGCGCTCGAGAGTGGCCGAGGCATTTAGAAAGCTCTTTGGGCCAGAACAAACTGTAATGAGTGGGAAACGTGAAAGCGCAACAAGGTCGGCCGATTGGTCATTCACATTTTTGTGCACGCCACCAATTCCACCTGTCGCAAAAACCTGGATACCGCTGAGGTGAGCTAGCTGCAGGGTAGTAGCTACCGTGGTACCTGCGGTTAACTTTTTTGGACCCAAGAGAGTCGCGAGGTTCCAAAGGCTTGCTTTTGCGGGATTTTCGCTGACCAGGGTTTTTAACTCGAATTCGTCCATTCCCACTATTGCCTCTCCCTTGGATATGCCGATCGTAGCGGGGACAGCTCCTTCACTACGTATGACTTCCTCGATATGATGTGCCAGTTCAAGGTTTTGAGGAGAGGGTAGTCCATGGGTCAGGACTGTGGACTCGAGAGCGACTATCGGCTGCCGTATATCCTGAGCCAATTTAACCTTCTTGGCGATCCGGAAATTCACTCTCTCATGATACCTCAAGCTTGGAATGAGGATGACGCCGGGCGGGTCCTGTGCTAGACTCCCGCCGTGGAGATTCCAAGCTTACAAACGGTGGCTCCTTATCTCGAGCAGCTGAGCTTTGGCCTTATTGCTGGTTTTGCGGCCGGATATGCTCTGAAGAAATTGGGCAAGGTAGTGGTGTTTGCTCTCGGATTGCTTTTCATTGTTATTCAGATACTCGCATATTATGATTTTGTCGCTATTAGTTGGATTGAAATTGAGAATTCCGTAAAACCTTTGCTTGAGGCTGATTCAATTACGCAAATGTGGCAAGCTTTAGTTCAACTTCTGACTCACAACGTAACCTTCGCGGGTGCGTTTGTTCCCGGCTTAATTATTGGTTTGCGGAGAGGTTAGTCAAGTCCGAATATTCCTTTGGTTCTGAATGGTTTTTAGTCTAAACAATCTTGTCTAGCTGATTCTTTAAGCGCCAAAAATTAACTTCATGCGGAAACTAGATAGTTCTCTGAATGTCTTCGAGTTAGTTTAGGCAAGTCCTTCGGATCTGAGCGATTAGCACTCAAGGTACTTGACATAGCACTTACGTCCGACTTACGATAGGTGGCCTTAGCACTCTTGGTTAGGGATTGCTAAGAATCATACGGAATAGTTTTATAATCCGGTACTTAAATTGCGGAGGAGACACATGAATCTAAAGCCCCTTGGTGACAAGGTCGTTGTTGAAGTGATCGAAGAATCACAGACGACGGCGAGCGGTATTGTACTGCCCGACACCGCACAGGAGAAGAGCCAGCGTGGGAAGGTCCTCGCTGTTGGTAGTGGCAAGGTTCTAGAGAGTGGTGAACGCGTTGCTCTAGAAGTTGCCGAAGGAGACACCGTGGTGTTCGCCAAATATGGTGGTACCGAGGTTAGTCTTGAGGGTAAGGAACTAATGGTTCTCTCTGAGCGTGACATTCACGCCATCGTCCAGTAACAGGAGCGCACAAATGGCTAAAGAGCTGATTTTTAAGGAAGAAGCCCGTCGGAGTCTCGAGCGAGGCGTTAACGCTGTAGCAAACGCCGTAAAGGTTACTCTCGGCCCGAAGGGCCGTAATGTAGTGCTCGAGAAAAAGTTCGGTAGTCCCACCATAACCAAAGATGGGGTTACCGTTGCTAAAGATATTGAACTTAATAATCATTTGGAGAACGTAGGCGCAAAACTCCTAATCGAGATTGCCAGCAAGACCAACGATATCACTGGTGATGGCACTACAACCGCCACCGTGTTAGGTCAATCTATTGTTCGAGAAGGCCTCCGGAATGTAGCAGCGGGTGCTAATCCACTTGCTTTGAAACGGGGAATCGATAAGGCAGTTGAGGCGGCAGTAACTAGCATTCAGGGTATGTCTCAGGCTGTGGAGGATAGCAAAGCTGTTGCCGAGGTTGCTGCGATTAGCGCCAACGAGCATGCTGTCGGTGAATTGATTGCTGATGCGATGGATAAAGTTGGTCGCGATGGAGTAATTACGGTTGAAGAGTCCAAGGGACTCGATACGGAACTCGATGTTGTTGATGGAATGCAGTTCGATAAAGGGTACTTGAGCCCTTACTTTATTACTGATTCGGACGCCATGGAAGCTATCCTTGAGGATCCGTACATTCTTATCCACGAAAAGAAGATTAGTGCTTTAAAGGACCTATTACCGTTATTAGAGCAAGTTGCACAGACTGGTAAGCCATTTCTAATCATTGCCGAGGATCTCGAGGGCGAAGCTCTTGCTACCTTGGTGGTTAATCGTCTACGCGGAACGTTAAATGTTGCTGCTGTAAAGGCCCCCGGTTTCGGTGATCGCCGTAAAGAAATGCTCAAGGACATTGCTTCAGTCACCGGTGGCGAAATGATTAGCGAGGAACTAGGTCACAAACTTGAGAATGTCTCGTTAAGTCAGTTAGGTAGCGCCAAGAGAGTCCGGATTTCCAAGGACGAGACTACTGTCATTGAAGGTCAGGGTGATAGTGGTGAGATCGAAAGTCGCGTTAAGGGTATCAAGGCCGAGATAGATACTACTGATAGCGATTATGCTCGCGAGAAGCTTCAAGAGCGGCTAGCCAAACTAGCTGGTGGAGTAGCCGTAATTCGTGTTGGAGCTGCTACTGAAACAGAATTAAAGGAAAAGAAGCATCGTTTTGAGGATGCCCTATCGACAGCAAGATCAGCTGTTGAGGAGGGGATTGTCGCAGGAGGCGGTGTTACCCTTATTCACGTACTTGATGCTGTCGAAAAGGTTTCAAATGATCTTGAAGGTGACGAACGCACTGGTGCGTTGATTTTGATGCGAGCACTTGAGGAGCCAGCACGCCAAATTGCTGCTAATGCTGGTGCGGAAGGATCGGTCGTAGTGAATGCCATCATGAATACCAACGATGGGCGTTACGGCTATGATGCTGCCAACGATGATTACGTAGATGACATGTTCGCTGCGGGTATTGTCGATCCGGCAAAAGTGACTCGTACTGCTTTGCAGAACGCCGCCTCGATTGGTGGCCTCATGCTTACTACCGAGGCGGTTATTGCTGATATGCCTGAGAAGGAAGCGCCTCCGGCTGGTGCTGGCGGTCCACCTGACATGGGCGGCATGGGCGGCATGGGCGGCATGGATTTCTGACCATCCGTAATTAACTAGTAAAAGTATTGGTTTCTGGATCGAACAACAATGTGGTGGACTTAATATTAAGTCCACCCCATTGTCAATGTTAAGAACATTTTGGCAGATGTCACAGGCTTGTTAGACAACGGTCAGTATTTTGGCACCGGCTAATATGTTTTGTTCAACTTAATTCTCTAAGAGAGACTGGCCGGTCATCTCCTTTGGTTGACTCAATCCCAGTAATTGTAAAACGGTCGGAGCCACATCTCCGAGAATTCCTCCTGCCCTAAGTTTCAGTTGTCTATCACTGCCGACCAAAATGCATGGCACAGGGTTGGTAGTGTGAGCGGTATGTGGCTCACCATCCTTCGCGCTCATCGTTTCGGCGTTACCGTGATCGGATAAGATAATGGCCGTTCCTCCTCTGGCCTGTACTGCTTCTACAATCATGCCCATACCGCTATCAGCAGCTTCGCAGGCTTTTACTGTAGCCTCAAAAATGCCGGTGTGGCCGACCATATCGGGGTTGGCAAAGTTTACCAAGATGAAGTCATCACGAACACTGAGGAGTCGCTTGACTGACTCGTTAGCTAGATCAGTAGCACTCATTTCCGGCTTTAAATCATACGTTGCTACTTTTGGCGAGGGCACTAAGAGGCGATCCTCTCCAGGGAAAGACTGCTCTCGTCTAGCGTTGAAGAAGTATGTCACATGAGCATATTTTTCTGACTCAGCAGAATGATACTGAATCAATCCCGAGTTGCTCAATACCTCAGCAAGACAGTTCTTGAGTGGTGGCATTTCAAATGCGAATGGAGTCTTAAACGACGAGTCAATTTCCATAAGAGAAGCAAAACGCAAATCTGGCGTTTTTATTCGAGGGAATTCAGCCCATTCTGAATTACTTATTAGGGCACGCGATAACTGACGAGCCCTATCAGCTCGGAAGTTAAAGAATACTAAGGAATCACCGTTGTTGATAGGGCCAACCGGTTGGCCATTTTTTGTTATGACGGTAGGGCTCAGGAACTCGTCTGTTTCGCCGCGCGTATACGCGGTTTCAACAGCTTCAATACCAGAGTTAGTCTTTTTGTCGGCTTTGCCCGCCACTATTGCATCGAATGCCCGAGATGTCCGGGACCAGCGATTGTCTCTATCCATAGCGAAGTAACGTCCCGAAACTGTAGCGATTTGGATATTGTGATTGAGAGATACTATGAAGTCTTGAAGTTCTTGTACGTATTGCAAGCCACTTGTAGGCGAAGTGTCACGGCCATCGGTAAAAACATGTACGTAGACGGGGCTAGTTCCTTTCAGCTTTGCTAACTTCAAAAGAGCGAAGAGGTGGTTTAGATCGCTGTGTACACCACCTCTACTTACCAGCCCTAGAAGGTGTAACGCTTGTTTTTCCACATGAAAACTGTTAGTTAAAACCGGGTTATCGAAAAAAGTGTTGGTATTGATCTGTTGTTGAATATAACTTAGGCTTTGCGGAACTACCCGACCTGCACCAATGTTCAAATGACCTACCTCACTATTACCAATTTGGCCCAGTGGGAGTCCTACGGCGGCACCCGATGCTTCCAGAGTGGTAAAAGGATGCGTTTTACGGTATCGATCGAAATTTGGGGTGGTGGCTCTAGATACTGCGTTGCTAGAGCTATCTGGCGCGATACCGAAGCCGTCGAGAATGATGACCGCAATAGGTTTAGACATAACTTCCTCTCAAAGTGAGCAAACTATAACTGGTGCTATTGGAACTCGCTAAATTAATTTTTTAAAGACCTGAGTTAGTTTTGGGGGAAGGTTATTAAAATCTTCCGAAGAGATATTAGTAAGGGATCGTTCTAGCCGTAGGGCTAGAAAACAGCAGGCTGCTGTTTTCAGTTGAGCACTTATAATGGGGTCAGTAAGGGCTTGAGGCAATAGTTCGTTGAGTTGCGTCAAGAGAGTTTGTTTTGCCAAATGACGGGCAACGTTACGTTCCTCCATGCTTAGTTCAGGTGTAACCGCATCAGGTTTTACCGTGAAAGTACGACTGGCCCTTTGTACGTTGCTTTGAGATGTATACCGCTGACAAGTATCACATAATCCTTGCTTCGGAGATATGGAGCTGCATAAAAAGCATGGGGTCCATCCTTCAGCTTCTTTGCGAGCGCGATAGGTAAGCATGGCTCGTCCCGCCTGCATAGCTTGACTGGCAAGATCCTTAGGCAAATTGAGTTCATCAAGTTGGAGAGCTAGTTGGTTAAGAGCTATCGGATCCAATGAAACGTCTAAGGAGCTAGGTTCATTTTCTTTCGAACGTGTTTTTAAGGCGGGCCGACCAGTGCGGAAACGTAAATCCTTTACCTCGTTAATATCGAAACGATCGCGGTAGGCATCTAAGAACCGTTCTCGCTGCATAGAAAGATGCATAGAAGTTTCGCTGTCAGGAACGTCAACGTAAAGGATGCCGTCCTTAAAAGATCGGCCGGTGGTAAAGCTGCCCAATTCTGGGCCGGCAATTTTGGGCCACAAAAGAACTACCTCGGCTCTACGAATGGCTCGCTTAATTCCTTTACGCTGGAAAAGTTTAGTGAGCAAGTAGGATACGTGTCGAGTGTCACGAGGCAACTATGGTTCCCCCATCTATTCGAAAGTCGTTGTGGGTCCCGGGTGGTGGTTCGGTCCCACTAACCAAAGCTTGAGAACTTGTGTTGGCTAAATCTAGCAGAAATTCTCTACGAGAAGCATCAAGTTCAGCACTGAAGTCGTCAAGTAGTAAAATCGGCGTTTCCTGATGTTTTGTTTCTAGCAGTCTGAATTCGGCTATCCGGAGTGCGAGGGCCGTAGTTCTTGCCTCACCCCGAGATCCATAAGTTTGAATGCTATGACCGGAAAGTCGCAGGTCTAGGTCGTCCCGATGAGGCCCAACAACTGTAATACCTCTGACTTTTTCTTCAGGTCGACTGGCGATTAGAGCTTCAGTAAACGGTAGATCACCGTAGGCTCGCTTCAGGGTGATAGTAAGTGGTTTTAGCGGACCAGCAATGTCTCGGTAAGCTTGGTTTGAAAGCTCCTCAATACGTACAGATACCCTTGTTCGTAAGCTGTCTATTTCTTGGGCTAGATTTGAAAGGCGTTCAGTCCATATATCTAGAGAGGTTCCTGCATTATGAGATTTTAGACAGGCATTTCGTTGTTCCACAACGCGATTATACTCGCGAAGAATGACCGTATAGCGAGGGGATAGCTTGGATAGTACCCCATCAATGTAACCACGTCTTTTTGAAGGAGATCCGTGTATAAGCTCGGCGTCATCTGGTGCTATCAGTACTGCGCTACTGATCCGAGAGATGTCTTGGGTACGAGCAATTTGACCGTCAATCTTCAAAATTTTTCGTCCTGGGGATAGGCCAACTTCGATAGAGTTTAGCCCTAACTGATTTTCTATAACAACCCCGATGTGGGCCTGCTCTTGCCCTAAAGATACTGACTCTGCTATTCGTTTCCCTACTAATTCTCCTGTTAGTCCTAGGTAAGCAGCATGAAACAAGTTAGATTTCCCCGCAGCATTTGGGACAACTACGCCTGTAATTCCTCCCTTGAAACAAAGAGAAGGTGTAACCAAATTACGGAAATTCAAAAGGGAGAGAGAGTAAAGTCTCACTTGACTAGTCTAACTCCCTGTTAATTGGAATCATGTTGACTTTGTTTTTAGGTAGGCAAAAAAGGTTATGTTTTATTGGTTTTGAGTATTGGTTGAAGTAGTGAGTTCAGTATTGTTGATAGGGGTATCAGTTTAGATCTGAGGAGTTATCTTATTTGCTTCTTCCGGTAAATTGCGTGATAGGGTTCCATCCTTTAACGTTTTGCATTGGACTAAAATACGGACGCTAATTGGTTATGAGAGACCGGAATCTTTGAATAAAGACTATTCGCAGAATGTTTCTAAAAAATAAACCTGCATTTTGTTTACAGAGCCCATTCTTACTGAAATACAGGTGTGTAAATATTATTCGGAATCGTTATGATTTATGTTAAGGTGAGGTTATGTTTTTGGATCCCCTTGTTTTACGGAGGGATTTTCCTATTTTGGACCGGCAGATCAATGGTAAGCCACTCGTTTATCTCGATAGTGCAGCGTCTTCACAAAAGCCGAAGCAGGTAATTGAAGCAATGACTGAATATTATTACCACCACCATGCCAATGTACATCGGGGGGCACATACGCTTGCTAGCGAAGCCACGCAAATGTATGAAGCAGCGCGCTGCAAGGTGGCTGGTTTCATAGGGGCAACAGATCCGGCCTCAGTGGTGTTCACCCGTAATACAACTGAAGCCATGAATCTAGTTGCGTATAGCTGGGCTAGGACTAATTTAGTAGCTGGCGACGAGATTGTCGTTACAGAAGCGGAACATCACGCTAATCTTGTGCCTTGGCACCAGCTAGTCGAAGAGCGTGATGTTCGCTTGCGGGTTGTGAGTTTAAGTTCGGACCATAGAACTCACCTTGAGGCTTTTCAAGAAGCAGTCACCAAGCGTACTCGATTGGTTTCTACCTGGCACATGTCGAATGTGCTTGGAGCTATCAACCCAATCGAGGAGATTGCTGATATCGCACATGCTGTCGGAGCATTATTGCTAGTGGATGGGGCTCAAGCAGTTCCTCACCTACCAGTAAATGTAGAATCGCTCGGTGCGGACTTTTATGCTATCAGCGGCCACAAAATGTGTGGTCCTACCGGGATAGGAGCTCTCTGGGCAAAACCTGAGATTCTCCGAGAGATGCCCCCGTTTATGGGAGGGGGGGAAATGATTGAAAGGGTAGCGTTGGAGGCTAGTACTTATGCGGATATTCCGACTCGGTTTGAGGCTGGAACCCCTAGTATTGCTGAAGCTATTGGGTTTGGTGCTGCTGTTGACTATCTTGAAACTATCACTATGGAAGCAATTGCAAAGCATGACGCGGAGCTAGTAAGTTACGCTTTAAATAGCTTAAAGGCCATTGAGGGTATCACTCTGTATGGTCCAGAGGGTGCTGATCGCGGCGGTATTGTCGCCTTTAACGTTGAAGGTGTACATCCTCATGATGTTGCAACTGCTCTTGACCAGGAAGGTATTGCGGTGCGGGCTGGTAAGCATTGCGCTCACCCTCTCATGGATGCGTTAGAGGCCCCCTCAATGGTGCGAGCGAGCTTCTACTTTTACAATACAGAGACAGAGATTGATCAGCTCTCATATGGACTCCAAAAGGCCCACGAATTTTTTACGGCTTTCTCCTGAGCAGGAGGGAATGTTGTGGCGTTTCTTGACAACCTCTACAAAGAAATAATTCTCGAGCACTATAAGAGACCCCGCAATCGTCGTGAGATACTTGATGCTACCGTGATCCAAGACGGTATTAATCCTTCGTGCGGCGATGAGCTGGAACTATATTTAGTCATAGATAGTGGGGTTATCAGTCAGGTCGGATTTATTGGTGAGGGTTGTGCAATTAGTCAGGCGAGTGCGTCGATGATGACCGAAGCAATTCAGGGGAAGTCAGTATTGCAAGCCCTTAAGACAAGTGAAAGTTTCAAGAAAATGATTCATAATGGCGAGCCTGATGAGGATTTAGGTGATTTGATAATGTTGCAGGGAGTTAGCAAGCTTCATGCTCGGGTAAAATGCGCAACCCTATCGTGGGTCACTCTTGAACGTGCTCTTGCAGAGGCTGATGAGTCGTAAAAGCCTCAAGGAGGTATAGGAGATTTACGGTAGCATTAGAATATGGACGTCTAAGGTAGAGATTGTTTACGATTAAATTAACTATATATTCAGAGAAGTATTCAGCATGCCAGATGTTAGATAATCCAGATAGGTTTCGATTCTTAAAAGTGGTTTTGAGGTAAATGAGGATAAGTATTGATTCGGTGGTCTGTTTACCTTAATATTTTGTTGCCCGCAAACCAGAAAGCCATCTCAATGCTTTAGTTCGTTCCCTATCTGAAACATAAGAATTCATAAGAACAGAGATGAACCAATACGTACTATGGTAGCCCCTTCTTCTATTGCTACTTCGAAGTCACCACTCATGCCCATTGACAAGACTGATAGCCCTAACTCATTGCATAGTTTGCGTAATCTTTGGAATGAAGCTCTTGACATTTCAGGATTAGGGTTAAAAGGTGCCATTCCCATTAGTCCCTCAACAGAAACGTGTTTTAACGTTCGGGTGTAGTCTAATAGAGCTGCTGCGTTTTCTGGTTCAATGCCTAGTTTGGTTGCTTCCCCCGTCATATTCACTTCGATGAGGGTACGGAAGCGGTGATTTAGTTTCAAGCCCTGCAATTCTAGGGCATCAGCTAACTTATGAGAGTTTAGGGAGTGAATAAGGTTTGCTTCGGTACAGTATTTAACCTTATTTCGCTGGAGGTTTCCCACTAGATGCCATTCGATGCCCTTAAGCGAAGAGGCTTTCTTCCTCCATTCTTGAATCCGATTCTCAGCAAGTATGCGATGTCCGTGGCTTAATACGGCGGTTTCGATCTCTTGCAGAGAGCGTCCTTTAGTTACTGCTACTAGTGTGATGTCTTCGATGTTTCGGCCTGAGCGTTTAGAAGCGTTAGCGATACGCTCCATAACTTCAGGAAACATGGAATATGTGATCTAAAGGACTATTAGAAACTATCCTTTGGAGTTTACAAAGAGGGCCGGCATCCACCTTCTTTGGCCTTAATTCTTTTTCGTGATGATTATAGTAAGCAGCTGAGCATCTGCTTGGATGGCATTTGAATCTCCACCTTAAAATGCATCGAAAGTGTCCCAACTTGACTTTCATGACCACGATTCACCCAAATCTTGATTCCATAATGCTCATTGTTTCGTAGTTAGAATTGGTTCTGTTTCAACGCCCATACCTTACCCTTCATTGACTTTAAAAGCCAAACTCACACCTAATTATCCTCCAATACTAGTAAAGGTTACTTTGTTAATAATGTAATTATTAGTAATTATTAAATGATCTATGAGAAGTTCTCACCGGAATCAATGTAGACTAATCTTAATGCTGCTCAGATCAGTTGTTATAGCCCTAGTTGTATTAGTCTCTTGGTGCGCATCGCAAGATCTCAAGGGGCCTCTTGCCGAAGTGGTAGTTGAAGGTACAGACAATTACACTGATTTGATTAAGGTGGTTATCAGTGCCCGACCAGGGACTCCGGTAGAGCGAATTCAACTTGAAGCTGAGAGAAATAGAATTTATTCACTTGGGACGTTCGAAGAGGTTTCTGTTAGCCTCCAGGACCGGGGTGCTGGTCCTGTACTGATGATAGTAGTTCGTGAGAACCCAAAAATATTTGAGGTGTCTTTTGACGGAGTTAAGGTGTTGGAAGCCCGATCCTTAAAAGACTATATTAGCCGACAGAATCTGGTTGAAGCTGGTGGGGTATACAACACAATTAGAGCCGAAGAAGCTATACGTACGCTCCAGTCTGCTTACCGCCAGGTAGGGTTTCCTTTTGATGTGTCAGTTGTTCTGACTGTCGAGCCTGTCCCAGGGGCGGGGGATGGGTACATGGAGGATCCAGTTCGCCTCCGGTACGAAATAACCGAAAATCAGTCGGTTAATGAGATTGCTTATGAGGGTATAAGTGTAATTGAAATTCCTAGGCTTAAATCTTTGTTCCGTCCGTTACGCGATAGGGAAGAGGGGTTTGATCTTAGAATCTTTAAGGCAGCTATTGATTCTATTTCAGATGAATATCAAAGTCTTGGATATCGTCAAAGTGGTGTCAATACAGATACTACCGAACTAGTTGATGGTGTGTTGACTATACGTTTTCGAGAGCTTCGTATTATTAGTATTGATACCACAGCGATTGGGATAGATCCTAAAGAGTTGAGTTCTGAAATTGGTGATCTATTTAATTTTGATGTGCTTTTGGAGGATGTTAGACGAATCTCAAAGGGTCGAAGTAGTGATGTAAGGCTGGTACCACGGGTAATTCCTGCCACAGGTGAAGTTCGCGTGATATTCGAGCTAGGCCCTCCGGAAACTGCCGGGCCCGTAGCCCAGATTAGGATTGAAGGTAACACTGTACTAGATGCAGAAGAGATCCTAGAAGTTCTTGAACTTCGAAAAGGCGATACTTTTACGTCTACGTTAGCGGAGGAAGACTTTTTCAAGATTAGGGACCGATATGCCGAGGATGGTTATCTTATTTTGAACCAGTCAGATTTTAATTATCTTGATGGTGTATATGTGCAACGCATTACCGAACTTAGGATTTCTGATTATCGAGTTACGTTTAGGGGCGGTAAAGATAACTCCGAAGAATTTCTTGTAACCCGCCAAATGCCAAATGTAGGAACAGTAGCGAATGAGGCCTTTATTTTAGAAGGACTACGTGCTTTGGCTAAAGAGGGAGCCGTAAGGCCTCTTGGTCGGGAAATCATACCCACTGAGGACCCTGAAATGGTCATCGTGAATTTGATAGTCGAAGAAACTAATACTGGTCTTTTTACGCCCTCAGCTCAATACGCTACAAACAATGGATTTTCAGCAGCAGTGGCTTTCAGTGAGGCTAATTTTTTTGGTCGTGCACATAATATTAGTGCTGATTTGACTGCGCAGACATCAGACATAGGGTTCCAATTCGGTGCAGCTGTTAGTTACGCGATTCCTTGGGTATATTTTGACCGATTTGGTTTCCGCGATAATCGTACTTCTGTCGCGTTCTCGCTCTTCAGCGAACCTACGATTAACACGCCGTTAACTGCAGATGGTAGCCTCCGAGTTCTCCATCCTGATGCAACTGGTGATAACGACGAGGCAAATCTGGTGCGGGTTGGTGAATACACCTCAAGAAAGACTGGAGTTCGCCTTAGTGTCGGACGGTCAATATTTCAGGATACTTTTTTGAAAGCTAGCATGTCAGGGGGTGTTAGTCAGAATTGGCTAGAGCCACCAAGTACGTTGTGTACATTTGATCAGGCCGGAAATGTTGAAAATGGTGGAGCATGTTTCTTACCAGAGGACGAAGCGACCTCGTTCATCCCACTGGGCGGGCTCTCATCATTTGTGAGTACCCGTTTAACTTTTGACAATCGAGACAGTATAGATTTCCCTCGGACTGGGGTGGTTGCAACTTCACATGCAGGAATAGGATTCGGGAACGACCTTCGCGGCGACGATGGCGGTCGGCAGAATTATGTTTATCAACAGTTGGAATTTGGGGTTAAGACTTATGCAGCTTTGAAAGGTCTCGCTTCAAGAGGGAGAAATTCTAACCACGTCGTGGCATTTAGGGTTAATGCCGGTCATCAGCTTGGTAATAATTATCCTGCTAGTCGTAGATTTCTGGTTGGGCGAACCAATGTCGAAGCGACACTAATCCGCGGGTATAAGCTTATTGACTTTAATTTTTCCCGTACCTACCTTACAGGTAGCCTGGAATATCGTTACGATTTTGAGCTGGCTACAGCTGCCACCCAGACAGTTATTGGGATAGCTTTCGTTGACCTCGGCTATGCTTCTAGCATGAGTGATTATTCTGACTATGGTACTCCTGTAGTCGGGAGTGCTGGTCTCGGTGTACAGGTAAATCTAGGTTTTGGTGGCGTGTTGCTACCAGCCTTGCGCTTCGACTACGGGTTTAGTCAGCGGAATCCCAAAGGGGTATTTTCTTTTAGGTTAGGGCCAGTGTTTTAAAGGGCTAACCCAATTTTGTCAACATATTGAATTTTGAGAGTAGCCTCTTAAACTAAAAGAATGAATTTCTCCCCCAATATCTTGTTTATTGACCGACAGGTTTAGAGCTAAGGGGTAATTATCAAACAAGTGTTGTTTTTGGAAAATTAGCAGTCAGCTTATTCGGAGAATTTCATGTGCAATCTCTGATCCCGTATTTTGGTAATTAGGTGGGGTTTAAACGTTGAATAGGAAATGAAGTACGTCACCGTCAAGTACTTCGTAATTTTTCCCTTCTGTGCGTAACTTCCACTTTGCTCTAGCTTCTACTAACCCGCCAGTTAGGATTAGTTCTTCGTATGTAATTGCTTCTGCTCGAATAAATCCGCGCTCGAAATCAGAGTGGATTGTACCTGCTGCTTGGGGGGCCTTAGTGCAACGTGTTGTTGTCCAAGCTCTAACCTCTTTTGTGCTGGCGGTAAAGAAGGTGATTAGGTCTAAAACTCTATAACCTGTCCTTACTACTCTGTGCAAACCTGGTTCTTTTAGGCCAAGGTCTTTGAGGAATTCCAATGCTTCTTCTGTCTCGAGATCACTGAGTTCTTGTTCAATTTGAGCAGACACTAATACAATTTCGCTGGTGCCGGTAGCAGAGGCTATGGCTTTTTGGACGTCTTCTACATGTTGATTGCCTCCTAATATATCTTTTTCAGCTACATTGCATACGTAAAATATGGGTTTGGCAGTTAAAAGGTTTAAATCTCTCGGGAGATCGATATCAATATCTCGTGCTGGTCGGCCTTGCGAGAGATGTTCAATCATGACTTCAGTTTTTCCAAGAAGGATTTCATCAGCTTTGTTAGCTTTGGCGCTCCGTTGCAGTTTTTCAAGACGCCGCTCTAATGTTGCTATGTCAGCTAGAGCGAGCTCGTTATCAATAATTTCTATGTCTTCTAAAGGATTGATTCTTCCATCAACATGGACAACGTTTGGGTCCTCGAAACACCTTACTACATGGGCAATTGCAGAGACCTCACGAATGTGTGCTAGGAATTGATTTCCTAAACCATCACCTTGGCTAGCTCCCCTCACTAGGCCTGCTATGTCGACGAATTCTACGGTGGTGGGTATAAGGGGCGCCAAGTTTCCTGCCTTGCTATAAAGTTTTCCTAGGACCTCAAGCCGCTCATCTGGTACTGGTACGACGCCGATGTTTTTATCTATTGTCGCAAACGGATAGTTAGCCGCTTCAACACCTGCTCTGGTAAGAGCATTAAAAAGGGTGCTCTTGCCGACATTTGGTAGTCCTACTATTCCGATTCCAAGCATGCGATTGTCACCTTTGGCTTGTGAAGTTCTGTTCGAAGGAGGAGTATAACAGGTGCTAAGTGCATGGTATCCTCCCTCGCATGACATCACTAGAACACAGTACGGTCAGGGTTGGTCTTCTTGGTGCTGGAACTGTCGGAAGTGCATTGATGGGATTAGCCAGCAGAAGACGGGATTCAGGCTTTCAGGTAAGTCAAGTGTTAGTGCAAGATTTAAAGAAAAGTCGACCGGCTTCAGTGGCTAAGGAACTTCTTACATTAGATCCCGACGAAGTAGTTAGTAATAGCGATATTCTCGTAGATGTGATGGGCGGCGTCGGGCTTGCCACCAAACTAACTTTAAGATTTCTGGAAAGCGGTAAGACTGTGGTGACGGCGAATAAAGCCGCTCTAGCTGAACGTTGGTCAGATTTTATTCCTCATTTCGCAGAAGGACGGATTCACTTTGAAGCAGCGGTAATGGCTGGCACCCCAGTTGTCGGGCCTCTCTGGCAAGTCTTACGAAGTTCTCAGCCTCTTGAACTTCATGCGATTCTTAACGGAACTTGTAATTACATCGTTGGTCAACTTGAGGCTGGAATTAGTTACCCCGAGGCATTAGCAGAAGCTCAGCGGCTGGGTTTTGCGGAAGCAGATCCCACCTTGGACGTGGGAGGATATGATACGGCACATAAATTATGTCTTCTGGCGCGTCTCGGTTTTTCACCTGAGTTGTTATGGGAAAGCGTAAAGTCTGACACCCGCGGGATTAACCATTTGACTCCGATGATTATCCGCGAGGTAATGGAACAAGGGGGAAGGGTCCGGCTTGTCGGGAGTGTAGTTCCCCGGGATGAGAGTTGGCGGCTGTGTGTTCGGCCAGTTATTTTACCTGAAGACCACCCTCTCATCTCAGCTTCGGGAAGTAAGAATGGATTACTTTTTAGAGGTGATCCTGTAGGCGAGGTATTAATTTCTGGGCCGGGCGCGGGTGGAGGTCCTACAGCTAGTGCGGTATTGGCAGATATTGAAGCTGTGGTGCAAGGTCGATCTGGACCAAAACAACCGACGTTTGCTGCTTCAGTTCCGAGAGACTACTCATTTGAAGATCTTGTTGAATTGGAGTGAAAGTGGTGACGCCGACCTATCAGAGCACCCGAGGTAAGTCTCCAGATATTTCTTTTGATGAAGCTCTCATGAGTGGCCTCGCCCCGGATGGTGGACTGTACTTACCCTCTTCTTACCCACAACTTCCAGGAGATTGGAAAAGCGCTAAGTCGCTCATCAAGCTTGCTAGCATCATATTTTCGTTGTACGTCAATCAGAGAATACAGGCGAGCCTTTTTGAGGATGCTCTAGATTTTCCAATCCCCATCAAGATTTTATCCAGAGAACGCTATGTCCTTGAGTTATTTCATGGTCCTACATTGGCCTTTAAAGATATTGGCGCTCGGGTAATGGCAAGGATGATGCAAACTGCTTATCAGGATTCCCCTCAGAAACTAACAATTTTGGTTGCAACTTCTGGCGACACAGGTAGTGCCGTGGCTGACGCCTTTTCAGGACTTGATGGCATCGAGGTTGTTGTATTTTACCCGAAAGGCCTGGTTAGTCAATTACAAGAAACTCAACTTATCACTGTTAGGCCAGGGGTAAGGACGTTTGCTGTAAACGGGACTTTTGATGATTGTCAGCGCCTGGTTAAGGCGGCATTTTTAGAGCCCAGATTGAAAGGTATGTTGCTTACAAGTGCTAACTCCATCAATATTGGTCGACTTCTTCCCCAGGCCCTTTACTATCTTTGGGGAGCTCTAGAGGTGGAACGAATATCAGCTGGTAAGACACAAGAGATCGTCGTTTCAGTGCCTGGGGGTAACCTTGGCAACATAACCGGTGGGGTTCTTGCTACTCGAATGGGATTATCCGTTCGACGTTTTATAGCAGCTCATAATGACAATGACTATTTTCCGGAGTTTCTGGCAGGAAATCGATGTGCGTTTGACTTTAAGAATACGATTCCTACGATTTCTAATGCTATGGACGTAGGGGCACCAAGTAATTTTGAGCGTATACATGCTTTATCCCGCAATAGTAGCGATGAGGCCATTTGGGGGGTTAGTGTCGATGATGAGACCACACTAAAAAGAATTAGTATCACTGATTCTGAAGATGACTATATTGTTTGCCCTCATACCGCAGTGGCTCTTGAGGCAGCTGAGCGTTATCGACTCTGTACAGAGGATAATTCTCCAATACTAATACTCGGAACTGCTCATCCAGCGAAATTCCCAACTGCTTTAGAAAAAGCCCTCAAACGTCCTCCTCCCTATAGCGAGAGGTTAGAAGAGCTCAGATCACTGCCAACTAACTTCGAAGAATTAGAGCCAACTAAGGATGCTTTGATTGAAATGTTGCTTCAGCATGGTGGTTCGTAGGGACCCTCTACACTAGCACCCAAGCGTTTGACCTTACCTTCCTGGATAAGTTTTGCTAGATGCGCTAGAAGAGTTCCGTTGGCAGGGTAGACGAGTCTGTTGTCCAGCTTTGGATATATACTTTTCCGTAATTCAGATAGGGTGATCGTATGTTCTTTGGAGACGGCTTTTAACACTTGTTCCTCACGAGCGAGGCGGTGAGATCGCACCGTGCCTAATCGTTGATTCGGGTTACAGCATACTGGACCATGTCCGGGCCCCAGGATTTCGCTGTAAAGGCTTTGGGCTAGGTCCAGACTGCTCAGATAGGCTTTAATATTTCCGTCTGGAAGGCCTATCCAAGTTGAACCCTGTCCGGATACTAGATCGCCTACCAGGATAGCTTGGCCTTCTAATATTTCAAATATTACGTGTCCTGGGGTGTGACCAGGGGTGTGATGAGTTCTGACCAATTTGCTTCCAGCGGTTAGGACGGTCCCTCCCTTTAGAGTGGTTGTCTCAATATTGTTTGGCATATGGTTAGAATCGTCATCGTGAAGATAAATTGTAAGACCGGGTTTATGGGCAAGGAGTCTGCCCAGGCCAGCATTGTGGTCAGGATGTCCGTGAGTTAGCAAGACTGCTTTCAGCTCGTTAATCCTTGCGAGTTCGAAGAGCCTCAATACCTCGTGGTACGAATAATCGTCTTTAAATCCCGGATCAACAAGTAGGCCGATTCCTTTGTCAGCGATAAGATAAGTATTTGTCGTCTGGTTAGGGGGGAGGGTGTCACTTGGTACCTCTATTCGCCAGAGCCAGGGTAGTAGCTTTTCAGGAACAATGGGTTTCATTGGGGTGTGGTCAGTAACCGTAGAGCTGTTGTAAGAGTATCGCTTGGGTGGGTATTAATATCAGGAATAACGCCTCGTCCTTCCCAAGTTGCTCCTACTATGGGAGCCAGTACCCCGGTCGCTATCCAGGCCTGAGATCCATCTGGGAAGCAAAATGGCAATATGGCCTCAACATTGCCAGCTGTTTTCTCGCCGATCAACGTGGCTCTTCCGGTATTTTGGAGAGCACCAGCTAATCCTTCGGCGGCACTGTGCACGTCACTATCTATAAGGATAGCAAGGGGTAGTTTAGTTTCTATTACACCAAGGGCTGGGTAGGGTATAGGAAGTGTCCAGTTAGTAATGGTTCGCCATAAGAACCCCCGGGTGAAGATACCTGCCACCTGCATCATTGCCAACAAACGGCCACCGGGGTTGCCGCGTAGGTCCAATACTATTCCAGTAGCTTGTTGTTCAACTAGCATCCGAACTGCTTGTCGTACATGCTTGGCTACGTTTTTTGAGGCTAATTCAGGAAGTTTTATATAGCCGAGGCCGTTTAGCATTAATTCAAAATGGATAGTATCTGGCATTTTGTCGGCTTGCATAAAGATTCCGATACAGGGAAGATCTCCGTAGGTGGAGCTAAAGGCTTCTAATCGGTTGGGAGGTACAAAAATTGAGTGATTGTCGCCTAGTTCCAGGTACATATTTTCGAGAATAGTGTAGAAACTAGTCTCATTAGTAGCTTCCAGTGCCTTGGCGCTGTACAGCTTACGAATTTGGTCCCAATCAATGTCTTGTTCTTCTAGGTTCCAATAACGATCATTAACTAATCGCCAAGCAGCTTCGAAGCGATCTCTGTAGTCAGTCTGACTTAGGCCAAGAGAAGCTCCTAGTATTAGGGTTAGGGTGATAAATAAACGCCTCATCTTAGTGGAGTACTTTATTCGTGATGACACTGGTTATTGCTGCTTAACCTGACTCCAGGTCATTAGTAAGATTTTCCAGAGCGCCCTTGTCTAGCCTGTAGGTTTGAGCACCAACTACCGTGGTACTTAAACCCCCAGCGACGTTACCGAGTCGAGCCGAATAGAGTAAATCGTGTCCTTTCATGATTCCGTACGCAAAGGCTGCTGTAAAGTAATCTCCAGCGCCAGTAGAATCAATTACGTCATCTATATTTAGGGCTTCAACAAGTTCGGTGATCTCTGGTGTGATAACTATTGAGCCCATCTCTCCAACTTTGACTACAAGTCGCTCGATTCCCTCCTTTCTCAATCCGGAGACAGCTTCGGAGATTGAAGTTTCTCCCGTCAAGGCGTAAAGCTCTGTCTCATTCATAATCAAGTAGTCAATCTCACCAATTAAAGAAACGACACGGCCCTCTAGTGCGTTCATTGCTCCGCTACCCATATCAACAAAGGTTGTTAGGCCTGCTTTACGAGCATGTCCTAGTGATTGAACGGCATATTCTCTTTGGCGTCCTGAAACTAAAGAATAAGCACTCATTACAAGAGCGTCATATTCTGCGACTATTTCATAACTTAGTTCGGCAGAGTCCAAATTACGGCTTGCCCCTGAGGCGCTGATCATGGTCCTTTGCGTGTCTGGAGTTATTAATAGTGTAACGCTACTAGTCTGAAGGTGTGTGTCGTTTTGTATTAGCTGGGTTTCAACACCAGATTCACGTACGTTACTCAAAGCTAGATCAGAAAAAGGTCCTAATCCTACTCGAGTAGCTATAGTTACTGGCGTAGATAATCTGGCCAAGACAGTAGCTATGGTACCGCCAGCTCCTCCGGGCTCCATTACTGCCCTAAGGGCTGTGCGTTCACCGCCTTGATCAGGCAGGGTTTCTACAAAGTACATTTGGTCAACGGTAACGTCGCCGACAACCAGGAACTTACACATCTTTTCCTCTCCGAGTTAGGAGCCAGATGAACTTGATTTGCTTAAATAAGTATAACCGAAAAAATGGGGTGGTTGTGGGTCAAGAATTCAGGGCTTCATATAGAGCCTGGAACTCAGCTAGGGAGAGTTCTTCGGCCCTAGATAACTTGTTTGTTTTAGACCCCTGCAAAGCTTTAGTTAAGGTAGTTCTCGCGTAACCAGCCTTAATTAAGTTTCCCATCAGTGTTTTTCGGCGGTGCTTAAAGGACTGTCGAACAAGCATAAAAAGATCTGGGTCGGGGGTTATGCCTTCATGCATGTCAAAACGCAGAATAGTACTGCGGACTTTCGGTTTGGGAAAGAAGCATCCGGGGGAAACATCACGGACCTTCCTTATCCTTGCGTAATAGCGGCAAAAAATGGTGAGAGCGCCATAGGTTTTTGTGCCAGGTTTTGCAAGTAATCGGTCGGCAACTTCAGATTGAATTAGAATTACCGCCATTTTAAACTTCCCTGAGCTTAGGACCCTTCGTAAGATCGGATTAGCAACGTTATAAGGAAGGTTTGAAACAAAGCAACTATACGGAGGCAAGTTGTTTAGATCAAATTTTAGGGCGTCTTTGAGTATTACTTCAACGTTTTTTGCTCCCTTGATTGTTTCCTCGAGGGCAGGAAGTAATCTTGAGTCAGCCTCTATAGCTGTAACGCCTTTAGCCTGGGCCGCAAGGTTTTTAGTTAGTACTCCAAGGCCGGGACCTATTTCCAGAACGGTGTCACTATTTTCAATTTTTGTAGCGCTAATTATTGACCTCATAGCAGTTTCGTCAATTAAGAAATTTTGTCCGAAAGCACGATCCGGCGAGATATTATGCCTTCGCATAATTTCAACAACTTTGTTTGGGGTGTGGAACCAAATCAACGGGTATCTTAAGGGATCAGGTGATCTTTTCGTCGATGATTGTTTCTAGCATTTCTACAGCCTCAGCTAGATCGATACCCTTCACTACGGCTACTTCACTGGCCAGGGCACCTTTAGCGCTTTCAAGGACTTCTCTTTCGGTCGCAGCTAATCCCTTTTCGAGATCACGTTGAGTCAAAACACCAATTAAGCGAGCTAATTCATAAGGATTACCTATTGCTAGTATCTCTTGTTCAGCTCTGTAACGAGGAGGCCATTGGGAAGGAAGGCTAATGTCTCCCTTAATCATTGCTTCGGTGAGTCGCTCAATTTCGTCCTTGCCGATGGCATGCCGAAGGCCCACCTCATCCCCCTTCTTTAAGGGTATAAGCACTTCGAGTCCACCGCGAACAAAAACTATCTTTAAATACTCATCAGTTTCGCCTAGCACTTCACGGGTGGTAGTTTCAGCAACTACACCCGCACCTTGGGAAGGATATACGACTCGATCTCCGATTGCGAAAGCCAACGAATGCCTCCGCTGATCAGGGTACCACAGCCTACTTTCAATGTAGAGATTAGCGCCCTAAATGTTTACCAATGATTGTCTTGTTGATCGTTTTCCGCATCGTAAAGATCAAGTAAAACTACCAAAAACTTGTACGGTTAACTCATAACTGAGGGTTCTAACCTAAGCCTTGATCCTAGGTTTTTTCAGTTTTTGAGGGATTGTTGGTAATTTAAGGTCGTTACCTTGAAGCTCGGCTTCAATTTCGCGGATTCGGTCCCGGATCGCAGCTGCCTGTTCGAAATCTAAATCTTCTGAAGCCGTCCACATACTGGTAGAAAGTTCGATTAGTTCTTGACGTAACTCATCGAATTCAAGTTCACGGTCCCACTGGCTAGAGGTTTCGGCAGGGAAAGTAGCTTCCTCAGTTTGAATGACGTTTCTAATTCCCTTACGTATTGTTTGTGGGATAATTCCATGCTTCTTGTTATAGGATATTTGTTTTTTGCGTCTCCTTTTAGTTTCTGTGATGGCCTTGTCCATCGCGTCGCTTATTTGATCTGCGTAGAGGAATACTTCACCGCGTAGGTGTCGTGCAGCTCTGCCTATCGTTTGAATTAGGCTTCGTTCGCTACGTAAGAACCCGGTCTTGTCAGCATCTAATATTGCTACTAAAGATACCTCAGGGAGATCGAGTCCTTCGCGAAGCAAGTTTATTCCGACTAGCACATCAAAGTGACCTAATCTTAGGTCCCTTATAATAACTTGGCGTTCAAGAGCATCAATATCCGAATGCATGTATCTAACCCGTACGCCATGTTCAGCAAAGTGCTCAGTCAAGTCCTCTGCCATTTTTTTAGTTAAGGTCGTTACGAGTACTCGTTCACTGTGTTTGACTCGGTCCCGAATTGAGAATAGTAGATCATCAATCTGGCCTTGGCTCGGTTTAATAAATATTTTTGGATCAATCAATCCTGTAGGTCGTATTACCTGTTCTACTACTCTGTCGCTGAGGCTTAACTCTTCATCTGCTGGTGTGGCTGAGACAAACACAATCTGTCCGACGCGTTCAAAAAACTCCACATGTTTTAAAGGTCGATTGTCGAGAGCAGCAGGAAGCCTGAAGCCATAGTCTACAAGTGTCTGTTTGCGTGATCTATCGCCATTGTACATACCTCGGATTTGCGGCACCATTACGTGAGATTCGTCTGCAAACACCAAAAAATCATCAGGGAAGTAGTCTAGGAGCGTGTGTGGTGGCTCTCCTTCCTTTCGTCCGTCAAGGTACCTAGAATAGTTTTCGATCCCGTTGCAGTAGCCGAGCGTCCGGAGCATTTCGAGGTCATAATTTGTACGTTCCTTGAGCCTCTGTGCTTCTAGAAGTTTACCCGTTTTCTGGAAAAAAGCTAATCGCTTAGCCAAATCCTCTTCAATAGTATTAATTACAGGTTGTAGTTCCTCGAATGGCTTAATGTAGTGCTTGGCAGGGAAAATCGTGATGCTTTCCAAACGGTTAAGTTCATTGCCAGTAACAGGATCTACGAGGGATAATCTTTCGATTTCGTTTCCCCATAACTCGATTCTTAGCGGCATTTCTTCATAAGCCGCCCAAATATCAACCACATCTCCCTTGGCTCGAAAGCGGCCAGGAGCAAGTTCTATATCGTTTCTCTCATATTGCTGGGCGACTAGCCTTGTAAGTAACTCTTCGCGAGGGCACTCTCCCCCTACTGATAAGATCAAATTTAGATCCCGATAAGCTTCAGGTGATCCTAGGCCATAGATCGCAGAGACAGAGGCTACGACAATCACATCCTTGCGCGTAAGTAGACTTCTGGTCGTAGAGTGGCGCAGTCTCTCTAACTCCGCATTTATGTTTGCGTCTTTTTCAATGAACAGGTCTCTTGCAGGTACATAAGCCTCCGGTTGGTAGTAGTCGTAATAGCTGATAAAAAATTCTACGGCAGCACTAGGAAAGAATTCCCGGAATTCAGCGGCTAGTTGTGCGGTTAAAATTTTGTTAGGGGCTAAGATCAATGCGGGGCGTTGCTGCGCTTCTATAATTTTAGCTGCTGCATAGGTCTTACCAGTTCCGGTTGCACCCAACAAAGTCTGGAAGCGAAGACCGTCGTTAAGGCCTTCGACTAAACTAGCGATTGCTTGAGGTTGGTCACCCTTTGGGGTAAAGGGGTAATCGACCTTTAGTGGCATAACTGTCTACATTCTAGACCTTTCCACGCCTAGTTGTCATTCTTCTGGTTTTCCAGTTGTTCGCATAAAAAAAGATCATAAACATGGTTCTCCAATCTTTGAGAACTCGACTCAGAACCTTACTAAGTTCCTAGGGCTTCTGAGCCCGAATATAGAAAAGTTGTGTTTATGGTCTGTTAAGAGGGTTTGTCTGATTTAGATGTAAGAGAGCCTTGTCAAAAACTAACTGCATAAGAGAAAAAAATCAGATCTATTCGATTAACTTTACCGTCTAGAGAACCAATTACGGCGTTAAAGACAGAAAGGTCAGGTCTTAACGATCAGTATTTTATTTCCAAAAACAGTTTAGGTTGCTGCAAAGGCAAATGTCAGCGATACCCAGGGAAGGTGGAATTATGTATAGGCAAGACTATTAGTGGTCCATTTGTTTACCGTATAGCTCTCTGTACAAGCCAGATTTATTTACGAGTTCTAAATGAGTACCTGTTTGCACAATTCTGCCCTCGTCTAGTACGACGATGCGGTCCGAATTAACAATAGTGGAGAGACGGTGGGCGATAATGAAAGTAGTCCGCCCTCTCATCAAAGTTTCAAGAGCCGCCTGCACCAGAGATTCAGATTCGCTATCAAGCGAACTAGTTGCTTCGTCTAGTATAAGTATCCTTGGGTCTTTTAACAGAGCCCGAGCAATTGATATGCGCTGGCGCTGGCCCCCGGAAAGTTTTATTCCTCGTTCACCTACAAGTGTGTTGTAACCGTCAGGAAACCTACTAATAAAGCTGTGAGCGTTTGCTGATTCAGCAGCTGCTAATAGCTCAGATTCTGAAGCCGTTGGTCGTCCATATCTTATGTTGGATGCGATTGAGCCTGAGAAGAGTGTTGTTTCCTTGGGGACAATGCCTATGTGACCCCTGAGTAACCTAGTTTCTAGTGAACGAAGATCTATACCATCCAGTTGAATTGAACCTTTAGTTGGGTCGTAAAATCTTGGAATGAGGGTGATTAGAGTGCTTTTGCCCGCACCTGATGGACCTACTAGGGCAATCACTTCACCTGGACAGGCTTCTAGGGTTAAATCTTTTAGGGTTGGGGTGAAGGGACGGTCCTTGTAGAAAAAGGTTACCCCATCGATGGAAATATGACCGTGTACCTGTTTCAGGTTTCTTGGGTTCTTGGGCTGCGAGAGGTCGGTATTAATATCGAGTAGCTCGAAAATCCTATATGAAGCTCCCAAAGCTTGTTGGAGTTGGGCATATAAGTTGGTAAAAGATCCGACAGATCCTGCAACGAATATAGTAAGCAACAGGAATGCAATTAAATCTCCTGGAAGGAGATTTCCGGTTAGCACCTGTCGTCCCCCGAACCAAAGGACAATAGTTATACCTGTGAAAACCGCCAGAATAATACTCGGCACAAAGAAAGACCTATATAATACCCGGAGTCGCGCTTGGTCAAAAGAGCTATCGATCAGTTGTCCGTAATGCTCTCGTTCATTTTGTTCGGCGGTAAATGATTGGACAACTCGAATACCAGCAATTGCCTCTTCAGCGCTCGCATTGGCGTCAGCAACTCTGTCTTGAAATCGAGTACTTATTCGTTTTAGGCGTGTGCCGAAATATGCACCAGCAATGATGATTCCCGGGATAACAGCCAACATCACCAGGGTGAGTTGAAGGTTTATTACGATCAAGACGCTTAAACCGCCTACCAGCGTGATCAATTGGGTCACAAATTGAGCTAGGTCTTGTGCTACAAGCCCTTGGACAGTACCTACGTCTGAGGTGAGTCGGGACGTAATTTCTCCGGTTTTCCGTTCCTCGAAGAATGGGATTGAAAGGCCAAGAAGGTGGCTAAAGAGTTTTTTCCTAAGGTCTGCTACTACGCGTTCCCCGACCAATCCAAGAAAATAAACGCGGACGAAATTGAACCCCGCCTGTGAGAGAAAAACGATTAGGAGGATCACTACGATTCGATTAATGTTAGGTAAGTCAGGATTGTTTCCGGTATGGGTAAACGCAGTGTTGAAAAGATCGCGTATTAGGAGGGGAAATATTATTTGCAAAGAACTAGCGACAACTACAGAAACTATACCAATCACCAATTGCCACTTGTAAGGTCGGGCAAAGGCTATGAGGCGCCAAAGTTGTGCAAAATTATCTTGCGTGAGCCGAGGTTGATTTCGGGGGTGGTCAGTACTAGTGGAGCGTTGAGGACTATTTGATCTGATACGGAACACAACTCAGTGTACTGCGTTCGAATCTCTTATTAAATTCAGGAGAATAACTAAGACCGTTAGAATGAGTTTATGGGCGCTACGACACCTGGTAGATATATGTGTAAGGAGGGCGAACAGCCATTGCCTCTTTGGACACCCTCGTCGAACCGGATTTCAACAACTAATTTAGAGAAGTTTAGGCAGGCTGTAGGAGTCTACGTAAGGCGGGAAGTGCCTGATTATGCTTCACTCCATGAGTGGTCAATTGGAGATATAGGTGATTTCTGGTCTTTCTACGCCGGATACGCAGGGATCGCTTTTTCTGATGAGCCGCGGTTTATCACCAATGGAGATCCAATGCCAAATACCCGATGGTTCGGTGGAGCTACATTGAACTATGCCCAGGCTTTACTCTACCCGCCTGGAGTCAAGGGTTCAGACGCAGCCGTGGTTTCTGTAGTTGAGGGAGGGGCTGAACAGGTAACTACCTTTGCTGATCTCAGGAGACAGGTGGCTCAGGTCCAGGTCGCTCTTCGCAGAGAGGGAGTAGAAATTGGTGACCGCGTTGCAGCGTTCGCCACAAACACCACAGAAACCGTGGTACTTTTTCTTGCTTGTGCTAGTTTAGGAGCGGTTTTTTCAAGCTGCTCACCTGATTTCGGGCCTGAATCTGCATTAGCTCGTTTCGGCCAGATCAAACCTAAGCTACTTTTTGTTTCGGAGGCTTACTTCTATGGCGGCCATTTCTTCGATACTAGTAGTCAATGTGCGGTACTAGCAGCTTCTCTAGGAGTCACCAATGTCATCTCCCTTCCCTATCTTAGTGAAACATGGGAAACCTCGTCTGGTGCAGTTGCTTGGTCTTCTTGGTTAGAATCAGGCGAGTGTGAATTAGAATTTTTACAACTACCTTTTGACCATCCTCTCTATATCCTTTTTTCTTCTGGCACAACAGGCCTACCTAAAGCCATTGTGCACAGGGCTGGTGGTGTACTAATAACGCACCATAAAGAACATCATTTACACAACGATATTAGCAGTGGAGATAGGGTCCTATACTTCTCAACTTGTGGGTGGATGATGTGGAACTGGTTAGTCTCGGGGTTGGCGCAAGGTGCAACTATTTTCTTATACGAGGGATCTCCCGCGTATCCAGATTTGGGTGTTTTGTGGCGCCTTGCTCAACGTTACCGGATGACATATTTCGGAATAAGTGCCCGGTTCCTACATGGCATGGCAGCCCAAGGTGTTTCGCCAAAGTCGGATGTTGATCTTGATGACCTCCGGACTATCGCTTCGACGGGTTCACCATTATCCCCAGCTGGGTTCCGTTACGTTTACGAGCACATTAAGGCTGATGTGCATCTAGCTAGTATCGCAGGGGGTACTGACGTGGTGGGTTGCTTTATGGCGGGGGTACCGACATTACCCGTTTTTGCTGGACAAATCCAGGGACCAACACTCG
Source organism: Trueperaceae bacterium (assembly GCA_002707365.1). Classification (NCBI taxonomy): domain Bacteria; kingdom Thermotogati; phylum Deinococcota; class Deinococci; order Trueperales; family Trueperaceae; species Trueperaceae bacterium. Next base: position 43,465 of record PAMQ01000017.1, read on the forward strand.
GGGTTGACTTAGTTGCACTAAACAATCATGGCCAAGTGGTGATTGGTGAGCCAGGTGAGTTGGTGATTCGCCAACCTATGCCATCGATGCCCCTTAAATTTTGGGATGATCCCAATGGAGGTAAATATAGAAGAGCCTATTTCACAGGTTTTGCAGGGTTATGGCAGCATGGAGATTTGATTGAACTAACAACTGAGCAAGGAATCGTAGTTTATGGTCGTAGTGATGCTACCTTGAATCCTGGTGGAGTTAGGATTGGTACGGCTGAGGTTTATCGACCCCTTGAAAGTCTTCCGGAAATTGTTGAGGCTGCTGCGGTTGGTCGGCAAGTTAAGGACGATGAAGATATATGGCTATTCGTGGTATTGAAACAGGGTGTGAACTTAGATTCCGGGTTAAAAGAACGTATTTGTCATGTTATTAGGATCGGTGCTAGTCCGCGGCATGTGCCTAAACGGTTTTTTCAGATTGATGAATTACCCCGGACTCAAAGTGGAAAGTTAATGGAGATTGCTGTTGCTCAACTAGTGAATGGTGCAGAGATTACTAATCTTTCAGCGGTAGCTAATCCTGGGGCGCTTGATCATATTGCTGATCAAATCCAAAAAATCTACTGAAATACACGAACTGGTAACTAAGGGAGGGTTATTTAAAATCACTATCGGTTGTACCTACCAATTAAGCTAGCTGATTGTTTCATAAGTTTGAGAATTATAGGTTGATATCGAAACGGTAGCAGGTTTGTACGAATGTCTCAAAATTGCCTCTGTTCAACTAGGACGGGCGCGGTTTTAGCTAGGACAGATTATTAATTGGTGGTGGTGAAAGCGGTTGGCTGTTCTGCAGACTATATTCTAAAGCAACACGATGCGTCAGGTTCGACTGTTTCGTTAGGCATCCGAATCATGGATATGGTTTTACGAGTCAGTAAGTAGGCTTGAAGGTTATGCTGATGTTATCGGATAACCAAGATGACCATAGGCATGTTCTGTCGCTGTTCGACCACGAGGAGTCCGCCGAAGTAAACCAAGTTGAATGAGGAAAGGCTCGTGTACTTCCTCTAGGGTGGTAGCATCTTCACCAATAGAGGTGGCAAGAGTTTCAAGTCCAACTGGGCCACCAGCAAATTTTTCAATTAGGCTTGTCAGAATTGCTCGGTCTCGCCCGTCTAGCCCTATTTGATCGATTTCTAACTCACCGAGAGCAGTCCTAGTTCTTGCTAGACCTATAGTGCTTTCTCCAGCTACATCAGCGAAGTCCCTTACCCGCCTTAGTAAGCGCTTAGCAATCCTCATGGTTCCACGTGCGCGACGTCCTATCTCAAGTGCTGCGTCTGCATCTAGTGCAAAATTAAGGATTGTAGCATCACGGGTGACGCCCTCAGCTAGTTCAGTTTCAGTGTAGTACTCGAGGTGTTCTATAATTCCAAACCTACTTCTCATCGGCCCCGTAATGAGCCCGGCTCTAGTGGTGGCTCCGACTAATGTGAAGTGAGGCAAATCGAGTCGGATAGTTCGTGCTGCTGGACCTTGGCCCAATACTATGTCGATCTTAAAATCCTCCATAGCGGGATAAAGATGTTCTTCTGCTATTCTTCCAAGCCGGTGCATTTCGTCAATGAAAAGGATATCGCCAGTTTCAAGAGTGTTAGTTAAGATTGCGGCAAGATCTCCAGGTTTTTCTATGGCAGGTCCGCTAGTTACTCGAATTCCAGTGTTTAGTTCGTAGGCAATAATGTGGGCTAGCGTTGTTTTTCCTAAACCTGGGGGTCCATATAACAGGACATGGTCTAAAGGTTGACCCCGATTTTTAGCCGCCTCGAGATACACTCGGAGCTTTTCCTTAAGTTTTTCTTGCCCTACGTAATCACTTAGGCTTTGGGGCCTTAGTGTACTTTCTTCCACGCTCCTTAGATTAACATGGGGTTAAGACCCATTCTATCAACCAAGGGAAATCGGAATGCGGAATTACCTGTTTTTGAGAAGGTGGTTATAAAATAATTTCGAAACCTAACTAACCCTTACGCATACAAACCAAAATTTTGTTGTCACATAATGATTGATGCAAGGTTCCAGGCTTGGTGCCTAATTAAACAAAATTATTTAGCGAGTCTTTAGGTTAGTCTATAGGGAATTCCAATCTGCTAGGAAGGCTTTAATGAACACACATCGGATACAAATCGGCGAGGAAATTAGAGATCTACAGGTAATTAACCTTGGCGATGTTTCGCTGGCCCTGCTAAATCTTTTAGGGGATGCCCGGTTGACAGAGGCTGCAGCAACCGAACTTGTACCTCTTATCCCTAGTCAAGTCGAGGTTTTAGTAACTCCAGAGGTTAAGGCGGTGCCTCTTGCACACGCTATGAGCGTTAGGACCGACCTACCTTATGTCGTTGCGCGTAAGACCGAGAAGGCGTATATGGTTGATCCCCATTCAAGGCCTGTTTCGTCTATAACCACACGGACTCCACAGCTACTCGTAATTGACGGTGCTGATGTGCCTAAAATAGAAGGCAAAGTGGTGGCCATAGTCGATGACGTGGTTAGTACTGGGGGTACTTTAGAAAGCCTAGTTAATCTAATAACTGACCTAGGTGGCGAGGTTGTGACCACTTTAGTCGTATTTACTGAAGGGGTGCGTAGAAATGATGTGATTTCTCTTGGTCATTTGCCCTTGTATGACAAAGTGGATGGGGTTTGAACCTGGTCATCATCAAGCCAAACAATTTTTCTTTTCTACGTTCTAAGGAAGAGTTATAAAGGGTTTCCATATGGAGGTAAGAACCGTATTCCGGGAGGTTATTTACCTGGTAAAATTTGTCCCCCCTAAAGAGACTCTGTGCTATATTGACTGACCTGCTTCCTTTGTGGGTTTTAACCGATTTGGGGGCATAAGGGTGATCATTCTTGATTGCCATTTTGGAGAACGATTTGCAGACCGATACCAAGGAGTTGATACGGCAACGCTTAGATATCGCCGAGGTGGTCGGGGAGATGGTTTCTCTCAAGCCAGCAGGTCGTAGCCAGCTCAAAGGCTTATGTCCGTTTCACAATGAGAAGACCCCGTCCTTTCACGTTCATCAGGATAGGGGCTTTTTTTATTGCTTTGGTTGTCAGGCTCGGGGTGATGTTTTCGATTTTGTGATGAGGACTCGGAGTTTAGAGTTTTTCGAAGCGCTACACTTTTTAGGCCAACGTGCCGGGATAGAAGTAGAGATAAATGCGCCGCGTGACCGTAGGCGGCGTGATTTGTTTGAAATAAACCGTATTGCAGCCGAGTTTTTCCGAACACATTTAAAGGGCGAGCCTCTCGAATACCTTCAAGGACGGGGATTGAGTGCTAATACGATTAGTTCGTTTGAACTTGGATATGCACCCAAGAGTTGGGATGATTTATTAAAGTTCGCGGTTACAAAAGGGGTGCCTGAAAAAGATCTCCTCGATGCTGGCTTAATCGTGGAGAATGAACGAGGGCGACGTTATGATCGCTTTCGTGATCGGGTTATGTTTCCGATCCGCGATTACTTAGGGCGTACTGTCGGCTTTTCGGGTAGGGTGATCGACGATGGTTCCCCTAAATACTTAAATACTTCAGAAACAGAAGTGTTCAAGAAGGCCGAGTTGCTTTATGGCTTAGATGTATCCAAGGCAGCGATACGTGCTAAATCAGAATGCATCGTTGTAGAGGGGTACATGGATGTTATAGCACTACAACAGGTAGGTTTAGAAAACGTGGTAGCTACTCTTGGGACTACTTTGACACCGCAGCAAGCGCTGCAGTTGTCGCGATTGGATGTTCAACGATTATTTCTAGCTTTTGATGCCGATGAAGCAGGTCAACGTGCCGTATTAACCGGGCTGGAGCAATCAGTCGGTAGGCAGTTTTTGGTAAGCGCAATAAGCATACCTGCAGGTAAGGATCCAGCTGATGCAGTTTTGGGAGGCCATCTTGAAGAATTCAAGGTAGCTCTTCGAGGAGGAATCTCGGAAGTAGAGTACCGGTTTAGCTCGGTTTTAGAAAAGCATGAATCAAATAGTATTGAAGGGAAAAGGGCCATTCTCAATGAACTGTTACCTTCGTTACGACCCCGAGATGTTTTTGATCCAGTCGCTACAGAGATGAGGCGCCGGGTAGTGGACTACTTGGGAATTGAAGGATCACGTCTCGATGATTGGTTAAATAGTCAGAGACAGGCACAGCTTAATAATACTCAAGCTCGGGGTTTGCTTCGGTCGACAGAGCAATACTCGCCGCTAGCCCTAATTGAGATTGAGGTTATCGCCCTTCTGCTTCTTGAGCCTGACAGGCTCAAGAAGCGTTTGCAAGTGGTAATCGCGGCACTGCCGCCAGGAGAAGATGAAGCATTACTACGGGAGTTTGAGGGTATATGTATTGATTGTGAATTTGATGATCAGGCAATCCTTATGCGTTATCGTGAACGGCCAGAGGCTCAAACACTGTTCGAGCGATTATTAATTAAGCCGGAGCAAGAGGAATTTCGTATCGACATTGATGGGCATATTGAGAAGTCCCTTTCACGTTTAAGGGAGCTTTATCTGGACGGAGAAAAGGAGACTCAGCGAGCGAGATTAATAGAAAGAATGAATGAAGTTAATCAGACTTTAACTGATCCAGATCTTTCGCCCACGAAGTTAGAGAAATACTATAAGGAACTTGGTGAAATTAACACTGTGCTAGCTGCTCGTGACGCAGAACGTAGACTGCGTACTTCTGCCTCACATAAAGAGCGTAAGCGTTAAAGTGATACTAAAGTCGTGTCTAAATTAAGAGCTTACAGGTAGTAAAACAATGGACTACAAGAGGGTGAGTGCCTGTTACATCTTTGTTTCCGATTGACTTTGTAAATTCGCCCCTGGTATGCTGACTTCAAGAGCGTTAAGCGGTGTAAAAAGCCTTGTTTTTCGCTATTTTTTTGACATCATTCTGGTTGACGTTTACCAAGAAAAGTGCGATTTGATTCGCAAAAATCATATTTGAGATAGTGATAGGAGAGTGGGTTGGAAGCCAAGGGCGAAAAACTCCTGCAAGACCTTGCAAGTCACGAGCAGATCCTTGTTGGCCAAGTTGAAGATGCTCGGAAGCAAGCACTGGATATCGTCCAGCGAGCAAAGGACGAGGCAGATAAACTAATTTCCAAGTCTAAAGAGGACGGAAGCGTTTCGGCAACAGCCCGATTAAAAGATGCCGAAGTGGAAGCGGAGAACATACGTCAGGGGATCTTAGAGGCTGCTAAATCGGAAGTTAATGGCCTTGAAAAGCGGGCCGAAGATAACATCGATGAAGCAATAAAGACAGTCCTCGATAAGGTTATTCCGTGATAGCAAAGATGGACCAAATTACGGTTGTTGGTTGCCGTAAAGATGCTCCTAAGGTACTTGTTAGCCTACAGAGCCTGGGAGTTGTTCAGCTTGATCCGCTAGAGGTTGAAGATTCACGGCTTAACCGGTTGCGTTTAGAAGGTGACGATCGTGCTGATAAAGAAGGATGGGAGGCCGTGGTTGCCCGGAGTGGTGCTCTTTTGGACGTACTTAATGCCTCGGACGTACAAGGTTCTGGTCGTTGGAAAGGCCCATCAGCGTTGTCAGACATTAATGAACACCTTGAGGCCGTTGGTTCGCAAGTAGACGAACTCGTCGCTGAGCGGGCAGAGTTAGCTGATACCCTAGATGTAATCGATACTTTTCTCCCAACTTTACGTGAGGTAGCTCCCTATCTTGCTCTGTTTGAAAATAGTAATTATTTATATTCCACCGCGTTTTCGGTACCGAGCGACATGTATGAAAAGGTCAGTGCAGCGCTATCAGCTACAGTGGAAGAACGTTTATTACTAGCTTCCATTGACCAGGGTAGGAATCTTTTAGTTGTATTAGTTGGCCTCAAGGCGGATTTGGATAAACTTCGTGGTGTTATTAACCGGTCGGGTCTAAGCGAGCTTGGCCTGCCAGATGACTATGGTGAACGGAGTATAGCCAAAGCCGTTCACATGATGGAAGAACAATCGCGGACTTTTCCTAGGCAATATGCTTTGATTGGCGAGAAGCTCTCCGAGTTAGCTAATGAGCAGGGCGGAAGATTAAGAGCTATGCGCACAATTGCCTCCAATAATAGTAATAGGTTGGGTCGCCTTGAGGACATGGTCCAAGGCCGTTATGGATTTGCCCTCCAGGGGTGGGTTCCAAGTAGTGAAAGGGTACGAGTTGCTGAAAGCTTAAAGAAGCAATATAAGGACGAACTAGTAATCGAATCCAGGGCCGCAGATCAGCACCACGATCAGAATATTCCAGTGCTGCTAGATAATCCATCCTGGGTAAAACCATTTCAGGGTCTACTTGCGCTCTTTTCACCACCAAAATACGGGTCTTTTGATCCAAGCTGGACCTTGGCGGTATTTTTCCCCTTCTTTTTTGGGCTTGTTGTTGGAGATATTGGATTTTCTCTGATGTTCGCTGGCATTGGTTTGTTTCTTAGGCGTCGTGGGCGTTCAGGTAGATCGCTTTCACTTGGACCGCTAGGCATAGTCATTCCGGTGCGAGCGCTAGCACCAATTAGTACTGTAATTTACTGGTGTGCTGGTTGGGGGGCGCTATTTGGTTTCCTGTTCGGTGAATTCTTTGGCAATTTCCTTGAACGGTTTCCTATTGGTCAGCCTGTTTTCTATACCAATCTTCACCACGAAGCTGGCTACGGACTGATACCAATAGCGCTGTTCAGGGTAGAGGTATTTACTCCTATACTCCTAGTTTCGCTCGCTTTTGGCGTTTTACAAGTGCTGGCAGGGTGGGCTATTCGAGTGATTTATGGAATTAAACACAATGACATGAGGCACGTATACGAGGGTGTGGGAATGTTCAGCGGACTGTTGGCATTAGTCATATTCGCTACTTCTTTTCTAACAGGTAATATCAATCCGGTGGTTACGGGGCTAGTGCTTACGGGATTACTGATATTTATTGTCGCTACAGTTTTGGCGCGTATGCCTCTGATGCTCTTAGAGATCTTTTCTAACTCGGGACATATTTTGAGTTATCTAAGGATATTCGCAGTAGGACTTTCTGCAGCCTTGGTAGCTAATTTGGCTACAGATTTAGGTTTTGCAATAGGCGGTAGCCTACCGATTATCGGGCCGATTCTTGGTATTTTGGTGGGACTTTCGGTTCACCTTATTGCAATCGCACTTACTATTATCGGTCATACACTTCAACCATTACGCCTTCAGTACGTTGAGTTCTTCACTAAATTTGGGTTTTACGATGAGAGCGGTCGCCCATACCGACCGTTTCGTCTCTTGGGAGGAAATTCATGAAGAAGATTGTAAGCATTATCGTGTCCATCGCAATTTTGACAATAGTCGTCGGAATTGGTTTCGCCGAGGAGGCGGTTCAGGCGGCGGAAGCTGCCCGCAGCTTAGGCGATGGCCTTCTCGGAATCGGGGCTGGTCTCGCGATTGGCTTGGCAGCTATTGGGGTTGGAATCGCCCAAGGGTACATCGGTTCTGCAGGCTTAGGGTTGCTAGCAGAACGGCCTGGGGCCTTTGGTCAGGTACTGATCTATTTGGTGATTCCCGAAACTTTAATCATCTTCGGTTTTGTAATAGCTTTCTTCCTCAACGGGCAGATTGGCGGTTAATGTGGCTAACCTCTCGGCTCTTCTCGACAAAGAGGTGAGTGCGGAGATCGAAGCAATCCTCTCTGAAGCGAAAGAAAGCGCAGCAGAATTACTTTCGCAGGCTCAGGCTGAGGCCGACGCCATAAGTGCTCAGTTGATGCGAGGTTCGGAGGTTCAACGTGACGCTGCTTTAGTGAGAGCCCAAAGTAGCGCTAAGTTGGAGGCGGCCTCCCTCAAATTAAAAGCCCAGCATGCGGCCGTGGAAAACGTCTTTGCTGGCGTCGGTAGGCGATTTGATTCTCTTAGACAAGATGCTGATGCGTACCGACTAATCCTGTCTAAGCTCATCAGTGAGGCTGCCTCTGCGTTTCCGGACAGTGGTGTAAAAGCTATTCATGTCAATCCTGCTGACGTAGAGTTGGCTGAGGGCATAATAGCCTCTCTCGGTTTGGTTGCTAGCATTCGCAGCGATAACGATGTTGGTGCTGGGGTACGACTACGGGGTCAGGATAACGTCGTAGTGGAAAATACATTAGGGCAACGCCTAGATGCGCTCAGAGATGAACTCGCTTCAGATGTTTCAGGACTTTTGTTTAGCGCGGAGACCTGAATGTCGAGCGACTACGGATTCATTAATGCCCGAGTTAAGGGGCTTAAGGCAGGATTGCTGCTCCAGGAGTTCTTTTCAGAAGTTTTAGACTCCAGTGATTTTGGTGCCTTCATGGCTCTTATGGGCCAGTCTTCTTATTCACAAGACTTAGAGGAGGCCAAAACTCGAAATTCAGGAATCCGTACGGTTGATTCGGCAGTAGCAAGGAACTTCTATCGCACAACACAAAACCTTTTGCACCTTGCTGATGGTATCCCAGGGCAGCTAGTAGCTTTGATGTTGTTAAGGTATGATTTAGCTAATATTAAAGCGATTGCACGTGCAAAGCATGCTGGTCGGGGGGCAGATGCTACCCAAGAGGCTCTTTTTCCGGCAGGTAAGTTAAAACCCGCTGTTCTGGATGTACTTGCAGAAGCGTCTGACATGGCTGCTGTAGGTCAGGCGCTCCTTAGTACTGGAACGCCCCTAAGAAGCTCTTTCGTTCGGGCTGCTGCTCAATATCAGTCGGACGGTGATCTTTACGCGCTAGAAGTTGCTCTCGACCGTTCCTACTATAGGTCTGTTTTTAATTTATTGAAACGAGTGTCAGCACCATCGGGTTTTGTCCGACATCTCAGGCGTGAAGTGGACGCTACTAACCTGCGTACAGCTTTGAAGCTTCGGGGTCAGGTCGTTGATGACCTAATGTTTGTTGAAGGCGGTAGAGAAATTACCCGTAGTTTATTCGATTCAGTCGTTAACGATGAATCTTCTGGAGGGCTTGCGGTTTTGGCAGGAACCAGCTTCGGGGTTGTGGACGAAAATGATAGCCTTAGTGAGGCAGAATCAAAGATCCGTGACATCATCAGCCAAAGCGCTAGGCGTATTGCCGCCAACCCGCGTCATATCGGTGTTATTACGAACTATCTTCAAGCTAAAGAAGAAGAGATATCTCGGGTACGACTTCTTGCTCGGGGTAAGTATTATGGCGTGGATAGAAGAGATCTAGAAAAGGAGCTCGGTGTCGATGCCTAGAATGCTGGTCTTAACGGATAGCGAAACGGCGATCGGGTTTAGACTTGCTGGCGTGGAAGTTAGGGAGACTACATCTGAGGAGGCACAAACGGATCTGGAAGAAATTATCCTATCTGATAAGTATGGACTTGTCGTGGTAGATGAGGCATTTATCGATGACCCCAATCGATCTAGCGAACGAGCCATGCGTGGGCGTAATCTACCGGTTTTGTTACCCATGCCTAGCTTAGCAGCGACTTTCGGTGAAGAGGCCGATGCAACCGAATACATGAAGAAGCTAGTACGTGACGCCATCGGCTTTGATGTCAGGATGGAGTAAACCCCTGCCGGGGAGTACCCAAGGCAGGCCGATTTAAGGAGGCCCTTGGTGGCAATTGAAGGTAAAGTACAGCGCATTTCTGGTCCCGCGGTGATTGCCGAGGGGATGATGGGTGCCCGAATGTACGACTTGGTACGAGTCGGCGAAGAAGAGTTAGTAGGCGAGATTATTCGTCTCGACGGGGATACTGCTTTTGTGCAGGTTTATGAAGATACTGCCGGTCTTACAGTAGGCCAAAAGGTTATATCAACCAACCTTCCATTAGCGGTAGAGCTTGGTCCCGGGATGCTCAACGGCATCTTTGATGGGATTCAACGTCCTCTTGACAAAATTCGTGAGGAGTCCGGCACCTATATTGAGCGAGGTCTAGTGGTTAACTCCCTATCCCGGGAAGCCAAATGGGAATTTACTCCTCAAGTAACTCCTGGCGACAAGGTTGAATCTGGAGCTATTTTGGGTACGGTGCCTGAATTTTCATTTACTCATAAAATCTTGGTACCACCAGGAGTCAGCGGTACAATACAAACCGTCAAGCCTGCCGGAGAGTATACGGTTGAAGAGGTCGTTGCAATTCTTGACGACGGTACAGAATTGAAACTGTATCACCGTTGGCCAGTGCGCCAGGGCCGGCCAGTTCAGGTAAAACTTGACCCAGTTACCCCTTTCCTTACTGGGATGCGAATCCTGGATGTACTGTTTCCTCTCACCATGGGCGGTACTGCTGCTATTCCGGGACCGTTTGGCTCGGGCAAGACTGTTACTCAACAGTCAGTCGCAAAATATGGGAATGCTGACATCGTTGTCTACGTAGGTTGTGGTGAGCGTGGCAATGAAATGACTGACGTGCTCGTGGAATTCCCAGAGCTCGAGGATCCCCAGACAGGTAACCCGCTGATGCACCGGACGGTACTCATAGCTAATACGTCTAATATGCCAGTGGCAGCTCGTGAGGCATCAATCTACACTGGGATTACATTGGCAGAATATTTTCGCGACCAGGGCTACGGTGTATCAGTAATGGCTGATTCTACTTCTCGTTGGGCGGAGGCTCTGCGAGAAATCGCTTCGCGTCTTGAGGAGATGCCTGCAGAGGAGGGTTACCCACCCTACCTTGCCTCACGCCTGGCTGCTTTCTATGAACGAGGAGGGCGAGTTACGACATTGGCTGGAGAAGAAGGAGCGGTATCTATTATCGGAGCTGTTTCCCCAGCTGGCGGTGATTTTTCCGAGCCGGTTACACAATCTACTTTGAGGATTACCGGCTGTTTCTGGGCGCTTGATGCTGGTTTGGCTAGGAGACGTCATTTTCCAGCAATTAATTGGAGCAATTCTTATACGTTATTCGGTAGCATTCTTGACGAATGGTACGGCGAAAATGTTGCCGAGGACTATACAGAACAGCGAGATTTAGCAATTGGAGTACTGCAACAAGAGGCTGATCTTCAGGAGGTAGTTCAATTGGTTGGGCCAGACGCCCTGCAGGATCAAGAGCGCCTAGTCATCGAGATGGGCCGCATTCTAAGAGAGGATTTCCTTCAGCAAAACGGTTTTGACCCAATTGATGCTTCTTGTTCTATGGAAAAATCGTATGGCATGCTTTTAATGATGACCAAATTGAATGCCTTGGCAGCGGAATTTATCCGTGAAGGTGGCACTGTCGACGAGGTCCTACAACAGCCCGTAGTTGAAAAAATTAGCCGCTCGCGCTACGTGCCGGAAAATGAGTTCGATGTATACCGGGACGAAGTGATGGGCGAGTTAGACACTGCCTTCGCGGTAGGGTCATAAGGAGGGTTTCGTGGCCAGCAACCTATTAAAAAAAGAATACAGTGACGTCAATTACATATCTGGACCTCTACTGTTCCTGGAAAATGCGCCTGACCTTGCATACAATGCTATTGTCCGCATTCGTGATGGTCAAGGTCGTGAGCGTGGAGGCCAAGTCATCGATGTTTCTGAAAAGACGACGATACTTCAGGTATTTGAGGAGCCTTCAGGAATTGATCTTTCTACTACTTCTGTTAGCTTAGTAGAAAACGTAGCTCGTCTCGGAGTAGCCCGGGACATGATTGGTAGACGCTTCAGTGGTAGCGGTAACCCGATTGATGGCTTGCCGGCTGTGGTTGCTGACAAGCGACTTCCAATCGGAGGGGCCCCTATCAATCCAGTATCGCGTCGGAAACCAGAGGAATTCATTCAGACAGGTGTATCAACTATTGACACCTTGTTGACTTTGGTTCGTGGTCAGAAACTTCCGATCTTTTCTGGGGCTGGTCTGCCCGCAAATGAATTGGCAGCACAAATTGCTCGCCAGGCTAAGGTGCTTGGGGAAGAAACTGAATTTGCTGTAGTTTTTGCTGCTATGGGTATTACCCAGAGGGAGGTAACATTTTTTACCCAGGAATTCGAACGGACTGGGGCTCTTGCCCGAAGCGTCTTATTCCTTAATAAGGCCGATGATCCAGCAGCAGAGCGTTTATTGACACCGCGCATGGCATTGACAGCAGCTGAATATCTCGCTTTCGAACATGACTTCCATGTTTTAGTAATTCTTACTGACCTCACTAATTATTGTGAGGCGTTAAGGGAGATTGGTGGTGCTCGTGAGGAGATTCCTGGGCGTCGTGGCTATCCTGGGTACATGTACACCGATCTTGCGTCTATTTATGAACGTGCTGGTGTAGTGGAGGGCGAGAGTGGATCTATCACTCAGCTACCAATCCTTACGATGCCAGATGACGACATCACCCACCCGATTCCTGATCTGACTGGTTACATCACTGAGGGGCAAATATTCTTAGCGCGGAATTTACATACCCAGGGAATTTATCCGCCAATCAATCCCGGTCCTAGCTTGAGTAGATTGATGAACAATGGGATCGGTGAGGGTAAGACCCGTGATGACCATGGAGATATGCAATCCCAGCTTCAGGCTGCTTATGCTAATGGGATTGACTTACGACGTCTTGTTGCCATTACCGGAGAAGATGCTCTTAGTGAGAATGACAAGCTTTACCTTGCCTTTGCTGACGATTTTGAGAGTCACTTTATCAGCCAAGGAGACGCAGAACGTAGTATTGAAGAATCACTACAGATTGGTTGGGCGCTACTTTCAACCCTCCCGAAAAGCGAGCTTACGCGTTTAAGCAGAGACCACATTGATAAATACTATGGTTCCAAAATGGATGAAATCTGGAGTTCCAATAAAGGGGTCTAGTTGACGATGGCTGAACAGGTTGCTCCCACTCGATCTAATCTTCTTCAGCGCAAGGACCAATTGGGACTTGCCCAGAGGGGTGTCGATCTCCTTAAGCGTAAACGTGATGCCCTAATATCGGAGTTCTTCGGACTGGTAAAAGAATCTCTCAACGCCAGGCGGATGTTAACGAAAACCAGTAGGGAAGCCTACTTTAGTCTTTTTTTGGCTAATGCTTGGGACGGCCCAGAAGCTGTTCAAAGCCTCAGTTTAGCTTCTAGTACAGAACTAGACCTTCGGGTAGATGTGGAGAACATATTCGGAGTTCGCGTACCGCAAGTTCAGCCTCCAGAGTTCAGTTCAGAGTTACCATTTTCTCCAATTAATGCTGGTGTCAAGACGCTTGATACGGCAGCCCAGTTCCGTAAGTTAACCGAAGCTATTATCAGAGTAGCAGCTACTGAGACACGGCTGAGACGCATAGGTGAGGAGATCAAGAAGACCAGTCGACGGGTGAATGCTCTAGAGCAGGTGGTTATTCCAGGGATTGGTTTAGAGATACAGCAAATTCGTAGTGTACTTGATCAGAGGGCTCTTGAGGAAGTCACGGTTTTGAAGCGAATCAAGGCTAAACTTCAAAACCGTGAAGAGAAAACAGATACCCAATCTGTTTCAACTTAAACCCATAGATTATTTCAAAGTGGAGTTGGATCGCAAAGGTCAATTGTGAGTACTGTAATGAGATATTTGGAAAAGATTTGCAGTAATGGGTCACTTACCAATTCTCTGCAAACTGAAAACAACATTTTCTTTGGAAGATTCATTGCTGTTGCGTTAATTTAGTTTGAGTCGCGCAAGGAAAGATCTTTGCTGTAGGAAAGTTGGATCACTTTGTAACGGGGTTGAACTGTAGCTTTCGAAGAAGTCCGGCGTAGAAGAAAGCGAGACATTAAGCTTTCATCGAGTAGAAATGTCGTTAAACCTGTACAAAAATTATGCTTAATTCCATTGCGGGACGGTAGGGGTCCAAGGGAGCGATTTTATTAATTTTCCTTCAAGGTCGTAAGGGGAGGTTGCTCCTGTAACTTTAGCCAAAACCCTGTCACCGATTTTCACTGTACCGTCGGTTTTAAGTACGATGGAACCATCGATTTCTGGTGAATCCACTAGGGTCCTACCTATTACTTCTCCCGGTAGGTCACCAAAGGCATCGATTATCACTTCAATGCTGGTTCCCACTCGTTCGCGGTTTTTTTCTTCACTAATTTTCTGTTGACATTCCATTAAACGGGCACGTCGTTCGCGGCTTAATTCTTCAGGAATGGGTTTGCCTAGATCATTAGCTGCAGCCCCATCGACGGCACTATAGGTGAAGGCCCCAACCTTTTCAAGTCGTGCTTCACGAAGAAAATCAAGAAGTAGTTCAAAATCATGAGGGGTTTCTCCAGGGAAACCAACAATGAAAGTTGAGCGAATAGTTAAATCTGGACATATGGATCGCCATTCGGAGATGGTCTTCAAGTGACTTTCGGGCCCGCCAGGCCTCCTCATAGCTTTCAGGATAGACGGGCTGGCGTGTTGAAGAGGAACATCGAGATAGGGAAGCACTTTCCCTTCAGCCATAAGCGGGATAATATCTCTTACGTGAGGATAAGGATAAATGTAATGTAATCGGATCCATATGCCCAGTTCAGCAAGTTCTTCCACTAGGGGCACAAGGTGAGCTCGAACCTTTTGGTCACCGAAAGTACTTTCACGGTGTCGGAGATCTGAGCCATATGCACTAGAGTCTTGCGATATTATGATCAACTCACGAGTTCCAGTAGCGACTAATCGGGTTGCCTCAACCAGAATGTCTGAAGCGTCTCGAGAGATTTGAAGGCCGCGGAGTTGCGGAATTATGCAGAAGCTACAGGTATGGTTACAACCCTCAGCAATCTTTAGGTAGCTATAGTGGCGCGGTGTAAGTTTAATACCGTTGGCGTTTGGTATTAGTCGCTTGAACGGATCTAATTCAGGGGGAAGAGCGTTGTGTACGGCAGACATCACCCCATTAAGGTCTGCTTGGCCGGTGACAGATAATACATTTGGATGTCGTTCCATGATTACTTCGGGGCGTTCACCGAGGCAACCTGTTACCACTACTCGGCCGTTCGACTCTAGTGCGTTTCCGATAGTTTCAAGAGATTCCTCTACTGCTGGAGTGATGAAACCACACGTATTAACAACGACAAGATCCGCATCCTCAAAGGTGGGTACTAGCTCATACCCTTCAGCGCGGAGCTGCGTAAGAATATGTTCACTATCAATTAAGGCTTTGGGGCACCCAAGACTTACAAAACCAATCTTTCCCGACATAAGAACCTAAGTATAGCTGGGGTTGGTCCCATATAGGTCTATAAAAATCACTTTCGTGGTTTTCGGCGGCGTCTACGGCGTTGCTTTTTCTTACGCGCGTTGCCAGTTCCAGAGAATTGGCCACCAGGCATTTGTGTGATTTCTTCAATTTTTGACAAGCTAGATTCTATATTTGAACCGGCCAGTCGCTGGGTTAAGTGCAAAATATGGTGAGGCTCTTCAGTATCAACATATACATGGCTACCGCCGGGGTACAGGGAGTAGGCCCAAGCCGTCTTTTTCCCTGAGGAAGTTTGCACTTGTGTAGTCCCCTTAGGAACTATGGCGACCTCTTTACCGAGTAATGGGATTTTCTTTGAACATCCGTCAGGGTTGTGCCAATTCCGTATTTCGAAGAGTACAGAAAGAGGATCGCGGTAGGGTACAAGGTAGGGGATAGAAGCTTCATCCTTCTTTCCCCGCCTTGCCGTAACAAGGCCTGAAGGCTGGTCAAAAACTACTTCGTAAAGTCGTTTCTCTCCGCGAGCTTCGGTAGTTTCAGAGAAGCGATAACTGAAAAAGCGGCTAGCGTGACAGGAGCTCTGTTGGGTAATCGTACTCTGGCTGAAGTTACCACGGAGTGATAATAGGCTTTCTAAATTTGTCGTCTGGTTTTGGGTACGGGTCCAGATGACGTTTCTGCCTATTTCGTTACCGCGTAGGCTTAGCCGATAAGTACTTACTTCAACCGACATCAATCAAGCGTAGCATGAGAGGTGTTAGATGAGGACATCCAGATAAACTAATGGAAATCTATTGGTGGGTTGGTTGATCTTATGCTGAACAGTAGTTATAGCCTTATTTCGAAGGACATCAAGTTATGAAAAGAGGCTTGGTTGGGCTTTAATGAGACGTTTATATGGTTGGTTGGTCAAAAATCGAAGTTGATCATGCAAATCAGTATTGTGGTGAATTATCATTGTCGACAAAAGTTTAGAAGAGTATCATTTTGCCTACGAGCCTAGGGTTAATAGCGCTAAAAGACCTCAAGCCTAGGGCTAAATATGATGCAAGTAGTCAGTTTAGCGTTTGACTTGGGGGCATCTAAGCCCAATAAAGGAGATAAAGAAAATGAAATCAAAGGGTCTGGCGACAAGGCTCACGCAGTATGGAGATGTGGAGTTCTCCAAATTTATGCGGCAGACATTTGCTTTGTCAATGGGTTACGGTACAGAAGCTATCGGTCGTCCGGTAGTCGGGATTATTAATACGGCGAGTGATCTAAATAATTGCCATCGAGGTCTCGTAGAACTCATACCAGCAATTAAACGAGGCATACTACTTGAGGGTGGTTTGCCGTTAGCGTTTCCCACTATTTCTCTTGGCGAGGCCTTCCTATCCCCGACAAGTATGCTATTTCGCAATCTGATGTCAATGGATGTCGAAGAGATGATACGGGCTCAACCAATTGACGCCGTAGTACTTGTAGGTGGTTGCGATAAGACCATACCAGCTCTACTTATGGGCGCCGCTAGCGCTGGCCTACCAGCACTAGTTGTGGTTGCTGGCCCTATGCTTACGGGTGGTTATAAAGGGGAGCAAATTGGAGCTTGTACAGATTGTAGGCGTTTCTGGGCATCTTATAGGCGTGGTGAGCTTAATCGTTTAGAAATTGACGAGATAAAAAGCGAGCTAGTAGTTACAACAGGAACCTGTGCTGTTATGGGTACTGCTAGTACTATGGCCTGTATGACTGAAGCCATGGGAATGATGTTGCCTGGCGGCGCGACCATTCCAGCTGTATATGCTGAAAGGTTACGTCATGGAGAGGAATCAGGGAGAAAGGCAACCCAACTAGCGAATAGTGGGCCAACTCCAGCAGATATTATGACGCCGGCCGCCTTTGGTAATGCCATCCGGGTACTCCAAACCATTGGTGGTTCGACTAACGCAGTTATACATCTTACCGCTATCGCAGGTCGCCTTGGAATTGAACTCGACTTAAATCAATTTGATGTCGTGAGTGAGCAAACACCTGTTTTACTTGATCTGAAACCAACGGGGAAGGGTTACATGGAGGATTTTCATCGTGCAGGAGGAATTCCTACAGTGTTGCAAGAATTAGGTGATCTGATCGACCGGAGTACTTTAACTGTTACGGGTCAGACGCTAGATGTTTTGTTGGGGGAAGCTGTAGATTTACCGAGATGGCAAGAGATAATTCGACCGGCCGCCGAACCTTTCCAGGCCAGTGGAGCTCTTATTGGTTTATGGGGAAACCTTGCCCCTGATGGAGCCGTGCTCAAGCGCTCAGCGGCTAGCCCCGAGCTTCTTCAAAAAAGAGCACGCGCGGTAGTGTTCACTTCACTTGAAGATTTAGCCCACAGGATAGATGACCCTAATCTTGACGTTACGCCGGAAGACATCCTTGTTCTACAAAATGCTGGATTAGTTGGAGCTCCCGGTATGCCTGAAGCAGGTTATTTTCCTATACCAGGCAAGCTTCATGGGGTGACCGATATGGTACGCATATCTGATGCTCGAATGAGTGGAACGGCTTTCGGGACAATAGTTTTGCACGTCTCACCGGAAGCTGCTGTAGGTGGCCCTCTAAGTCTCGTGAGAAATGGAGATATTATTGAGCTGGATGCAAAATCGAGGCGCCTAAGTCTTTTAGTATCCGAAGAAGAGCTCGATAGGCGTAGTGTTAATAACCCCGGCCGGCCAGAACTTCCCAAACGTGGATATGCCCGACTGTTTTCTCAAGCAGTTCAGCAGCCACACCTTGGGGCTGATTTTGATTTTCTTCGGCATGAGTCTCTCCAAGGCAAAGAAGAGCAAGGTGGATAGGACGCCTAATACAATTGACTTGTATTGGGAGTTCAAATCGCGGATAGTACAGACAAGATTAGGGAACCAGTTAACTAAGATTAGCATTTGGTTGTGCACAATGACTATAAATGTGGCATCTGGTACTAAATTACGAGGAAAAGCGGTAATGTCAGGTACAGCAGACCTAGGGTGATTTGGGTAGGTTGGCTGCAGCGTGAAATCTGGTTTTAACTTACGGAACCAAATGGCAGAGGAGGAACGATGACCATCAGGATTAATCCAGATCTTTCCGAAATACTGGGTGGAGCTGGTGATGCAGAGACCACTCGCATTGTCGGTGGTGGGCCAATAGGTAAATTGCCGCTTACCCCAGAAATGTTGCGGCAGGAGCCGAGTGGAAACTTATTCGGCCTCACCCAGAATGCCGGTATGGGTTGGGAGCCTTCTGAGGTAGCAAGAGGCCAGGTGCTCATAGTCAGTACTCAAGGGGGGCTTCGTGCAGAAGACGGTAGTCCGGTTGCGCTTGGGTACCATACGGGACACTGGGAAATTGGTCTAATGGTCAAACAGGCTGCCGAAACCCTTCGTGAACGGGGGGCATTGCCCTTTGCAGCTTACTGCAGCGATCCGTGTGATGGCCGTAGCCAAGGGACGACTGGAATGTTCGATAGCTTGCCATACCGAAATGACGCAGCTACTGTACTTAGACGCCTCATCCGTTCATTACCTACACGCGCTGCTGTAATGGGAGTCGCCACTTGTGACAAAGGCCTCCCTGCGACTTTACAGGCCTTAGCCGGTAGTAGCGGACTACCTGCAATTGCAGTTCCTGGGGGCGTGACTTTGCCGACCGTTGGCGGCGAAGATGCTGCACAGGTACAGACATTGGGAGCTCGTTTTTCTCACGAACTGATCGATATTGAATACGCTGCTGAAATGGGTTGCAAGGCGTGCGGGTCCAGTGGCGGGGGCTGCCAATTTCTCGGCACTGCAGCGACTGCTCAGGTCATTGCAGAGGCTCTAGGTATGGCTCTTCCTCATAGTGCCCTAAGCCCTTCTGGTGAACCAATTTGGTTAGATCTAGCTCATCGTTCAGCGCTGGCACTTCTACGCCTTACATCCCTCGAAACGCCTCTGTCCATGATATTGACTGAAGCTGCTGTCGATAATGCGTTACTTGTCCACGCTGCTTTCGGAGGATCCACTAACCTCTTACTACATATTCCCGCTATTGCTCATGCTGCTGGTCTCAGACCACCCACCGTTAGGGAATGGAATCAGGCCAATCGAGCAACCCCGCGTTTGGTAGACGCCTTGCCTAACGGACCTCGTAATCACCCAACTGTCCAGGTGTTCATGGCTGGTGGTGTGCCCGAGGTGATGCTTCACTTAAGGAATATGGGGCTTCTTGATACTCAGGTAAAAACGGTGACCGGGGAGACTTTAGCTAGCAACCTAGATTGGTGGGAATCAAGTGAACGCCGTGTAGCTGTACGGAATCGAATTGAACAAGCGGGTATTAATGTCGATCAGATCATTATGGATGCTGATACCGCTCGTTCCGCAGGATTGACAAGCACAGTCCTCTTTCCAGTAGGTAATCTTGCTCCGGAAGGTTCAGTGATAAAGGCTACAGCCATTGACCCTTCATTAGTTGGCAACGATGACGTGTATCGGCACAGTGGTTCTGCAAGGGTGTTTGTGGATGAGTCCGATGCTATTGAGGCGGTTAAGGGTGGAGGCGAAAGACCTATAGAGGTAGGTGAAGTACTAGTTCTCATAGGTGCAGGACCGTCCGGTACTGGGATGGAAGAAACAGCGCAACTCACGAGCGCCCTTAAATACTTACCGTGGGGAAAGCACATTCCGATACTTACTGATGCCCGTTTTTCTGGATTGTCGACTGGCGCCTGCATAGGTCATGTAGGACCTGAGGCCCTAGCAGGAGGACCAATTGGGTGTCTTCGTGACGGTGACCAAATAGAGATCATAATCGATCGCCATAATTTAGTAGGAACGATAGATTTGGTTGGCACTGCTGAAGGAACGCTAGGGTCTCAGGAAGCTACTGCTCTTCTAGCCTCTCGATCACCACATCCGGCGCTCAGTCCACACCCAGATCTACCGGATGACACTAGATTATGGGCGGCTCTGCAGCGTGTCAGTGGAGGTACATGGGCTGGATGTATCTATGATGTAGATAGGATAGTCGAAGTCCTTGATGCGGGTTTAGCAGCCTTGAATGGCCAAGAACCGTGGAAGAGTGAGGAATTTAGTGAACAATAATTAGTTAAACTAAAGCATTGGGGGCAAACTAGATATGGTGAGGCCTAATTATAGGCAATTCGTCTTAGAGGAGGGCTGTTGAGTTGAGTCCTAATTTTATTGATGGCACCACTGTAAACGAAAATGGGAGTATTGGAGGCTTCTACCGAGAAAACGGATATGTCGTGGTTCCCGATGCTCTGGGTCGAGCTGAAATTGATGAACTAATTGCTGAAACGCTACTTATTTGTCGTGGGGAACGGGGGGAGATAAATCGCCTCCAGCCTTCAGTCCCTGAAGAGGAGGATGCGGAGGTTCTTAAGAGAACGCTTTGTGTTCACTTTCCTCACAAGATTTCAGCTGTTATGCGCCGCTACTTGGCTCACCCAAATATGGTCAAAGTGCTTACAGAAATTATTGGGCTTAATGTCAAAGCTATGCAATCAATGCTGTTTATTAAGGCCAGTGGCAAGCCAGGCCAAGCATGGCACCAGGATGAGGCATTTATTCCTACTCGAGATCGTTCACTAACCGGTGGTTGGATAGCTCTCGATGATGCCACGTTAGAAAGTGGTTGCCTTTGGGTGATTCCAGGGTCTCATAAACTAGGTACGTTATGGCCGACACAGGTGCAGAACGATGACCGATTTGACTGTACGGCCGAGTCAACAGGATTCCCGTATTCCGATTCCGATGCAATACCCGTACAGGTCAAAGCTGGCGCCATTGTCTTTTTCAACGGGTACCTTCTGCACCGGTCGTTTCCTAACAAGTCCCATGGAAACTATCGGCGAGTGCTAGTAAACCACTATATGAATGCAGCGTCGTTGCTTCCCTGGCAGAAACCGCAGGAAGAAGAAGGAATGGGAAGTCTAGACTATCGAGATATTGTGATGGTAAGCGGTAAGGATCCGTACGCGTGGAAGGGAACAAAGAACATCGCTGAACCATCCGTACGCCCGTCTGGCGAAGGAGGTTGCGAAAAATGGGGTTCAAAAGAGTAAGATGACAACGGTAAATTCCCTTACCTCTTATTACGAAAAACATTTCGGCGTGGGTTTTATGTACCTTGTGTCCTAATAACGGCTCCAACTAAAGGTTAGATGAAAGGGTGGAAGTTGACAGATCTTAACCAAGCATTTTTTGAAATGGATGTGCATGGGTTTACTTTGCTCGAAGATGTTTTAACCGATGACCAAGTTACCAAGATGCGTGAGGTACTTATGGATCTCGACGCTAAAATCGGTGAAGAACAACGCTTTTTAGGAAGCGCTGGTCACGTTTCTAATCTGCCGGCCCTTGATCGTATCTACCATTCGATAATTGATCACGCTCGTACGTTGCCTGTCATTGAGCATGTCCTTGGGGAATCAATTGTGCTGGGTAGTTTGAATGCCCGGGTAGTGCGACCCGGAGATCCAGAACAAGGGCTTCACAGTGATATAAGAGCTGATCTTCTCAATTCGAACTCACCCGTAATGGTTAACACAGTGTGGTTGCTTGACGATTTTACTTTCGAGAATGGGGGAACTCGTATCGTTCCTGGTTCCCACCAGAGTGGTCTGGCCGGCCCACCCGATGGGATGATAGTTAAGCACGTTCATCATCTGGTCGCCCCAGCTGGAAGTGTATTGGTCTTTAATGGTCAGTGTTGGCACGGTGGAGGCGCAAATACTACCAACGAGAGGCGACACGCTCTTTTTGGGCATTACCGAAAAAACACGTTATTGTTTCAAAACGATCCACATGACGGCTTTAACCCTGATTGGCATCAAAGTCTATCGCTCAGACAGCGACAGTTGCTTAGGATGGAGGGCGGTGTCGGTACTCCGCACGCGTCTGATGCTCAGCTAAGAGCATCTTTCTCTCAAGGCAATATCCCAAAAGGGGAATGATTGGAATCCATCACAATCTACTCTGGTATTGTGCTTATCAACATACTTTCGGTAACCTTGTGGCGTTAAGAAAATTCACAGATCTACAAAGAGATTAAGAGTGAATTAATTAAGTGTAGTTACGATGCGGCAGTACCTAAAGGTTTTGATGTAGGTGCTAAGCGGATCACTCCAATATAGAGTAAGTTTTGACAGTGCAATTAAGCATTATAGGTACGTGATGAGACTTTTCCGCCTCGTCCAGTCCAGTTAGTGTGATGGAACTCTCCCCGCGGATGGTCAACCCTTTCATAAGTATGGGCCCCAAAGTAGTCTCGTTGGGCCTGGAGAAGATTCGCTGGCAGTTCGGCGTGACGATAACCATCAAAAAACGCTAGAGCTGCTCCCATAGCTGGTGTTGGTATCCCTGCCTGGACCGCAGTAGACACCGTACGCCTCCAAGACCCCTGAGAAGATTCGATTTCATCACGAAAGAAGTCATCAAGTAAAAGGTTTTTTAGGGCTTGGTTTTTGCTGTAAGCAGAGCGGATGTCTTTGAGAAAACTGGATCTGATGATGCAACCACCGCGCCACATTTGTGCTATGCCACCGTAATTGAGCTCCCAGTCGTATTGCTCAGCGGCAGCCCGTATGAGCATGTATCCCTGAGCGTAAGAGCATATTTTAGAAGCGTATAGTGCTTGCTCCAGGTCTTCAATGACCTTAGCCCGATCCAGTTTTGGGGAGACTGAAGGTCCTTTAAGGACCTGTGAGGCCTCTTCACGTTCAGCCTTGATAGAGGAAAGAAAACGAGAAAAGACAGCCTCACCAATGAGCGTAAGAGGGATACCCAGTTCTAAAGCATTGACAGCTGTCCATTTACCAGTTCCTTTTTGGCCTGCAACGTCAAGAATCTTTTCTACTAGAGGTTCCCCATCAGAATCTTTAACAGTGAATATTTCAGCTGTAATATCGATCAAGTAAGAATCAAGTTTGCCTGACCGCCAACCGGAAAATACTTCTCCGATTTCCTCGGCTTGCATCCCGAGGCCAGATTTCATTAAGTGATAGGCTTCAGTGATGAGCTGCATATCACCATATTCAATGCCGTTATGAACCATTTTTACGAAATGTCCTGCCCCACCATCACCAACCCAATCGCAACAAGGGGTACCGTCTACTTGGGCGGCGATACTTTGAAAAATGGGCCCAATGTGTTCCCAAGCTTGGTGAGAACCACCTGGCATTATTGAAGGTCCAGTCCGGGCGCCTTCTTCTCCTCCTGAAACTCCGGTACCGACAAATAAGAGTCCTCGAGACTCGAGATTTTCTGCTCGTCGTACTGAATCAGGATAGTTAGTGTTTCCGCCATCGATTACGATATCTCCAGCCTCAAGGTACGGCAATAGAGAATCAATAACTTTGTCGACTGCAGGTCCCGCCTGAACCATTAGCATGATCTTGCGGGGTCGCTTTAAATTTACAACGAGATCTTCTAGCGAATCGAAACCAACTACTGACGTTCCTTTGGCTGGGCCCTCAATAAATTCGGTCGTTACACTAGTCGTTCGGTTATAAACTCCAACTGTGAAGTTATGGTCGTTCATATTGAGGACCAAATTTTGGCCCATAACGGCGAGGCCAACAAGGCCAATATCAAGGTTCGGGGTGTCCATTAAGCTCTCCTCTTCCATCGGTATGCCTGGAGCAGTTGTAATCAGCCGCCTTTGCTCTAGTTAAAACCTTTCTTCCACTCTGCGTGTGAGGACCAAGGCCTAAGGACTAACATAAGCCGATTGGAGCAGAAGAATTCGCCGAATTTAAGGCGGCTTGCATCAATACTGCCGCCCTAGTCTAACATCGGAACCGCCAATAAATCATAAAGCTTCATTACCTTAATCACCTTAATCTTCGTGATTCAAATCGGTTAGGATGCTGGTTCGTTACTCCACCGATTGTCTTGGCTGTGGAATGGAAAAGTGATCCAAAGAACGGAGGGTCTTGGTTTTGTGCACAGGGAACTAAACCGAGTCATCCTAACGCCTATCAAAAAATATTTTCCCAACTCCTTTTAGAGCGCTATGGTCTATGTCAGCAGCTTGTTTAATTGCTTTGAGGGAAGGAACGCTGTGCAATGTATCGGAGAGGCCAGAAAGATATAGTTCGTAAGACTTTGCTATTTGCCCCCCAAGAATGATGCTTTCGGCACCAAAAGGAATAATGTGGCGTTCCAGGAGTACGTTACCAATTATTGTAGCCACTTCTCTGAAAACCCCTCTAGCTGTATTATCTCCAGCAAAGGCTTTATTGGCGATATCTACGACTTCAAGGCTTTCGCCTCTGCGTTCCCGATAAAGCTTCATAATGTGAGAATTTGAAGTGTAGTGATCCACGAGACCGTCGCGGTACGGTTGTCCCGCAACCCAACCAAGCCTAGGTACTCCTGGGCCTTTTTCAACAACCTCTCCATCCACAATAAATGCGCTACCGAGGCCGGTTCCCAATGTTAGGACAATCGTTCGGCGATAATCGCGGGCAGCACCACACCAAGCTTCGCCCCGGGCAAAGCTCGCAGCATCAGGATCAAAAATCATCGGGATATTGACATGAAGATTGAGGCGTTCACGGAGTTCTTTCTGAATGTTAACCCCGTAAATAGCTTCGTACTTGTTCAAGCCCCTAATTCGACTGATTCCTTCCTTGTAATTCAAAGGGCCGCAGATGGAAATGCCGATTCCTAAAATATCTAGGTTGTTGAGTCGCGCAAACGAAAGAGCAGAATCTAGTATCGCTGCGAAGGTTGTAACTATGATTTCGGCAGGTCCGGTGGAATCAATTTCGCAGTGATTAAGAGAGTCAGGTAGGACAAAACCGGAGTTGTCGACTATAGCTGAGGCCAAAGAGGTCCCACCTACGTCCATAACCGCAGCGTAATCAACGCGAGTACTCACAGCTCAGCTTTCTGAATCCAGTGTTTTTGAGTGCGCAATGCCATGGATGTTTTACCTAACTTTTGTGGGTGTCCAGAATTTCATAAGGCTTTCCGATGTTTTGAAACAGGCCTCTTCGGGGCTCATCTTAAAAAGCTCACTCTTGAAAGGTTCGACGCCTATGGGCCCATTAAAGCCGAGGTCCTTTAGGGTGCCAAGGAAACTAGAAATCGGGATTACACCTGTAGCACCAGGCAGATCGCGAACACCGTCAAGCTGGTCAGCTACTGGGCAATCAGGAGCATCGTTTATGTGCACTTCAACAACCTCTTCAAGATTGAGTTTAGCAATGTCGCCTATGGTTTCCTTAGCCGTATACCAGTGGAAGCAGTCGAGTAGCAAACCGGTATTCTGACCCACCGCTTTAGTTAGCTCTTTCATCTCTATCATCGTGTGGATAAAAGGGTAGCGCATGGCCGACCACATTGTTTTGGGTCCCACGTATTCGAGGCCGAGTCGCAATCCATGATCGTTAAGTATTTCCGCAACAGGCTTGAGCCGTCGTACATGAAGATCAAAATTCTGCCGATACGTGAGGTCATCAGAGGAAGGCAGGACGTAGGTTGAAGTACGCGATATACCTAAACTCGCAGCTAACGCGGCTAGTTCGGGTAGCTCAGAAAGGTCTTCGCTATAGGCTGATTGACTGACACGAAAATCCACTGGTAGCGTAAAAGAGGAAAGCTTTAGTTTGCATTCGTTAGCAAAGTCTGTGACCTTATTAACATCCAGCTCGGAAGCCTCCCTAATATCAATATGGCAAGCCTCAAAACCATGCTCCGATGCGAGGCGCAGTGTCGCTAAAAGGGGTTCAGAAATACCGATTGCCCGAGGTAGTAGTGTTGTGTACATAAAAATCCCCTTGTGATTACTGGCATTGAAGGCTACTTATCTTCAAGTTCGGCCCATACACTCGTCAATCCTACCTGCCCGTAAAGTTAAAATGTTGGAATTGGTAATGTTCCATATAGAAACACTATGATTCTGATGAGCTTTTTCAAGTCATTTGATTTATGGTTCGGTGGTTCACAAGTTGGGGTACAGAAAAATCTTAGAAAGTATCAGTACGGCAAAATATCAGAATGGGGCGTCAAGTTATGAGCGAAACTCTTAAGGTAGGGGTCATAGGTGTAGGTGGGATCAATCGTTCTCATATGCCAGGCTGGGAAGCTTCTGATCACGCTGAAGTTATCGCTGGAGCCGACATTAACGAGGAGGCTTTAAAGCAATGGGGCGCGAAACACAACATTAACCAGCTTACAACCAATCCACAGGAAATCTTTGATAATCCTGATATCGATATTATTGATGTCTGCACCCCGAACATGTATCACATGCCAATTACAGTTAGTGCTCTAAACGCAGGAAAGCACGTAATTTGTGAAAAGCCCCTAGCTCCCACTACAGACGATATCCGTACAATGATTAAGGCACGTGATCGCTCTGGAAAACAACTAATGACCGCTCAGCACTGGCGCTTTGCTGGTACCTCGCAAGCTATTAAACGTGAAGCTGATAGTGGTGTTTTGGGCGATGTGTACCATGCCCGCGCTTGGATGCTTCGTCGTAACCACTTCATTCCCACACCTACTTTTATTCACAAGCAGCATTCTGGTGGAGGAGCCTGCATTGACATTGGTGTACACGTTCTTGATCTCACTCTGTGGTTAATGGGTAATCCTCAACCGGTTGCAGTGAGTGGTGTCGCTCGTACGGAGTTAGCGATGAAGGACGGACAGTTCACTCCCTGGCGTCCTGGAGTAGAAATCCCTAAAACATGGGATGTTGAGGAATTCGCGTCTGCTTTTGTCCGTTTTGAAAATGGTGCGACGTTAATTCTAGAAGTGAGCTGGTTATTGCATCATGATACGCAAGGGGACGATATGCAGGTGTGGCTTTATGGTTCTGAAGGAGGATGCCATTGGCCCAGTGCGAAGTTTCTCAATAGTAATTACCAAACTAAAGAACTCTACAAACGTTATCTAGGTATGACAGCTGATCTTATGGAACCCCATGCACTAGAATGCGTCGAGTTCGCCAAGGCGATTGCGGAAGGTAGGCCATCACCAGTCCCAGCTGAACAATCGCTACAAGTACAAAGTATTTTGAACGGTATTTACGAGAGCCAGAAAAAAGGTCGGGAGATCCGATTAGATATCTAGGTCAGGAGGGGAGAAAAAAATATGAAGACAAGGACAGCTGCGGTACCAATTGGGGTAAGGCGTACTAATTTAGAAGCTTGGCAAAGAAATATTCACGACCTCATCGACTGGTTAAACAGTGTGGAAATCAATGTGGTTGACCTTGGTCCTGACGGCGACAAAATTGCTGAGGTAGTTTCTTTGGCGGGGCTGCAAGTTGGCTCGGCAGACCTTCCCGATCCAGAGGGCTTAATTTCTCCAGATTTAGAGACGAGGCAGCAAGCCTTAACCGTAAATACTAAATACGTACAAGAATGCTCCGAGTTTGGGGTGGAAAACTTTTTTGTTCTGATGAAGCCAGAAGACCCAATGTGCTCTAGGGATCAGAACTTCGGGTACATGGTTGAATCATTTACCGAACTTACCCCTGTTCTGGAAAAAACAAGTTCCAGGATCGTGATAGAAGGATGGCCTGGACCTGGGGTTCTCGTCTCTACTCCAGAGACGTACCGGGCTTTCTTTAATGAGTGCCCGTCACCCAACATTGGCGTTAACTACGACCCATCTCACTTGATTCGCATGGGCATAGATCACATCCGTTTTCTGGAAGAGTTCATCGACCGCATCTATCACGTACATGGTAAAGACACGGAGATTTCTAATGAACGTCTCTATACTTACGGCAATGAAGTGCCAACAACTTTTACTACACGTGACTATGGCGGACCGCATTGGCGTTACACTATTCCCGGACACGGCGAGGCGCGTTGGGTCCGAATTCTAGAGATCCTAAAAGCATCCAGGTACAAAGGTTACATTTCTATAGAGCTTGAGGACACTAACTATAACGGTTCTGAGGAAGGCGAAAAAGCCGGGCTGATCAACAGTGCTACTTTCCTCGCCAGCTGTTGAGCGTGTCTTTGCCCTCAGTTAGTTCTAGGTCGATCTTTGACTAAGCCACCACCTGTTTTCAGCTAAGTGACGTACACTGTGGTTCATGACCAGACCGACCATAGGTCTCCTTCATCCGGGTTCAATGGGATCCTCTATAGGTAGAGCAGCTACGACAGGGGGACTAGATGTCCTTTGGGCCTCTGAACATAGGTCAAGAGAGACATGTGAAAGAGCAGAAAAAGACGGCCTGAGCGACGTTATTAAGGTGGTTAAATTAGCCCGCACGTCCGATATTGTGCTTTCCGTCTGCCCGCCTCATGCGGCTATTGATGTGGCTGAAACAGTCATCCAAGCAGGGTTTAAAGGCATCTATGCGGATCTTAACGCACTTTCTCCAGAAACCGCTCGGGGAGTTTCTCAAATCATTATGGAGTCAGGCGCGGACTATGTCGATGGAAGCATAATCGGGCCTCCAGCCAGAAGCGAGGGAAGCACTCGTTTATACCTGTCGGGGTTCCGGGCACAAGAACTCAACAGTCTCTTCGCAGGTTCGCCCCTTGCTGTCGTCGTTATGAATGGTAATGGAGTAGAAGCATCTGCACTTAAGATGGCGTACGCCTCTTGGACGAAAGGCACGACTGCGCTACTCTTAGCGGTCCGGGCGCTCGCGGTTGCGGAGGGAGTTGAGGACGAATTAATGTCCGAATGGGACGTATCTCAAAAAGGATTACGAGATCGTTCAGAGAAAGCCGCGGAAGGAACTACCGAAAAAGCATGGCGTTTCGTAGGCGAAATGAACGAAATAGCGGCTACTTATGATTCAGCGGGCCTCCCTGATGGATTCCATTGTGCAGCAGCAACTGTTTATGAGCGAATGAGTAAATTCCGGGGGGTAGAAGCAACTATGCAAGAAATCTTAAGCGCCTTATATGAAGAACAAGGCAATGGCTGAGCCTGAACCTTTGAACCCACCAGCACTTTACTGGAGGGTCGGATGAAGGCAATTTATCTTGACGCTCCCGGATCTTTCCGCCTCGCGGAAGTATCAGAGCCAAAAAAGCCCACAACTGGTGAAGTTTTAGTTCGAGTCCTACGGGTAGGAATTTGCGGTACAGATCTTCACGCCTTTCAAGGCAATCAAGCTTTCATAAAATTCCCACTTATTCTTGGCCATGAACTTGCAGTTGAGGTTCTGGAAGTTGACCCTAGCGTGTCCGGACTAAATCCAGGAGATATTTGCACCGTAATGCCATACCTATCGTGCGGGACTTGCATAGCGTGCCGGAGTGGGAAGACCAACTGCTGCGTGACGTTACAGGTCCTCGGTGTTCATTCTGACGGTGGAATGTGTGAGCGGATAGTACTTCCCTCCGACTTGCTTTTCAAGCTTGGTGACATCCCAATTGCTGAGGGGGCTCTTGTAGAAATGCTTTCTATAGGCGCCCACGCTGTAAGCCGCGCAAGCATAGAACCCGACGAAGTTGTGTTAGTCATTGGTCTCGGACCGATTGGATTAGGCACGATTGCTTTTGCTAAAGAACGAGCGGCCAGGGTTGTGGGAGTAGACATTAGTGAGAGTCGCCTAGATTTTGCGCGAAGCCTCGGTTTGGCGGCAGTCATTGACGGCCGTGATTACGCCGAAGGAGGTATTGAAGGGTTGCTGGAGGAGCTTGGCATTAGGGAGTTACCCATTGTCGTTTTTGACGCTACCGGTAATTCTAAATCAATGATGACTGCAATTGATGTTGTCCCTAACGGCGGTAGGTTAGTTTTCGTTGGGCACACCGTCGATCAACTATCGTTCTTTAACCCTGAGCTACATAGGCGAGAGATCACAATCCTTTGTAGTCGAAATGCAAACCGAGGGGATTTCAAAACCGTCCTGGATTTATTACGTGCTAGAGAAATTGAAGTAGGATCTTGGATCACTCATCGAGCATCTCCTGAACAGCTTATAGCTGACTTCTCCACTTGGATTGATCCCGAAGAAGGAGTTGTGAAGGCCATGTTGGAGTTTTGAAATTCTGTAGCTAATTATAAGGGTCTTGGGCAAAGTCATAGTTGTTGCTTCCAAATTAACCAACACACTCAGGAAAACAAGGCTAGGGATTAAAAAATAAATTGTGGAGTCGTTGTTTCGCAATAATCGATAGGAGTAAATCGCATGGTCGAAAAATGGACAGTAGACCAGGTTAATCCGGAGGCAGTAGGAATATCCTCACTAAGGCTCGAGCGAGTTCGCAAGTGGCTTGATTCGCAGGTGAGTTCAGGAAGAGTTCCGGGCGTCAGCGCCCTGATAGCTCGTCGGGGAAGAGTAGCATTCTTTGAAGCTAGTGGGATTGCCGATGTTGATTCTTCAAGGCCTTTTACCCAAGACACTATCGTACGTATCTTCTCAATGACCAAGCCGATCACTTCCGTTGCAGCCATGATGCTTTACGAGGAAGGACTTTTCCAACTAGATGATCCAGTTGGACTCTATTTACCAGAGTTCACCAAAACACGGGTTTGGGCGGGTGGCGATGCGGTTTTGTCACAAACTATACCCACGGAACGACCAATGACAGTGCGTCACCTTTTGACGCATACTTCGGGCCTCACTAAGGGATCAGGAGTAGATCCAACAGGTTTCATGCAAGATAATCCAGTTGCCGAAGAGTACCGTGCTCGCGGAATAAATTTTCATGGAAAGCACGGTACTCTCTCAGAGGTAATATCCAGGCTTCCTGGAATTCCCCTCTTGTGCCAACCAGGCACTGCCTGGAATTATGGCGTCTCCACAGATGTGCTCGGACACCTAATAGAAATTTGGTCAGGACTCTCCCTCGAAGAGTTTTTCCGTGTCCGAATTTTCGAGCCTCTAGGTATGAACGACACGGATTTTCATGTGGAACCTAGTAAACACGATCGTTTTGCAGCTTGTTATCGCCCGCTGGAGGATATCCGGGTTAGTCAGGACGGTACTAAGGATGAATCAACTGCCAACCCTACTGGCTATAGGTTGTTTGACGGTATTAACGATAGTCGTTTCATACGTCCGGCTGGAACGTTCTCGGGCGGTGCTGGGTTAGTTGGTTCAATGCCGGATTACGCTCGCTTCTGCCAAATGTTGCTTAATCGAGGGCAGTTAGATGGCAAAAGGTTATTGAGCCGTCCTACTGTAGAGTACATGTGTACCAACCAGTTGCCGCAGAATCGTGATTTGCCAGCTATGAACCAGGAAGCCTGGAATTCAACTAGTTACGCTGGGATTGGTTTTGGACTTGGTTTTGCTGTGGTAGTAAACCCCGTTAAAGCCCACTTGATTGCTTCGCTTGGTGAGTGCCACTGGGGTGGTTCCGCGAGTACCATGTTTTGGATAGATCCTAAAGAGGATTTATTCGCTATCTTTTTCACGCAATTGCGTCCGTCTAACACTCACCCATTCCGTCGGGAATTTCGTGTTCAGGTGAACCAAGCTTTAATAGATTAATCAGTGGTTTTTGTGGAACCAAACAAATTGCATTGAAGTTAATCAAACATAGGTGAGGGCCCGTGCTTAGGTTACGACAACCCGAAATTCTTATGGAGGAATTTCCAGCATGATGCAGCCTCCTCGTCAAAATTTTGCCAGTTGCATTCAACGGAAATCATTCCGGTGTACTCAGCTAGTTTTAGCTCAGTGTAAAAATCACTCAGTGGCCAATTGCCTAAGCCAGGGGCAACTCTACCTGTGTCAGCAACATGGACGTGTCCCAGCCAATCACCAAGATCACGAAGTGACTTGATTGGTTCTTCTTCGACCTGCATGTGGTAAAAGTCCGCAAGGACCCGTACGGTGAGGCGATTAACTTGTTTAGCTAGTTCTACGCCCTCCACAACAGTGTTGATGATGTTGCTTTCACCTTTGTTCAGCGGCTCAATAACTATTGTTACGCCCGTGCCTTCTGCCGTATCACCAACTAATTGAAAGAAGCTTGTTAGTTGATCGAGGGCCCGCTCATGGGAAAATCCCTCGGGTACATTACGGGCGCCCGCACTACCGATGACGGCTATGCGAGCACCTAGAGAATCAAGGCGACTGACGGCCCTGCAGACGTAAGTAGTTAAACGCTCTTGGTCGATCGTGTTGCCGACGATTTTCAGGTCTTTCGGAAGAAACACATTGAATGCTCTTGTCCGAATTGGTGAGTTGATAAAGCGTTGGTAAATCGGTTCGTAAACGCTGTCGTTTTCGTCTGGAATTAGGGATGTTACCTTAGGCTCAATGTAGTTGAAGCCGGCAGTCTGGACGGTATGGGCTTTCTCAATCGGTGCGCAACATCCCAAAAGCACTAATGTTCTCCTATCTTCAGTCTATACGTGTTTATTTCTTTAACCCCATCGCTTGTAAGTTCCGGTAGCTAATCGCTAGGCTCTCGAAAGGGTCGCGTTGACATATGTCTTGCTCAACCGCGTAAATTTCTGTGCCTGAGGACCGACAAGCATCAAGGATGGCAGGCCAGTTTAAGTTTCCCTCACCCACCTCTGCCATAATCTGCTGCCCATTTTGATGGATAACCATATCTTTCAAGTGAATCACGGGAATCCGGCTAGATAGCGCCTTGATCCAGGCGGCTGGGTCACCACCGCCATGTTGGATCCAATAAGTATCGAGTTCTGAAAATACATACCGGGGGTCTAACTCCTCAAATAGCATTTCGAATAATGAACGTCCATTTACGCGGAGGAACTCGAAACTGTGATTATGGTAGCTGAAGGTAAGGCCAGCTTGGTTTAAGCGAAATCCAATTTCGTTAGCTTCAGTTGCGAAGTTTCGTACTCCGTCCACACCTGATTCGCGAAAGGCACTAGGCATACTTCCAATTGCCACATGACGACAGCCCCATAGTTGGTGTTCGGCTATGACAGCTTGTAAGTCATCCTTGAGGCGTTCATACGAAATGTGGGTAGCGCCACAAGATAGTCCGTGCTCATCAAGCAGGGATTTAACTTCGTGCGGGTCGATGGCTCCAAACTGAGAAATCTGTACTGACTTGTAGCCGATAGCTGCAATCTTTCGGAGTGTTTCAGCTATATCCTTTGGGGTCTGTGTGTAATCACGAACTGTGAAAAGCTGAGCAGCAAGAACTTTATTCGGCATTGGGACTCCCAACCATGCGACTTACGTAAACATAATAAGCGCCAACAGAAAACCCCTAATCGCTAAGAAATTCGGTCACTTGTTTTCCGAGTAAGGCGTCATTGTAGCCCAATCAAACTCGACGCCTAAACGACCCAAAAGATCAACAAGATAGGGGAGATTAACTACTTTTAACTTCAGGAGGCACCTGCCTTTAAAATCTCGCGTGACGAAGGAGTTTGCTTCTCCTCACGGTTACAGTACTAGGCTTTCCTCTCCGAGATTGTCTCTAAGCCATGTTTTTAACGGTACGTCTTCTTCTCTTGGTGATGTGAAAGAGTAGTTGGCGCCTGCTCCTAGTAGTTGCCTGCGGATGGGGTCGCTTCTTTCCATGTAATGGGCGACAGTCATGTCATCCCTTGGTTTTAACCAGCGGTAACTATAGCCGTAGAACAATACCTTACGAGTTATATCTGAAGTGTTGTGTCCACCAGCGTGCCATAACCTACGGTCAAAAAACACTGCAGTTCCGGGAGGAACACGTACAGGTATTGCTCCTTCAGGTTCGCTAACGCCGTCATCTGGCAGTTCAATACTGTTCTTCAAGTGACTTCCTGGAATTACGTGAAAATTACCTCGGTTGGTATCGGTTGTATCAGTAAGGAAAAAACCAACTTTTAGCGACACGCGTGGTCGCGGTGTAGTCTCAAGATCGTTATTGAGTTGTCCTGTGTCTTGATGCCAACCGAGCCTCTTTAATTGAGGTCTTTCTTCTATTGGTACTGGTGGGGTCATGAGCATGTGACTGTGATACAGCTGAATGTGCCAACCAAGAATGCCCCAAACCTTACCAAAGGTCTTAGGGCAATCAAGGAGTTCTAGAAAAGCGGCGTCCCGACCGATGAAATCCATGTACTGTATTTTGGTGTGTGGTTCTAGATTCTGTTCAACTCGACGTTCAGCCTCAAGCCGGTCAACCACTTGGTTAAGATTGTCTACTACTTCTGTTGGGATTGCGTTCGGTACTATGAGGAAGCCGTTCTGTTCGAAGAGTTCCTTTTCCTCCTCGGACAACAGATGATTCAGTATCTCGGGGTTCATAATGCACCTCCCCAGGCTGATTGTGGTTACCACAATTCATATTACCTCTAACCTTTAAAAATATGCACCCTGAATTTGTGTCTAGGCAATTTCACCTGAATCCTTCAACTGCTTTAGTTAGCATCTCAAACTCAACCAGGAACGGCTTCTAACTTCTTTTTAAGGTTGGGATTAGCTAAATACATTTCGAATATGAAGAGTTTATCGACACCCCACGTCCTGATTCGGTAACCTTTGAGCATATGCTAGACATAAGATTCATTCGCGAGAATACTGAGGTCATTCGGAAAGCTATCCTCAACAAGCAGCTGCCCCAGGCGTTAGAACGCTTAGACGCACTCCTGTTAGCAGATGAGGAATTTCGTAGTTTACGTAAGGATTTAGAGGAACTACAAGCCGTGCGTAATCAGCGGAGCAAAGAGATCGGTGAACGTAAAAGATTAGGTGAGAGCGCCGAAAGTCTCATCGAAGATATGGGCAGGGTATCTAGTGACGTTAAGAGGTTAGAGGAAAAATCACGAAGTTTAGAAGAGGCAATCCAAGGGCATCTCCTTGAAATCCCAAATATTCCCCACTCTAGCGTCCCTTATGGGGAAGGTGAACAAGACAACACGGTGGTTAAGGAATGGGGAAAGAAAAGTGATTTCCCCTTCGAAGCAAAACCACATTGGGACTTAGCAGTCCAACGCGGATGGATAGACTTCGAAGCTGGCGTTAAACTCACGGGAGCAGGTTTTCCGGTATTCAAAGGAGACGGAGCGCTCCTCGTTAGGGCACTCAAAACATTTTTTCTAGATTCTCTGGTTTCCGCAGGCTATTTTGAGATTCGCCCACCGATACTGGTTAATGAAGAATCAGCAACAGCGACTGGACAGCTCCCTGACAAAGAAGGACAAATGTACCAGAATACTGATGGTTACTATTTAATCCCAACATCAGAGGTGTCAGTAACTAACTTGCATCGTGACGAAATCCTCAGCCAAACTGATTTGCCAGTACGATACGCAGCATTCACGCCGAACTTTCGTCGTGAGGCTGGGAGTTACGGCAAGGAAGTAAGGGGTTTAAATCGACTTCATCAATTCGACAAGGTAGAGATGGTTCAGTTCGTCAAGCCAGAAGATAGTTATGAGGCTCTCGAAGAGATGGTTGCCTTCGCTGAAAGCTTACTAGAGGCTCTCGAATTACCGTACAGAAGGCTGTTGATGTGTAGTGGGGATATGGGTTTCACGCAAGCCAAAAAATACGATTTAGAAGTGTGGAGTGGTGGACAAAACCGATGGTTAGAAGTTTCTAGTGTAAGTAACATGGAAGCTTTCCAGGCAAGTCGTCTGCAAACTAGATATCGGCCGGATAGCACAGGTAGTAAAGTCAGGCCAGAACTAGTTCACACTCTGAACGGTAGTGCTCTTGCTTTCCCGCGTACCATAGCAGCGATCCTGGAGAAGTTCCAGCAGACTGATGGCCGCGTAGAAATACCTAAAGTGTTACGGCCGATAATGAACAAGTCGTTTATGGATTAGATGAAGCAATTACTTCCACGGCAGACCCCCCCTGGGTGCATCCGCTCTTATAGAAACTTACCAAAAACAATGTTGTTTAGCCAAAAAGAACATCAAGAAATTTGAAAGTTACTAGTGTGGGTAACGAAGGTGGAACGCGCCCATAAGTGGGAGCAGCGTGATCTTCATAACGCTCATGGTAGCCTGACTTGCAGCTTTTTGGTTGAACATTGGGGTTTTATGACATCAAAGAGCGAAACAAGGAGGTCGCCCCATGAGGAACCTATCGGTTTTTGACCTGGCTTATCCGGATGAAGCTAAGCAGCGTGTCATCATTAATACAGATGCAAAGAATGAGGCAGATGATCAATTTGCAATCGTTCACGCATTACTTACGCCCTCTTTTGAACTTCATGGCATTATCCCAGCTCATTACGGGACGGTCAAAACCCCGCATAGTTTGCAGGAAAGTTACGAAGAAACGGTAAAACTTCTTAAGCTAATGGACCTTGAAGATGAAGTGCTAGTCGAAAAGGGTGCTCCTTGTGCTCTGCCAGACGCTGTGACCCCGGTGGCTTCTCCAGGCGCCAATCTGATTATTGAAGAGGCCATTAAGGCCGACTCTAGGACGCTCAATGTTGCCTTTTATGGGCCACTCACTGATATGGCTTCGGCGATCTTGCTTGCACCGGAGATCCAGGAACGACATGTTCGGGTAATTTGGATTGGTGGTGGCCCCTGGCCTAATGGAGGCCCAGAGTTTAACCTTTCGAACGACATTAACGCCGCCAATGTGGTGATGCAGTCGAAGATCGAACTGTGGCAGGTTCCCCGAAGTGTTTACCAAACTATGGGCGTTACCCATGCCGAACTAATTGAGAAGGTCTACCCTCACGGCAAGATAGGTGAGTATCTTGTCGAGCAGCTATTGGAATTCAATGCGAAGGCAAATCCGCATATGGAGTATCGCTCCCTGGGTGATTCACCTTGCGTTGGCATCATATTAGACCCCAACTGTGGCCAGTGGTCATGGTGCCCCGCACCGATATTCGACCCACAGATGCACTACATTCACACTGGAAAGCACCGGCCTATTAAGGTTTATCGAACAGTGAACACCCGGTTTATTCACGAAGATTTGTTCGCGAAACTTGCGCAGCGTCACCGTCTTAGTCAGGTCGACAGAGATTGAGGAGATTGAGTCTCTTGTAGTCAAGCATCTCTAACCTCTAGGGCCTCAAGCCTTTCGTTCATCTCTTCAAGCACTAGAAGAATGTCAAGAAAAAAGGGTTAGTTGTTAGCCTCAGGTTCCATTGCGTACTCTTTGTCCCCAGATTGAGGCTCTGGTTACAGTTATTTGTCCAAAATGGATTTGTGCTTACATTTCGTTTGTGTGCGGGCATATTGTGCCTCCCCGTGATTGGTTCGGAGATGAATAGCGATGAAGGCGGAAGTCCAATTGACTGACACCATCTACGAGTAAATCCGCCTCCATCAAATGGTCCCATTGGCGCAGGTGTTCCAGTGCACCTGCGCCTCCCTGGTTTACCTGTGGCAGTGCAAGTGCAGTGGGGTGTAGGGTTTTGTAGCTTCGCTCTTAGAAAAACTCTTTCTTGGTTAACCGCGAAAAAGCCTGCATTAACTTGCACGTGCACCAACTCTTGTCTGCACCCTCAACAAGTACCAGAAGAATGTCAAGAAAACGGGTTAGTCGTCAGCCCGGAACTACCTCTTCTACTTTAGTTACCACTTCCACTAAGGCAGGTTTGCCTTCTCGATTGGCGTCCAAAGAACGCTGGAAAGCTGAAGAAAGGTCGTTCGGTGTTTCAACGCGCTCGGCATGAGCACCTAAGCCTTCAGCAACCTGAGCGTAATTTCCCCCCAAAGCATTGCTGGCATAACGGGTTGTTGCAGTTGGCATGTGTGAATCGTATTTAGTCATAACGCCGTTATTAAGAACTACAGTAATAATGGGGATCTCTTCACGTACAGCAGTCTCCAAATCCATGCCGCCCATACCAAACGCAGCATCACCCATGACATTCACCACGGTTTTTTGTGGAGCTGCAAGTTTCGCCCCGATAGCCAAACCCATGCCATACCCTAACTGAGTAGATTTACCCCAGCCGAGGTAACCCCGCGGGGTATTTGTATTCCAAGTTGGGACTAATTGGTCACGCGGGTAGCCAGAGTCATGCGTGATGATCGTGTTGCTAGTACCGCAGGCCGCCTTTATTTCCTGGAAAACCCGGTAGGGACTGATAGGTACTTCTTCACTATTGAATCGAGAATTCCAGTCCTCCTGAAACTTTTGCTGCAGGGTTGCTAGGCGTCCCACCACATCACGATTATCAGGTGCACCTTCATCTCCGAGATGGTTTTTAACTTCTTCAATCATTTGGCGTAGAACAAGTTTAGCGTCACCTACCGCTGCATAAGCAACTTCGTAATCTTTCCCAATGTCCTCCGGACAGTTAGTCACTTGAGCCAAAACTACCCCGTCAGGCATAGGGGTAGTAAACGTATTACGAGTAAAGCTAGTGCCAACTCCCAGGCCGAAGTCCATTTGCCCTAAGAAGTGACTTACTGCTGGTGTGCAACTGTGACCACCCGTTCCTAAGGAGAGAGCATGATCTTCGGGAAAAGCACTCTTTCCCGCAAGGGTAGTCATTACCGGGGTGTTTGTAAGTTCTGCAAATTCAATTAATTCAGGTGTAGCTTGAGCGTAGAGAATCCCCTGACCAGCTACTATTACTGGTTCCTTCGCATCCAACAATGCCCCAACGACTCCTTCTATGTCTTTTGGTGATGCCATTGAAAGATGATGTTGGACTGGATAGTACGAGAAATCCTCTTCTGGAAAATCTTGTGTCATGACATCGACAGGCATTTCAAGAAGAACCGGACCAGGATTTCCACTCCGCATCCTAGTGATAGCAGTTCGCATCAGAGTTGGGATGTCCTGAATCCTATGAATACGGGCTGCCCATTTTGTAATGGGCGTATATGTTGTAACTGCATCAAAGGTTGGGTTTATTCCTAATCGAGGTAAGCGTTCTCCGCCAGGTAGATGAAGCATAGGTACTGAATCAGCATAGGCTTGAGCT
The DNA here is from genome assembly GCA_002707365.1 of Trueperaceae bacterium. Taxonomy (NCBI): domain Bacteria; kingdom Thermotogati; phylum Deinococcota; class Deinococci; order Trueperales; family Trueperaceae; species Trueperaceae bacterium. Next base: position 82,374 of record PAMQ01000017.1, read on the forward strand.
ACGCCAGCAAACGCATTTTCTGAACCGGGTCCTTGCTGCATTGTGAACACACCGAAATTACGACCGTTACTAACACGGCTGAAACCATCTGCGATGTTCACTCCTGCGCGCTCCTGGCGGCAGATTATAGGGCGGATTCCAATCTTAGCTGCTGCATCGATCAGTGTCTGGTGGGGAAAAGCAGCGAGAAACTCGACCCCTTCGGCTTGTAGTACTCGCGCCATAACATCGTAACCATTCATGTTTTCTAGTTTATCAAGCTAACGCAGGATCCTCTGGTCGCTAAGGTCCTTGCCGCCAATAGTACGAGTTAAGCTTGAACCCCGGTATTCAAGGATGTCCAAGTCATAAAAGGCGTTGATGATGTTGTATTGCGTTGGTACGTCTTCCCATCGGGCTTGATGGAAAGCAACACTACCATCACCCACAGCCCTGTATTTCGTGATTGCGTTGGAATTTCCTGCTGGAGTTAAGCACGCGTATTCAATATCGGCGGTGCCCCACTCGCCAGTTCGGGGCATGTACTTGTAGTGTAATAAACCGTCGATGTTGCTAACAGAATTGCTGGTTCCACCAAGTTCCTGTTCAGTCAAGTTGAATGCCTTGAGGTTAAGGAAACGGAAACCCATCCAGCTGGCAGTGGCATGATGCTCTCCGGACAGAACATTTGGTTCTGGAAGTTCGCAGTAGATTTTTGAAAACCCAAGTTCTTCTCGGCCAGTGATAATCGGGTCTGTGAGGTTTTCCCACAATACTGTGAGAAACGGACCTCTAGCTGTATCTTGTTCGCCTTGGAAGATTGCAGGGAAGGTAACGCCAAGGGTGTTATAGCCCCGTCCTGCCAGCCACTTGATTTCAGTCATGTACGAGGCAGTGACGGTTACTACCGGTTCCCCTGCGAGAGAGAATCCTTCTGGTAAGAATCGTTCGAGTTTTTCTGGGTCGGTAATAAAACTAACTGAAATACTGGTACTTTTGGGGCTGTCGGCACCATCGAACGTACGCCCGTCCGGTCCGCGACGGGGTCCAGTGCGCGGACCAAAGTGAATTGGCATGCGGTACATATTGGGAGCTTTTCGGTTTCCTGCCATCAGATTATCCGTACCTTTCTTTCAAGTGTAGGCGTAAGCTTAGTACAAGGAATGGAGAATTACTGCTCTTCAATCGTCCGAGGTACCTTAAAGAACCCGTCTTCAAGTTCTACCCCAACTTGTAGGGCCACATTTTGATCTAGGGGAGGTATAGGAATGTCTTCGCGGTACACGTTCTCTGTATGGATTGGACGAGCTAGCTCTTCGACATTTTCAGTATTTAACTCAGAAAGTTGTTCAAAGTAACCTAGAATTGAATTGAGATCAGCCTTCACCTTTTCCATTTCATCCGGCTTTAACTCGAGCCGAGCAAGAGTCATTAGGTGTTGAAGGTCATCGTTGGTAATCACTGACAAGAAGTCTAACACTCACTGTGAGTTATGGAGTTATATAACTATTGTTTTTCTTCTGGACGCCGATTGGTAAAAACAACAACTGCAGTAACAATTAGAGCGACAATTGTTGGTATTCCAACTAGCCAAATAAGCCAGGTTGAGATGGTGCGAGAGGAAGTTGCAGTTGGTGGGAAGACAAAGGTAATAGGTTCGATTGGTTCTCCAGTACCAATTGTTAATTCTAGGGTAGCGCTTGCCTCCTCCTGTCTAAAAGTTTGGTCTCGCAGAAGCAAAGAGTAAACTCCAGGGCTAGTGAAGGTTAATGCCCCAAGATAGATTCCAGGTACTTCGTTTTCGAAAAGTTCAATAGCGATTGTGTCATTAGAAACGGATGATGTTAATTCTGCTTTTAGGATGGCATCTTCTATTGGTACGAGGATAGGATCCGTCATGATTACAGTTAAGCGGACCTTTTCATTCAGCACCGGGGGGTTTGGGTCTACAGTAACGTTACCCAGCACCAGAGTGGCGTGGGCAGAAGCAAATTGGGCAGCTAAACCAAAAAAAATAACCATAAGTAAGGTTGCGAGCGATATTGTCCTCATTGCACATCCCTTTCTTCCCACAACCAAGATCTTAACGATTGGTTACTTTCAATAAACTGTTTTGCAACGTCCCGACCTAGGTAACGATAGTGCCATGGTTCGTACATATAGCAGGTTTCTTTTTCCTGACCCTGGTTGTAACTCATGACGAAGCCAAAGCGCCAACTGTTGTTAGTCAACCAAGATCCTTCTGGCGTCATACTCCAATCTGGCACATCCCAAGGAGCTGGGCCTCCAGCAGCACGAAAGTCTATGGTGGTTCCTAGTTGGTGTTCGGAATGACCAGCCCTTGCGCTTGACCGTAGTGCGGATTCTTCGCCTTCCAGGCTAACCCAGTAATCGAAGGTGTTCGCCTGGTATTGATAACTTCGATAGGCTGACTGGACTTCTAATGGGCTCCCAGCCACCTTTGCAGCTTCTAATAGGGCTACTAAATCATCTACGACGAGGCGTCGAACAAAGTGATTGCCTGGCAAACCAATGTCTGACAATGGTGTCAGATCAATGGGTACGTAGTCAACTGAAAGTGAGTAAATTGTGTCTAATAATGTCGATTGCCATGCATCGTATGTAGCGTGGGTAGCTGGTAAGTCGTCATAACGACATTCTGGTAACGAGATTTGGTTATGTTGGTTGCCTAGCACTAACAAGGCTGTAATTACGATTAGGAACACTCTGGAAGCTTACGTGTGGTGGGGCTGTTAGTCAATCTTGTGATTGGTTCCTCTTAATGAAAATTAGGAAAGTATTAGGCATCCCGATTCCCTTTTTCCCAATAATGAGATCAATTAGGGGTTGTTGATTTTACTTATGGTTGACAACAGAATAAAACCCAGTACACGTTGACATTGCATTCCATATAAGTTGCAGAAAGGATTTGTCCTCCAAGGCGTCATGAACGTGTCGAGAATGAGGAGTGCGTTTCGGGTCAAGCATGGCTATGTTGGAGGCCAGTTGTTAGAAGCTTGGGCCTAAGACGGTCCCACGCATCTCCATTGGTTGTCCTAGAATTAGGAGTGCTAGAGCCCCGAAGCTAAGGACAAAAATCAACATTGGCCACATCGCTATAACGCCCCGACTACCAAAGTCCCTCAATGCTATCCAGATGGTTACTAAGATTGCCAACATCGTATAAATAGTGGTTATTGAGGCTGTTATTGGGAAGAGCCAGGCGGTCGGCACAATTTGAGCGAGCCGCCAATTAGGGTCTACAGCGAAACCACGGTATTCCAAGAAGTGCTGAAATACCGGGATCGTTGATAAAGCACCGGTTAAGAAATGGAAAAGGTAATGGGAGCTCCAAAAGCCCACGCCAAGAACTAAGGTTACGTACCCCCATCGTTGAAGCGACCGCGAGAGATTAAACCCAGCACCCCCGATAAGATCAGCGGTCATAGCTGTTAAACCCGTTATTAAAAGCCCTATGGCCGTTACGAGTAGGAAAATAGTTCCAAGTAAAGTCAGCTCATTTTTCAAGGCGAAAATACCTGCAATGCTTTGCGCAACATCAAAGAATGGCCCGGTCATAGCAACAGCATTTAGGAGGCCCCAGTGAGCTAGTAGGATAGCGAAAATAGTAAGAGCTAGTCGCCCGCGCCGTAACCATGGGGCGGCTACTAGCTCCCACCAAGGTGGCCTAACGCTCAACGCAACGTTATCGTATGGACAGGCTCGGACGCAGTTAAAGCAACTTGTGCAATCCATGTTCGATTGGAGAGTTGGAACAAATAAATCAGTTTCACAACCAGGAAAGTAACCTTTCCCATTAGGATTCTTGATTTCATCTAGCGGGATGAAGGCAGCTACTTCTGAATTACCCTTTTTGATGTCCGTGACGCGCCCGTGAAGGCAGGGTTTGTGAACGCACTCACGACATACGTTATGGTCAATGGCAGTAATCATTGTTGGTGAAGAACTAGAAAGAACGAAATTGAAATTACCTAAAGGACACACGAAACGACAAAAAGTGCCGGCTGGAAATAGTGAGTCAACTACTAATGCTGATCCAAAGTAGCCCAAAGCCAACCAGGCTGTTAGCCACGGGCTAGCCCACAGGTCGAAATACTCGTAACTAAACAGGTAAACGAGAGTAAGTACCCCAACAAGCCACTTGTTTTGGAGTGCACGAGGCCAATTAAAGCTTGGTAGGATCTTCATCAATTTTTTCGTTGCTCCGCGAGTAAGCATTAAAGGGCACGCTGCGCAGAAGGCGTTGCCAAATATAGCAAGGGCTAAAACTAGAAGGCCGCGATATTGCAGCCAAACTGTTGTGGTGGCAATGTTTCGTGGAGCTAGCTGCCTTCCAGTTAGTCCATCAATAATCACGAAAGCTGCAAGAATCAGTAGGGGCAACTGGAAGGCTAAACGAGAGTATTTCCAGCGAACTATGTCACGTAAGCCAGGGATCCGAAATAGGTCTTTTCCCACTGGTTGGCGGGTAATTGGTCCCGCACTCGGGAGCAGCATATTCTCGTCTTGTTGGGAATGGTTCGAGGGAAGCATGGTTCAGACTCTATTCATCCAATACCATAGTCGAGAACTCGATTACCTCTTCGTTGCTACCAAGAATATGAAGAAGGACGTCCCACTCGCCAGCCATAGCGAAGTTTAGTTTTACCCGATTCACCATAGCTCCTAACGTACCTTTGGTAGCTTCGTTAAGGTCCTGTAAATGATCATGGATTAAGGTCAGATTATCTCCATCGGTGCTATGTTGCATTCCCGGCATGCTCCGCTGAACTTTCATTCCGGAGTGTACGGGTTTTTCCTCTCTGAAGACAAATGCTAGGGCCTCTGTCTGACCACCATTGGTAAGGCTTGGTGCTGGTAGGAAAGCAGTAAACACTTGTGTCGCTTTTTCGCTAATGAGGCTACTAGCATTAAACGCTATACTGGCCTCTTCATTTCCATACTTTAAAACAACCCGCCAAGTTCCTTGGTGGAACTCTTCGGCACCAGTGAACCAAGGAACTACAATCCCGGAAAATCTCTGATGGTCGTCTTCCGAATCATGGTGATGATGTTCATGTCCATCATCCTCCTGAGTCGCGTGGTGTTCTTCAATTGCTGGTTTTCCGTGGAGTAGGACTGTAGTCTCGGCAATGTCTTGGTTGGGATTTATTAACTGTACCTTTAGGCTAGAGTCTTCCTTGATGCCGTTAATTAACAGCACGAGATTACCAATATAGGTTTTTTCTGCGGGGATCACGACTGGGTATGTATGGACCTCTAATGTCCCAAGGTTAAGCATGTTAAGCGGTCCTTCTGGCATGCTAGTTAGACTAGAGGACTCGTGTTGGTGTCCCTCTCCATGATCATGATGATGCTCTTCTTTATGGCCATCGTGCTGGGCAAGGCCGAGACTGTAGGTAGTTACTAGCACTGCAACTATCCATTTGAAGAGCTGGCGGGCATTGAGGAAAATTATCTTCATAATGATCTCCTAGAATTTGCACATCGTTAGTTCTGCACGACGTGTTTATTGTAGTAACTAAGGCATTTCAGTGAACGAATTATTGTTGAGCCTAGCACCCAATATGGGTTTAGGGACCCATGAAGAGAGCGTCAAACAATGGGCGTTCGAAGTGATAGGCATGGGGGTGCTCGACTCCGGCTACCCTGAAATCTTATTCGAAAGGGTTTGGGGGTAGAAGAGGCTTGACGTGGAATAAGTAGAGGAGGAGGGAATACCCATACGGTAGGGTTATCGGCCTCCACTGCCAACCAACTATCAGAGAAATAATGAACATGAAAACCGGCCTGATCAGAATGTACGTGGCCAACGTCTGAATGATCACCATTAGAGGAAGCTCCTTGGGCGACAATCAGCAAAGCAGCAAAATACGTTTTTGTCCCTATCCGAAAGGCCTGTTGCCAACGCTTCGGCATTACTTGCTCCCTGGAACAGCGATTTTTAAGGTACCTTGAGCCTTATCACCGTCCATGAGTTCGATTTCAGCAGTTATTACCCAATCTCCTGCCATAGTGAACTCAAACGTATCGGCGCGATATTGGCCTGTTAGGATTTTCTTTGCTGTTCGGATAACGGGGATCATTCCGGCATGTGTCATATCGCCCGTTATTTTTACTGCAGCTGCGTCAGTTGGAGCGTTGTCTTTGTAAACCTTAACTATCATTGGAGTGATACCTAGGGTAGGTTCCGAGGCGGGCTGGATTATTACATCCACCTTTGAATTGGAGGAGGTAGACCCACTTCTATCTTTTGGTGGCTGACACGACGTTAGGATGATACAAATGAGAAAGACCCATGCATATGAACGCATTAACGGGCGTAGTTTAGCACGGTATTATGAGCGGAAATCTGTCCTTGAACGCAATTCGCGGTAGATATTTGGCAAGCAAACCCAAAGTCTTTAGGGAGGCGTTAGCCTCCCCCTGAGCTGTAAGAACTCTACTATGCTTTTCGCTAAGGCATGAGCAGGAGCCTGGCTGTCTTCTAAATACGACAAATCTTTCGGGTTAGAAAGGTAGCCGAGTTCAACGATTAAACTTGGTGTATCGCGATGGACACTATGTCGAAATCGTTTGTAGTTAAAAGCGTAATATTCTAGCATTCCACTAGTTAAATTAGCCTCATCATCAGGAAAGCCGCTAGCTAACAAATAGGTCCGATCTACCAACTTCTTAAGTTCAGGTTCCGCAGGGTTTCGAGCAGGCATGAAATGGGCGCTCTTGTACCCACGACGGTGGCGGTTGACGTTAGCATCAATATGAATTGAAAGTACCAGATCCGCACTATAACGACGAGGTATTTTTGCTGGGAGAAGATCAACCACAATGCCTTGGGCCTCCAATAAACGTTGGAGGTGTTGAGCGATTGCAAGATTAAGCGAAACTTCGTCTATCCCATCAATGGATCCACCTGTATTATTCCTCAAAACTGCTAATTCATCAGGATGGTTGTTAGCATTAAGATGTCCAACCTGGATCCCAACACGAGGATTAGGTAACAATAACTTCGAGACTAATTTTGTAAAATTAACATGGGCTGAAGTTGGATGGGATGCGATTAATCCACTTTTATACCAATTAAGTCCGAAATAAAAGCTAATAGCCAAAAGCAAGACCACAAAGGCTGTAAGACGTCGTCGACCATTCACAGTTGGAAAAAAGTTCTTTGGCTCACGACTTTATTAGCAACTCGCGAGATCTCTTAATTTCAAAAATACCCTCATGGGTCGGTGGATCTATTTGTGTTACTGAGTAGCTTATAAACGTTCTCCCGTAAGCCAGAAGATTATGTGCTCGTTCACGTTCTCAATATGGTCTCCTAATCGCTCAAGAGAACGTCCGACACTAAGAAGCTGACTAGCTACGCTTATCGTATTAGCATCTTCAATCATATACGTTAGTAGTTCACGTTCCATCTGGCCATAAAGGTCGTCTATCTCGTCATCCATTACCCAAGCGTGCCTAGCGGCCTCAATGTCAGATTCAGTCAGGGCCTTAATGGTGACTTCAATCATTGTACTTAAAATCGTTAAAATGCGATCCATATCAAGGTATTTTTTTAACGGAGGTTTTTCAGAAAGAGCTATTGAGGCCCTTGCAACTCTCACTGCGTAATCCCCTGCGCGTTCTATGTCACTTAGAGCACGATGAACAGCACCAAGGAAACGTAGATCCCTTGCTGCGGGTTGCCTGCGAGCTATGACACTTAGAATCCGTTGCTCTAATTGTTCCTGAATCTTGTCAATATGTACATCATCATCAATGCATTTTTGAGCTGACTTGACGTCAGCCTCGACTAGACCACGCTGTGCCAGATTGACTGATTCTCTCACCTGGCTAAGCATTCGAACTGTAGAAGCATTTATTTTCTGGAGTTCCTGGTCTAGGGCATTCATAAAAGTTGAGCCTATCATAAGGCCATAGTATTAACTGCGTCTGTCATGCAGAAGTCAGCTCCGCCTAATACGCTAACTTACTAGGTTCGCTAAGAAGATGACAGTTTGCTGACAAAGTAGCGGTAGAATTGCGGACGTGAATTTTGCTCCAAATAGGAGGCCCTAGGCTTAAGATGATAGGTGCGAGCCTTTTAGTCGTAGAGGATGACCCTACTGTACTTGCGCTAGTGTCTTTTCATCTTGAGCGTGCTGGCTTTAAGGTTGTACAGGCTCAGGATGCTCGGTCAGCATGGTCGTTAGTAGAAACTGTTGATTTGATCGTTTTAGACCGTATGCTTCCTGACGAATCCGGAATTACATTCTTAGATAGGATACGACGCACAGCCGCTATTTCTTCGCTACCTATCCTAATGTTGACTGCCCGCGCTACGGAAAATGATCGCGTGGAGGGTCTGGAATCAGGTGCCGACGACTATATGGTAAAACCCTTTAGCGTGGCAGAGCTTGTCGCGCGGGTTCGCGCTTTACTACGGCGAACGAAGCCCGTAAAGAATATCGATGTTGATGAGCTTCATATTGACTATGTAGCGGTTCAAGTTACTTTTCAGGGAATTCCAGTCTCGTTAACTCGGCGGGAATTTGAGTTGATTTACTTCTTGGCGTCTCATCCTGGACGGGTGTTTTCCAGATCAGAACTTCTTGATCGTGTATGGGGAGAAGATTTTCTTGGTACCGAGAGGACTGTAGACCAGCATATTGCTCAATTGCGTGCTAGCCTCAAAGATGAACTAATTGAAACAGTACGGGGAAGGGGGTATCGGCTTGTCAGTAGAAAATAGCCCTGGCCTTTGGTTTGATGACCTAGTCGAAGGGGTCATCTTAGTCGAAGAAGGTCGAGTTACTGCTCTTAATCGCGTCGCTTTGGAGTTGCTTGATGTTGACCAGGATGCCGCGATTGGCGTGCCCCTAATTGCCGTGCTTAGGGATCATAGGCTCGAGGAAGCATATACCGAGCAGCAAACAGTTGAGGTAGAAACACGTGGTCGTATCATAAGCGCTAAACCTATCGTGAATGGCCTTTCCTTATCCGATGTCACTGGGGTGCGATCTAGCGTCAAGAATGCACAAGAGTTATTAGCTGTATTGTCACATGAACTGCGTACCCCGACGACTTCGGTTCGCGCAATACTGGAGACTTTACGGTTAGAAATTGATGATGACATGCGCATGCAGTTCCTGGGTCGAGCCAGTGAAGAGTGCGAACGTCTTGTCCGTCTCATTGAGGATCTTACTGTCGATGTGAAACCACCACGAGAAAGACGCCTAAAGTTAGAAGACGTTTTGGGTAGGGCCCGCACTATAGTTGAGCCGACACTTGAACAGCATGGGGTGAGCCTAGAATTGATGATTTCTGATCTGACTGTTTGGGCTGATTCGGATAAGCTTCTTCAGGCAGTGATTAATCTTATTGAAAATGCCGCAATTCATGGTCCAGATTTTGCTTCGATCAAGGTCTGGGCAGACATTGACCCTGAAAATCAAGGTTTCGCAAGGGTTTTTGTAAGGGATACTGGAAATCCACTAGACTCGTCTCGCTTTGAAGAGCTTTTCAAGCTTCATGCTCGTGGACCGTCTGCCAAAGCAAGGGGAACCGGTCTCGGCCTATACATTGTTCGCTCTATTACGGAGGCTTGGGGCGGGAAAGTATGGATAGAAAGAGACAAACAAGGTGGCGGAAACACCTTCGCGGTCACAGTACCCTTAGTAGCTTGTGGCGCAAGCGAAGGGAGTCAAAAGGAAATTAATCCATCCGAGCACATATCACTAGAAGTGTTGTAGTAATTGAACTTAAAGTCGTTTAAATTTTCGTTTATTTGGTAGTCCTAGGTCCAAGGAATACCCAAGTGGGGTTATTTTCCTTACCTCAAATTACTAGGCAGAGTTTCCTGCCACCGCAATTTTTATGACAGTTTCATCACCAAGTCGATAGTCGCCGTTTAAAGCTTTAAACCCAGCTTCCACCTTATCAAGTGGAAGGATATGGCTAATCATCTTTCGGAATGGGAATTCATTTTTCTCCAGGATGGGAAGGCCCCTCGTAAAGTGCTCGTATGTGCTACCCCAGATTGCTTCTATACGCATGTTTCGTTTCATCATTAGGCGGTTGATGTTCATTTCTATAGAACCCATGTCTACGTAATGCCCTACTTCAACAAACGTACCGCCGTAACGGACGTAACCCATACCTTCGATAGTGGCAGGGAGAAATCCAGCGCATTCGAATACCACATCAGCCCCACCCTGGTGTTGAGTGTGGCCAAGTACAAGTTCTTTTCTAGATTCTATTGAGGGAACTTCTTCTATGTTTATGACTACGTCAGCTCCCATCATTTTCGCCAAAGAGAGTCGGTCTTCTGGCCCTCCAATTACAATAATTTTTCCTGCACCACTTATTTTGGCGCAAGCGACAGTCAGAAGTCCTATCGCACCCGATCCCTGGACCACAACAGTATCCCCAATTTCAATACCAGCTCGCATGGCTGCGTGTACTCCGATAGTGAAGGGTTCAGTTAGCACGGCCACCTCAGGAGGCAAGTCAGTTTTTAGGTAGCAAGTGTTTTCCAGATATAACGCGATGTAATCGCTGAATCCACCGTGAAAGCATGGGTCTTTTTCTGGACCGAGAAAACCATAGACTCCGCTCTTCGTACCAGGAGCAAAAACTATACGATCTCCCTCTCGTAAAGGTCTACCAACATGGTCAGATGTGACCTCATCGCCCATAGCTACAATCACGCCGACATTTTCATGTACCAGAACTGTTTTAACTTGGAGGCCATTTTGCCACATATGCAGGTCGGTTCCGCAAATTCCGGCTAATTCTTGACGTAGTAGAATTCCGTGTGGTGGGGGGGAGGGAATTTTGTGCTCCTGCACTTCAAAATCTTTTTTATTGGTTACTACTACCCGGCCAGTCATATTCATATGCTTCCCCCTTAACTAGATCTGCACGTACCATCGATCTTAGTCGTTAATGTAGACAAAAAAATCCGCCCATCGAGAATATTACTTTACAATGGACGAGGCGTTCCTCAGTTCCCGAGTTTTAGGAGGGACGATTCGACTGTCAGGAAAAAACTTTTGGTAAAAGGAAGGTCCTACTAGCCAGAGCGCTATTATGCAAACAGCGGTAGCTACAATAGTAGATTCATGTAATGCAAAAATCTTTGCAACCGATATTTTGTCTTCATTCGCTGCAACTAGGGCAATTCCCCCCGTAGACCAAGCTAGTAGATAAGCCAGAGTCGCGTTAAAACTACCGGCCCAACGAGTTAAGTGAGGGGAAGGGTAAAGAGCCAACCATCCAAGGATGATGAGCTCAAGGCCAAAGACTAATATGCCTAAACTATGCATTCCGGTATTTGTTTCAAAAGCAGCAAATAAAGTCACGGCCAATAGCCCGGTGGTTGGTCCATATGCTAGCGCCAAAACATAGAGCGGGAAGCGATGCAAAGCACCCAGCACACTTAACAACTGCAGAGGGTCATTAAGGTAATTGGATAGTTCGCCAGCGTAAGTCCCAAGGAAGCTTATTAGAGTTGCTAGTGTTACCAGCAATATCACGTGTATAACAACCTTAGGTTGGGCGAGTGCGCAAAAATCGCGCTTAAGGATACCTCCAGAGAGAGAGACTAGGACAAGAAATACAGCCGCAACTGAACAGTAGGCAACTACAGGATTGGCCCAAAGAATATCTAAAAGAGCCTTAGCGTTTTGCACGTGGCGAGTGTAGCATGGCTTGTATGGTCATTCTATAATCTTGGAATCGTCCAAAGTGCGACCAAAAGGACTCTCGTTAAACGTCTTCTTGCGGAACATATCCGCTATGTCAGAATATGCCTTGCGCTGCTGTTCTTGACGCGCAGTACGTTTGCGGACATTAGCTTCCATCTTGACAATTAAACTGTGCAGCACTCTAAACCAAGGAGGTCTATAACGGCGAGAGACTTGCATTGCTCCACGGTAGCCTTCTACAAGAAATCGAGGTGCATCTGGAGTCGAACTACCACCTATGTGGGTGACTCTAGTTGGAATAAGTAAACATTTGTAGCCAGATTGTCTCAGCCTATAGCACCACTCAACGTCCTCGTTATAGAACCTAAGGCTGGTATCCATCCCGCCAACAACCTGAATAGCTGATTTGCGAATTACCTGTAGAGCTCCGGATAGCCAGGAAACTGCCCGTTGCCCAGCAGCCGAAAGCCCCCAAAAATTTGGTTCGTAAAAAGGACCGTGTTGTTGACGGACGCCCTCTCCAGTTAAAAAAATAGGCCCGGTCATTGCCACGGCTGGATCAACGAATGGGCGCATTAAATGATCGAATGTTTCAGCTTCAACATAAACGTCTGCGTTCATGTGGACGACGAAAGGAGTATGGTGACGCAGGAGCCCGACATTTACTGCATTGGCAAGACTGTGATTAGCAGTCTCGATTATTTCGACATTGGCGAAACGGTTACATAGTTCATCTACAAATGTTTTATCGGGAGCGGTATCAACAACACATATTTTGCTTTCCGGTACGAATCGGGCAATTCGTTCTAGGCATTCCTCCAGCATCGTGGGGGTCTTATGGTGCACAACAATTATTCCAAGGTTTCTGTCTCCCACAGGAACAGTGTTACACGTCCTGATGAGAAACCGGGTTTTGAAGGTTAAGACGGTAGTCAGTACGAAAGTTAGTTCGCCTCACTGTCCTTTAGTTCTATTAGAGAAAGGTTATTCCGAAGGTTCATGCATATAAAAAATTTGTTTAGTTTTCTGCGGGGTGCCATTGGCGATCTTGGGCCTCTAGAAACATATCAGCGGCTTTTGGCCCCTGAGTACCTGCCGGATAGAAGTGGGGCTCTTCGGGACTTAGGTCAACGTGCTTAATCAGAGGCCCGATTATGCGCCATTGCCCTTCAACTTCGTCGGCCCGTACGAATAGTGTTGCGTCACCCATCAGAGCATCGCAAAGGAGGGTTTCATAAGCATCGGGGATTGGGTGGTCAATATTGCTGTCGTAAGAGAAGTTGAGGTTGATGCGGTTTAAATTCATTCCCTGGCCCGGTATTTTGCTATTTAGTTGTAGAGCGATTCCTTCGTTAGGCCCAAGCCTTAACACAATCCGGTCTGATTCAAGAGCAGAGGTTTGCGCAAATGGTATTTTTTGGGCTGCTTTGAGCGCTATTACTATTTGCGTGAATTTTGCCTCGAGGCGTTTACCGGACCGTATGAAGAACGGAACTCCCGACCATCGGGAGTTAAGGATGTCGAGACGGATAGCAGCAAAAGTAGCTTGGTGGGAATGCGGTGAGACGCCATCTTCAGCCCGATAACCTATCATCTCTCCTGAGGCGGAGTACTGACCTAGTATGGCCTTATCTGGGCCTATGTCTTTTATGGCGTCAAACACCTTGACCTTTTCGTTTCTGACGTTCATTGCGTTGTAATCCAAGGGAGGCTCCATAGCGATTAAGGCGACCAATTGGAGTAGGTGATTTTGGATTACGTCCCTGATAACGCCTGTCTGTTCATAAAAGCTTCCCCTACCTTCCATTCCCATTGGCTCGGCCATCGTGATTTGAATATTATCGATATATTTATTAGACCAGATCGGCTCTAACAAGGTGTTTGCAAAGCGCAATACAGCCAAGTTTTGAGCCGTTTCCTTGGCTAAGTAGTGGTCTATCCTATAGATTTGATCTTCCTTGAAGTTCTTAAGAATAGAAGCATTGAGCCTTTGAGCGCTACCGAGGTCAGATCCAAATGGTTTCTCAACTATTAATCGCGTGAAACCAGATGAGTGATTAAGGCCAGCGCCAGCAATTCCGAGAGCGATTCCCTCATAGGTGTCTGGAGGAGTGGCTGTGTAAAAGATTCTGTTCTGTAGGCCTAAACTATCTAGGAAGTTACGTAAGGATTCGAACCCAGATTCATGTTCATAATCACCCTGCACGTAGTGAATGCGATCAACGAGACTCGACCAAACCTTTTCATCGAAATCTGGCTCGAAATTGCGTAAAGATTCTGTCAGCCTATTGCGTAAGGCATCTCTAGTTAGATCACTACGGGCATACCCAACAATCTCAGTTTTAGGGTGGATGCGCCCTTTAAGGCATAGTTGATAAAGGGCTGGAAGTAATTTTCGAGCCGCCAGGTCACCAGTGATGCCGAATATAACAAAGGCGCAATCAGGTGTTTGTTTCATTTCAGGCCCCAACAATTCTGTAGAGACCGGTATGTTGAAATCATTAAGTCGGATTGCATTTCCACGTTAAATCTCCGGGAATGGTTATACCATTTGTCGGTTATTAAGGAGCGAAAGAAAGGTTGAAGAGTCGGTTAAACCAGTCTAATGCTGTTTGGGGGGAGTTATTTAACCAGCGATATTGGGCTAAGATTTTTTTACTAGGCCTAAGTTGTTACATAAAACATCTTTGCTGCTTTTCAGTGTCCCATTGGGTTAGGCAAGTGGTTTCAGGCCCTGGTCTTTTGAATTATTGCCAAGCGCTTGGCGGAATTACGGTTATTCATGGGTTGGGCTTATGGATTCAGCTTTGTTAGACTCCTTTTCTATACCTTCAGCCTCATGGCGGAAACAGTAACATCTAGAATCCAAGAAGGTATGGCTAAAGAGGTTAACGGCAGCGACTGTGTTGGTTTTAGTGAACGTAATTGGGAGATATAAGCCGCGTTGCATGTTGTAGGACGAAAGGATTATTGATGGGTCAGACCGCTCTTCAACGTTTACAAAAGGGGGCTAAGGTTGTTCCCGAAAGAGGGCTTGAGCTTAAACTAGCGGAGGCTGAAAAGGACGGTCGTCAGCTAAGAGTTAAACACGGGGTCGACCCTTCTACCCCCGACCTCCACATAGGACATGCAGTGCAACTAAGGAAAATGCGAGAGTTTCAAGACCTTGGGCATCGAGTTGTACTGATAATTGGTGATTTTACGGCCACCATAGGAGATCCTTCCGGCAGGTCTAAAACTAGGCCCTCATTGTCCCTTGAGCAAACCAGGATCAATGGGGAAACGTATGTCGATCAAGCCACGTTAATTCTGGACAAAGACCCAGAGCGCCTTGAGGTACGACATAACTCTGAGTGGTTGGAACCTCTAGATTTCGGTGATCTAGTGTGGTTAGCGTCAACTTACACTGTTGCTCGTATGCTTGAGCGAGATGACTTTACTAGCCGGCATAGAGATGGGATTCCAATTAGCCTGCATGAGTTTCTTTACCCGCTCGCGCAAGCTTATGACTCCGTAGCTGTTTTTGCAGACATTGAAATTGGTGGGACAGATCAACTATTTAATCTTTTAGTCGGGCGTGATGTGCAAAAGGCATACGGTCAGGAGCCGCAGTTGGCGTTGGTTCAGGGTCTTCTTGAAGGCCTTGATGGTACTGAAAAGATGTCGAAATCTCTAGGAAATTTTATAGGAATATCAGAATCTCCCGAGGTTATGTTTAAGAAATCTATGCAAGTGCCAGATTCTTTACTCCTGCGGTATGTGGAGCTGTGTACCGACTTAGAGGTAGATCGATTCAAGGATATGGTCTCCAGCGACATTAAAGCAGCACATCGGTTGTTTGCTCAGGAATTAGTTCGGACCTATCATGGCCAGCCAATGGTAAAGATAGCTGAAGAGCGCTACGACTATGTGGCTACGGGTGGCATTCCAGAAGACATACCTGAGGTAAAAATACGAAATAACGAGCTTGAGGGTACGTTGATTGGAATCCTCGCTCTAGCAACATTGGCTGGCCTAACCGATTCCAACGGGGAGGCCAGGAGGTTGATCAATAACCGAGGACTTAGGCTTGAGGGAGAGGTCGTAAGCGACTGGCGGATAAAGGTAGATATTAGTAAGGACCCAGTGCTGCAGAAAGGTAAAGATAGTTTCGTACGAGTTCGACGAGAACAGTAGGAGAGAAATGTTTACTTTATTTCACGCTCCGCATCGTATTCGTTAGTAAGAATTAGGGTAACAAGGAAGATTTTCTTCTTAACCCAGGGGATGAGGATTGAACGGCAACAAAGATAGATAAGGCCAACGTATTACCAGTAGGGCCTAGTATGAACTAAGTGGTTATCTATTGTCTTGTTAATTATGGAAGTTGAATTTACTGAGAAGTTATCTGCGCTATATGGTGAAGATGCCAGTCGATATCTTTTACGTTTGAACATGTGATTTCAAAGGGCACCAGGACAGTTTCACCTTTGTCGATCCCTATCATTAGACTACCTTTACCCGCTTTCAATTGCATTACAGCCTCGTAACCCAACCGTGAGGCGAATACTCGGTCCTGAGTAGATGGACTACCACCGCGAATTACGTGCCCAAGTATGCTCGATCTGACCTCGAATTCACAGCGTTGACGGATGGAATCCTGGAGCGCTATCGCACCACCTTCATACGCTCCTTCTGCCACTATTACGATGCTAGAACTCTTCCCAGGTTGTTTGGCTTGCATCACTAGTTCAGCAGCCTGTTCGCCTTGCAAGTTTTGTTCAGGTAGCAGAATCGCCTCGGCTCCTCCACCTAGACCAACGTGAAGCGCTAGATTGCCTGAATCGCGGCCCATAAGTTCCACCAAGAAGAGTCGGTCATGGCTCGCGGCCGTATCGCGGAGGCGGTCTACAAAATCTAATGCAACATTAATAGCTGTGTCAAATCCAATCGATAAATCTGTACCAAAAATATCATTGTCAATCGTGGCAGGAATACCGATGACCGGAATTTCGTGTTCGATGGAAAGCTGTGAAGCCCCTCTGAAAGAGCCGTCACCCCCGATAATCAAAAGTCCGTCTACGGCTCGGTTTTTGAGGGCCGTAGCAGCTCGGGCGCGTGCTGCTGGCTGGTAAAATTCTTCGGACCGAGCCGACCTGAGAATTGTGCCCCCAAGCTGAATAATATTACTTACACTACGAGTATTTAAATCAGCAAAATTATCTTCGATGAGGCCCTGGTATCCATTAAAGACTCCGGAAACTTTAATTTCGTTATGGGCTGCGCTTCGGACTATAGCGCGGATTGCTGCATTCATGCCAGGTGCGTCGCCACCACTAGTAAGAACAGCAATATGCTTCATCGAAAACCAGTATAGCGGGTAATCTATCCTTGATCGGCTATCGAACATGGCTTTAGGTATCGCAATTAGATCCCGTATCAGTCATAATGCTCCAGTGATGATAATTTTTTCTGGGTTGACTCAAAAAAATGATTCCCGAATAGCGCTTACCCTCCAATCGGTGGGAAAGCTAGTTACGCTGGGAGCCACCGTAGAGATAGAAGCTGGATACGGTGCTCGGCAAGGGATAACTGACGGCGAGTTTGAAAAGGCTGGGGCTGTCGTGCGTTCGGACGGCGATGTGGCCTTAAGCGAGGCTGACGTAGTTGTTGGATTGTCTGAGCCTGGTGTCGGAACAGTAGAGAAACTAAAGGAGGGGGCCATATGGGTTGGCTTTTTAGATCCTTTCCGGCAGCTTGAACTTGTACGTGCATTAGCAGCAGGGTCAATTAGTAGTCTGTGTATGGAATTGATTCCACGAACTACTTACGCGCAAAAGATGGATGCGTTGTCGTCACAAGCAAGCCTGGCGGGGTATAGCGCTGTTATTGCGGCAGCCGACAGGATAAGAAAATCTTTGCCGATGATGACTACTCCGGCAGGTACGATTCCGCCTGCGCGAGTTTTCATAATTGGAGTCGGTGTAGCTGGATTACAAGCAATCGCTACAGCTAAACGACTTGGTGCGAGAGTAGAAGCCTTTGACACTCGGCCTGTTGTAGAGGAGCAAGTTCAGTCTCTTGGAGCTAGATTCGTCAAGATCGACGTTGGTGAGACGGGTCAAGGTGCTCAGGGCTATGCTAAAGAGCTTACCGAAGAACAACTGGAATCGCAGAGAAAGCAAATGGCCCGGCATTGTGCTGACGCTGACATTGTGATTACAACTGCCCAGTTATTTGGCCGTCCCGCACCTCGCATTGTGACTCAGGAGATGCTCGATGGGATGAGGCCTGGGAGTGTTGTGGTGGACCTTGCAGCGTCGACCGGAGGAAATGTAGAGGGTAGCGTACCCGATGAAGAAGTGGTTCTGGAAAATGGTCCGACGATCCTTGGATTTTCTAATCTTGAAGATCAGGTTGCAGTTGATGCTAGTCAAATGTATGCAAACAATGTCTTTAACTTAATTGAACATGCTTGGGATAAGGAGAACAAAAAAATGACTCTAAATCTCGAAGATGAAGTAGTCGGTGCTTGTATGCTCACCCACGAAAAACAAGTTATACATGACGGTGTACGCGAACGCTTGGAGGAAGACGCATGACCATTCTGCTTTTATTTATATTTGTTTTAGCCATCTTTCTTGGCCTTGAGCTAATCACTAAGGTTCCGTCTCAGCTTCATACCCCGCTAATGTCTGGGTCTAATGCTATAAGCGGCATCACTCTTGTTGGAGCAATACTTGCCTCAGGTTTGGGTGGGTCTTTCGGCACGGTCCTTGGCACTTTGGCTATTGTGTTCGCGACGGTTAACGTCATTGGTGGTTATTTGGTTACTGATCGGATGCTAAGCATGTTCCGAACCGGTCAGAAGGGGTAGCAGTGGACTTTCTAGTCAATCTAGCCTACATTGTCGCTTCAGTACTTTTCATCTTTGGCCTTAAGATGCTAGGCCGAGCCGAAACAGCACGCAGAGGAAATATGATCTCGGCGATCGGTATGTTCCTAGCAGTTGTAGTTACTCTCTTGGTGGGAGGTCTAGACTTTACGTGGATAATTGTTGGGATCGTCGTTGGTGGGGCGATTGGGGTTTTTGCTGCCCGCACAGTACAGATGACGTCAATGCCAGAAATGGTGGCCCTGTTCAACGGTTCAGGAGGGTTGGCTAGTCTCTTAGTTGGTTGGGCTGAGTATTTGCGCAATCCAGAAGTTGCTACCTTCACCGTTACTGCTGTAGTCCTCACTGTCCTCATCGGTGGCGTTGCGTTTACGGGAAGCTTGGTAGCCTTAGGTAAGTTAGCTGGATGGATAACTGGGCGGCCTATTCTCTATCGCGGTCAGCAGATTGTCAATGCCCTAATTTTAGTTGGAGTTGGGGTAGTTGCTGTTCTATTCATATTGGAGCCCGGAGTAAACGGGACTCTATTCCTCGTAATCATTGGAGCCGCTCTTCTCTTGGGCGTTTTAGCCGTGATACCGATTGGTGGAGCGGATATGCCAATCGTTATCTCTTTGTTGAATAGCTATTCTGGGTTAGCTGCAAGTGCTGCTGGATTCATTCTTGGGAATAACGTATTGATTGTTGCGGGTTCTCTTGTAGGTGCCAGCGGCTTAATACTCACCCGAATTATGTGCAAGAGTATGAACCGATCTTTGGCAAATGTACTCTTCAGTGGTTTTGGGGCTGTGATTGAAAGCACTTCTAAACAGGTAGAAGGTGAAGTGAAGCCTTTGACCAATCAGGACGCCTATTTTATCCTTGAGGCGGCAAGTAGTGTTGTTTTCGTACCAGGTTACGGCATGGCAGTAGCTCAAGCTCAACATGCTGTTCGAGAGTTGGCTGATCTTTTGCAGAGTAATGGGGCAGATGTGCGTTATGCAATCCACCCGGTGGCAGGTAGGATGCCAGGGCATATGAATGTGCTTCTCGCAGAAGCAAATGTACCCTATGAACAGCTTGTAGAGCCTGAAGATGTCAACCCCACTATGGATACGATAGATGTTGCGGTAGTGATTGGGGCTAATGACGTGGTTAACCCTTCTGCACGAGAGGATAAGGCGAGTCCTTTGTTCGGCATGCCTATTATTAACGTAGATAGTGCCAGAACCGTTTTTGTTTTGAAGCGATCTATGAGTCCAGGGTTTTCTGGCGTACAAAATCCTCTTTTCTTTAAAGACAATACGAGAATGCTTTTCGGAGATGCTAAGTCGACCATTGCTGAACTTGTCTCTGAATTTAAAGACTCACTTTCAGCTTAGAGGGAGACAGGTAAAGAGCCCGCTAATACGGGTACTGTTTAGCAGGTAAATCGTTTTGCCTGAGGGCGTAAATACACAACTCTTAAGTAGGATTTGAAGATTTGGATTAGCTGGGGCGCTGAGCGAATAGCGCCCCAGCAGTAGCTAAGGGGGGAGGTAGAGCTCGTCTGACTGACACTTAGTTAGTTTGGGACCAAGCCTAATGACCGTATAGAAATGCTTTATCGTCGCCACACGCATTAAACTTGACAAGACTAGACTCAGGTAACATAATAGTGGTATGAACAATGATCGGTTGACAGAAGCAGCTCTCAAGGCTTTGCTGGATGCTCAGAACATGGCCCGGACACGTGGCCACCAGGTTATTACGGCTTCTCATTTGGCAGCGGCGCTACTTTCTGATTCAAAGGGGTTAGCGGCGAAGGTCTTTGTGCATGCTGGCGGTGACCTGGATAACAGTCGCCAAGCACTTAGTACCTTTATCAATGAATTGCCAAGAGTATCTAACTGTGACCAGCAATATATGGCACCCGAGATGGCATCTGTGTTTCAAGAGGCTGAGGGGCTAGCTATCTCTTGGGGAGACAGGCACATTGAGGTTGACAATCTGTTGGTTTCAGTGTGGAAGTCAATCACTGCAATCATTCCAGTACCAGTTGGGAGCGATCTCTTAGAAACAGCGTTACTACTACGCGATGGAAAAAAGATAGACAGCCGATCTGGTGCTCCGGAGGTAGAGGCACTTTCCATCTATGGAGTGGATTTAACCCAACGAGCACGTGACGGCGAGCTAGATCCTGTTATTGGGCGTGACGAGGAGATACGGCGTGCTGTTCAGATTCTTTTACGTCGGACAAAAAATAATCCAGTCCTTATTGGGGAACCAGGCGTGGGGAAGACAGCTATAGCAGAAGGTCTTGCGCAACGAATTATTAATAAAGATGTCCCCGACGGGTTACAAGAAAAGCGGATTATCCAATTGGATATGGGTAGCCTCCTTGCCGGGGCTAAGTATCGTGGTGAGTTTGAGGAGAGGTTAAAGTCGGTTATTCAAGAAACTGTAGACTCGAATGGCGAAATAGTTCTTTTCATAGATGAGTTACACACAATAGTTGATGCTGGCAAATCTGAAGGATCTGTCGATGCTGGTAATATGTTTAAGCCACCACTTGCCCGCGGTCTTCTGCGTTTGCTTGGTGCAACGACTCTCAATGAGTACCGTAAGATCGAAAAAGATGCTGCTCTTGAACGTCGCTTCCAGCCAATTATTGTCGACGAACCTTCTGTGAGTGAGGCAATTAGTATCTTGCGTGGAGTTAAGGGGAAATACGAGGTTCATCATGGAGTACGAATCAGCGAGTCTGCGATCATTGCAGCGGCAAAAATGTCGCACCGGTATTTAGCTGATAGGCAACTGCCGGATAAGGCAATCGACATTATCGATGAGGCAGCTAGCCGAATCAGAGTACAGATGGATAGCCTCCCTGAAGAGTTAGATCGCTTGGGACGCCAGAAATTACAACTTCAGGTCGAACATAAAGCGCTCAACCAGGAGAATGACGCTAACAGTAAAAATCGGGTCAATCTGATTGAAGGCGAATTAAAGGCATTGGAGGTAATTATTGATAAAGGTCAGTCTGATTGGGAATCAGAACGAGCGGTTTTAGAGCAAATAAGAATCACCCAAGAAAATCTAGATAGCGTGTGTACTCAGATTGAAGCCGCTGAAAGAGATTACGACCTAAATAGAGCTGCTGAACTTCGATACGGTCACCTTCCTAAATTGCAAGACTCTCTTAGCGAATTGTCTTCTAAGCTTGAAGGAGCAAAATATCTTAGTCTTGAAGTTCGTGAAAATGCAGTTGCCGAGATCGTGGCGCGCTCTACCGGCATTCCTGTTTCAAGACTTGTTGAGGCTGAACGTTCGAAGCTCCTTCGTCTCGAAGAAGAGCTACATCACCAGGTGATTGGTCAGGATAGGGCTGTTTCGGCAGTAGCAGACGCTATTAGGCGTTCGCGGGCAGGGCTATCTGATGAAACTCAACCCATCGGGTCTTTTATTTTTTTGGGTCCCACTGGCGTAGGAAAAACTGAAACGGCTAAGGCTCTTGCCCGAAATTTGTTCGATTCTGAGGACAACATTGTTCGAATCGATATGTCAGAGTATATGGAGAAGCACGCTGTTTCCCGGCTAATAGGAGCTCCTCCAGGTTACGTTGGTTATGAGCAAGGTGGCCAACTTACGGAGGCTATTCGCCGGAAGCCGTATAGCGTAATTTTGTTTGACGAGATCGAAAAAGCACACCCTGACGTGTTTAATGCGCTTTTACAGCTTCTTGACGAAGGTTGGCTAACCGATAGCCAAGGTCGTACGGTAGATTTCCGTAACACTGTGGTGATAATGACGAGCAATATTGGGAGTCCGGAGATTCTCGCAGCCAATCATAGTGGGGCTGATCATAAGGACATACGTAAGACTGCCGTGGGGCTTTTGCAAAAGCGTTTTCTTCCGGAATTTCTTAATCGAGTAGACGACATAATTGTCTACCACGCTCTAAATCAAGAACAGGTCTCAGCTATCGCAGAGATCCAACTGGCAAAGATTAGGTCTAGATTAGCTAAGAAACGTATCGATTTACACCTTTCTCCTTTTGCCTTAGAATATCTTTCCAAGTTGGGATTTGATCCTGTATTTGGAGCCAGGCCTCTCCAAAGAACAATTAGAGAAACTGTTGCAACTCCTCTTTCGAAAATGCTGATTAGTGGAGAGTTGCAGGAGGGGCAGCATGTCAATTTAGAAGCTACTTCTGAGGGATTGCAGTTTAATGTCCGAGGCCTAATGGCAGTTAATTGAAAATTAGGGCTAACCTAAAGATTCCTGTTTGAGTGTGTAATAGCCCCCTTATTCGGGTGTAGGACGTTTAACATCTTACCCCCGGGGGGCCCGTGGTAGCTTTAAGAATGCTTTTCAGGCGATCGCCTTTGGCTGAATTGGGACCGACCCATAAGGCCCTTGCGCAGGGTGAATATGAGGCGGCTTTTGCCCTTCTAGAGACTGTTGCGAAACGGCCGCGAAACTTAACGTTCCAGGCAACTTATCGGTTGCATCTTGCCGCACTTTATGCCCTTTATGAGGAAGAAGGCATCGAGGGTGGCGCGTTGGAACTTAGGACTGCAGTTGGGATAGATCAGACTATTGTGCACGAACCTCTTTATCAAGCGCTTTATTGGGAATTTGCTGCTTATCGTGGTGAATCATTAGGAGAAGTTAAGCTAGGCATAAGAGAGATTTCTGTTCTTGAAGATCCTATAGCTGGGTATCATGCAGCCTGCGCTTTGCTTGCTGTTGATGGTAACAAGAGCGCAGCCGTGATCCTTGATTTGCTCGGTGCTACAACACTTCCAAGGCACCTGGACTGGCGGCGTTGGTCCCGACTTGGTCAGGCTCAACAGAAGCTTGGTAAGTTTGAACAGGCTATCCATTGCTTTGAGCAAGCGGTGGCCCTTACTGAGGGCTACGAAAGAGAATCAGAACGTATTAATCTCGCTAGTTGCCAATTTGAGACAGCCAACCATCAGGGGGCTCTAACTACCCTCAAAGACGTTAATGACGAGGTGCTTGGGGATAACGAAGAATTTGCTGTAAAACGGTACCTCCTTGGCCGCATTCATCTTGAAAATAATAATCCTAATCAGGCCCTAGAAGTTCTTTTAGAGGGGTATATGATTAGAGGATTAGCTAGAGAAACGGCATTTAGTATCGCCTACGCCATCGGACAGGTCTTAATGACTCTGGGTAGATTTAAGGAAGCAGTCAAGGCTTTTGCTGAAGCAGTTGAACTTTCAGAAGGTGACAATAGGACCATAGCCCTCCATGAACAGGCTCACGCTCTCACCGAATCTAAATGTTACGCAGAGGCTCAACTTGTTTACGAAGACATTCTTTCTGATCCTAGCTATGCCCGTCGCGTAGAGGTATTTGCTGGCTTAGCCGAGGTTCTGTTTAGAAGTGGAGATTATGAGGCAGCAGAAACAATATCTAGGCGTGCCCTAGATAACGGTGCTACTGCGGCAGCATGTTTTTGTTTGGGAAACATATCATTTGAGTGTTTTCGGTACGAAGACGCCGCGACATGGTATGAAAAAGCTGCAAGTGCTTCTAAAAAAGGCAGCCCCGACTGGGTCGGGGCGCAACAGATGCTTGCCGATGTATTTGCTCAAATTGGATCGAAGGCTGCCCCCCGCTTGCTTCAACACGCTGAGGCTGCTATAGAATACACCGATCCCAGTAATGAATGGCATCTGACATTAAGCCGTTATATTGAATTAGCGCAATCCCAGCTCAGAAGAAACTATCAAAAGGTTAATTGAGAACCAAACCACATATTTAGTACCAAGGTGGTTTACTTAGGGACGGTTTAAGTGGCCATAAACATAGCTTTTTATATCTTTTAAAGTTTTTACAGAAGTTAAATGGGTTGAATGAATCTTATAAAGCAACCAGAGGGAACTTAGTTTATACAAGGGCAGACTTATGTTGGTTGTCACCAAACTTTGACTGGCCTCGGCTTTAAGTAATCACCCAGGACACAGCGTGGGCCCAATAACTACAAGCTCACCAATTTAGATTATCCTGAAAGAAGTAAGGGAACCGTGGTTCAGATATGCGGGCAATCTCGTCTTATTAAAGCCTAAGGCCCTAGAACTAGTTAGCAGTCTTTTGATAAACATATCCTCAAGTGACTGGAAGCAGGTGATGTCATTATAGAAGGCCTACTGATTGCAGAGAAGCTTGATCGCTTGAAGGGAATTCTCCCTAGCAAGGAAAGCTCATGGCGCTTCCCTGATCCTCAAACATTTGTGCTGTCTATGGGGGATACTAGTTTGTGGTTATGGATAAAGCCCCCGCACCCAGAAATGACAGTCAGTTGCGATATGGCGAAACGAGGAAAGTATCAGACTGGTTTTCAGGAGTTATTGCGGGCTAAGGCTAGTGGAAGTCTAATTTCGGCTGCACAAAAAAAATTAGATCGAGTGGTTGTTCTTTCTTTTTCTGCAGAGACTGGCTTTGTGCCTATTCCCCCAGTACAACTCGTGGTGGAGTTGACAGGCCGTAATTGTAATCTTGTTCTAATTGATGAGAATAGGACGATCCTTGGAGTTGCTCGGGATGTTGACATAGATAAAAATCGTTTCAGGCAACTGGGTCGTGGAATTAGGTATGCATTCCCTCCGCCTTACAAAAAACTTAATCCGATTCATTCTTCTTCTCAGGAGTTGACAGAGGCGCTTAGTGGCAAAAGCCTAAAGCATGTAAAAAGCATAGTTGACGGCATAGGTCCTAATCTAACAGAGGTCCTAGGTAGGGTTGTAGGGATTTCCACCATAGACGAGCTTAAGGAGGACTCTCTCAAAAAAGTGGTCTCATACCTCAAGATTCTTGCAAAAAACCCAACAGATATTATTAATCAAGTAATTGAAATGCCAAAACTTTCGATACGAAGAGAAAGTGAACGGCATCATCGGGCTAGGCAGAAAGTTGAAAAGGAGCAGCTTAAACGTTTAACCGTCATTGAGCGTAGGCTTTCGGATATTGATCGGGCTCGCAAAGCAGTTAAGGTCGGAGGTCAAATTAAACAGGAAGCAGATCTGCTTATGGCCTATACACAAACGATTCCTGAGGGGGCGAATAGTGTGACTTTGATTGATTTTGAGGGAGAGGAGAGAACCTTCTTAATAGATGCTCGGATAAGTCCTGTAGAGAATGCTCAGATTCGTTATGCATCGGTCAAAAGGCGGCGAGATAGACTCGCACAAGCGCAGAAGCTTGAGCAGGATTTACAAAAAGAACGCGAATCAATCAAGGAGTTCCTTGAAAATCTGGATGTCTTGCCCGTGGAAGCCCTTGAAGCTGAGTTGGAGGGTTTTCAAAATAGGGTAACCATCTATCGTAAGCAGTCACCAGGCCTTGCATTTGTATCACCCCGTGGTTTAAATATTCTAGTCGGACGTAATGCTACCGAGAACGACGCAATTACTTTCAAGCTTGGTAAGAGTCTGGATATATGGCTCCATGTTCAAGGGTATCGAGGCTCACATGTTCTGATCCAAGCTAAGAATAAAGAGGTGCCATTTGATACGATCCTTATAGCTGCCTCCTTGGCAGCAGGGTATTCACAAGCCCGTAACTCCGAGAATGTAGCTGTAGATTACGCTTTGAGGAAAAATGTGTGGCGGGTTAAAGGCATGCCAAAAGGAAGCGTGCACTTTAGTCACCAGAAAACCGTTTATGTTGACCCAATTCGCAAGTTATCTGACAGAGATAACCTATAGTCAGAAACTATAACCGCATTTAGATCCTGGTTTTAGACGATAAAATCGGTTTCCAGGTTGGGCCGTGGTTACTTCTTAGTCTTGCTTTTTTGGAGATAAAGCCTCTTGGACGTTGGTTATTCTAACTGTGTTAGCCCTAGGTTTTCTTATCTAAGCTTTTCCAGTAGAGCCAAATAGTTTAAGTCGACTTTTCACCATACTCTTTACTTCTTCCCGGGCGGGGCCAATAAGGTTGCGTGGGTCATATTCATCAGCCTTATCAGCCAAAACCTCTCGTAATCGCGCAGTGAAAGCTAGGCGTAAATCGGTATCAGTATTTATTTTAGCGATACCGTGCGTTATTGCCTTGCGAACGTCCTCTTCAAAGATGCCTGAAGCATTTTTCAGAGAACCACCCGCATTGTTGAGTCTACTGACTATCTCTTTAGGCACCCCACTAGCTCCGTGCATAACCAGTGGGTTGGGTAACCTTAGGGCAATTTCTTTAATTCGGTCGTGGTCTATAAAAGGTCGGCCAATCCCCTTGTTTGCTCCATGGGAAGTGCCTATTGCAATGGCGAGGTAATCAGCTCCACTGCGAGATATAAACCGTTCAGCTTCATCGGGTTTGGTAAGCAGCGCGTCTTCCTGAGATACTACTATATGTTCCTCAACGCCACCGAGACGACCAATTTCTGCTTCTACAGTAACTCCAACAGCGTGTGCAGCTGTCACCACAATTTTAGTTTCGGCAATGTTGACTTCTTCATCTTCATGCGATTTATCAATCATCACCGATGTGAAACCGTAACGTAGAGCTTTAATGCACGATTCATAGGATGAACCGTGATCTAAATGAATCGCTACTGGAACGGAGGCGTCTTCACCCATCGTTTTAACGATGTCCACCAATTGTTTGTCTCCGTATTTAAGCGCGCCTTCTGAAAGAGATAAAATCACAGGGCTTTTGGATTCTTCGGCAGCTTCAATAATAGCCTGCGTAATCTCCATGTTAGTGGTATTAAACGCACCAACACCGTATTTACCGAGACGGGCAGGCTTCAACAGTTCTAGCCCAGACTTTAATGACATTTAGAAAGTATACCTTAGTCCAATTTAGTTAATTGGAAGGCTATTCAAGTCTATTTTTGAGTTGATTCATTACCTGTTTTATCTATTTCATGTTCAGATGTGTTGTCAGGCTCATTCGTTTGTTGTTTGCCTCGAAGAGCCCGAATTTTTGCCATGTCCATAGCTCTTCCATTAAGATAGCCACTGCCGAAACCTAGCGCAGCAAAAAGGATAACAACCAACAAATTGTCCTTATTGTCTACCACTAGTAGTAAAGCAACGATAAGAAGCAGGGTAGAGGCAATACGTATGGGTAATCGCCATTTGGCAGTAATTTGGTTTTGATCCTCAGACGGTAAACCTCGGAGGTGCCCAGCTATGTAAATAACAGCTATAGCTATGAAGAATACCCAATTTGGTAAGTCAATCACTTTAACTCCCTTCGTGGGCCAGGCACGATAATGTTTTTACCATAGCCCCGTTCACGGCACTAATTGCGCCTGGTATGTCCCAGGCTTCTCGCTTTCTTTCTCCTACTATATTGCTAATCCCACGCAATTCTGCGAAAGGCACTCCAAGCTCATGACATACTTGAGCAGCAGCAGCGCCTTCCATAGATTCTACCGAGACTTTGAAGCGGTCTTTAAGGAAAGCTGCTTCTTCTAACGTACCAGTTACTGTTTCAGAAGTTCCAAAAGTTACTGTAGCTAAACTGTTGCTGTCGGCTACTACAGAAGTTAAATAAGGATCAACTGGAAACTCGTTATAGAGGGGAGGATTCCCCCCAGATAGGGGGATTCCAATGCTTGACATGTCTTCCCAGCCATTATTTCCACGAACACCAGTATCAAGATGTATCTCTCTACTAGCTAGGGCAACCTGTCCGACATTCAGAGATGTACCTAGGTAGCTTCCCCCAATCCCAAATTGAATAACCCCTCTTGGATTTAGTTGTTTGATTGCAAGCGCAAGCCCAGCAGCAGCATTCACCTTGCCAACGCCATGGTGCAGAACAAAGAGTTCTAAACTTTCAAGTCGGCCTATAAAACCCTTTCCAAAAGACAATTCTGCAGGTTCTTTTAACTTGATTATGCTGTACAGAAGACTCGCTTCCTTTGCGGTGGCTGTAGCGAGGAGAAAACCTGTCATAGCACAGTTTACTGGAGAGCGGTGGATGGTATCACAAGTAGAGAATAGGTAACCAATAACATAGGTTGGTTCTGCAAATGAATTTAGTTAGCACCGTTATTAAGCATCAAGTTTATTCTCAAATCCCCTCTTCTAAAGAAGGGTGACAGAGAGAATCATGATTCTCTCTGTCACCCTTCCGAATACACAAAGCAACAGGTGTAAGCTCACGCTTGCAGACAAACCATTTATTCTGCCTATTGTTTGGAATTATTCGTTTCGCCTAACTTATTAGTAAATAGTAGATCCAGGTTGAGGTTTATGATTCGGGCCTGAAATTAGGTTGTGTGATCAGGTCGGTGCAGTAAGGCTTTAACGTAGGAAGCTGCATCATACGGTTGTAGGTCATCGAGAGTTTCTCCGATACCGATGAATTTAATAGGCACATGTAAATCGCGGACAATAGGGACAATAACACCCCCCTTTCCGCTACCATCAAGCTTAGTCACTATTATTCCTGTTAGGGGGATAGCCTGGTGAAACCTCTTTGCCTGCTCCAAACCATTCTGCCCTGTTATCGCATCGAGCACTAGCCAAACATCAGCTGGTTCAGAATCTTCAACTTTACTTATTACACGATGAATCTTTTTCAATTCTTCCATTAAATTGTGTTTCGTATGTAGGCGACCAGCAGTGTCGACGAGAAGCAAGTCGCTGCCATTGGCTTTACGAGCAGTGGCAGCGTCAAAAGCAACAGCACCAGGGTCTCCTCCGTGCCCCCCCGTAATAGTTGATATGTCAAGTTTGTCTCCCCAAAATTCAAGTTGAGCAGATGCCGCTGCTCTAAAGGTGTCAGCTGCCCCAAACATTACAGAACGTCCAAGATTACGATAGTAGTGTGCAAGTTTGGCTATTGTGGTTGTCTTGCCTACCCCATTGACCCCGACTACCATTATCACTTGGCCTTTAGGTTCAACAACTTTCCTAGTGACGTCAATATTGAAACCAACCTGACGTAACTTATGTCTAATTCCAGGTGGTTCTAGTTGGTGCAACAAAGCTTTTTCTAAGGCGCTTTGAAAAGGGGTCCCGTCCTCAAGATTGGCTTTGGTGTCGTTGATTATTTCGTCTGACAACTCCATACCAACATCAGCAGATATCAGGGAAAATTCAAGAGAATCCCAATCCACATGTGATGTTTTTGAGGACGAGGGGAAATCGAAAAATAGGCCCTTACGTGTTTTACTGAGCCCGTTTGTTAATCGAGAAAACCAGCTCATTGATCAGCAGTCTTTGCCTTCTTTTTAGGGTCATTAGAGCCTGTTTCCTTTTGGGGGCGGTCGTCTAAGAGCCCGGCGTTGATTACTTGCAAAGCACGGCTAATGCGTCCAAGTGCTGTTTGTTTACCAAGAATTGTTAATAAATCAGTGACACCAGGGGCTTGACTACGGCCCGTCAAAGCTGCTCTAAGCGGTTGTAAAACCTTGCTCATGCTTACGGCTTGGGACTGAACATAGTCTCGTAATAGGTCATCGATACTATCGTAATCATAAAATTCCAGTATCGATAACCGTCGCTCAAGGTCCTCCAGGTACTTTTGTCCGGCGAATAATCGCTTAAGGGCATCATCCTCATAAGGAAAACCACTGTCAAAGAAGTAACGCGCTTGGTCTACGAAATCGATTAGAGTTTCAGTTCTGGGTCGGAGAACATCAATAACATCGAGAAGATAATCTTCGTCGGACCATTTGTATCCTGCCTTGACAAACAGTGGTTCGACCCGAACTGCCAAGTTTTCTAAAGAGAAGATCTCTCTGAGATATTTAGCGTTAAAGTGACGTAAACGTTTTGAATCGAAAATAGGTTCACCTGGAGATAATCTTTTAAGAGTGAAATGCTCAATCATATCGTGTATTCCAAAGAATTCACGGCCATCGGGCATGCTCCACCCAAGCGTCGCTAGGTAGTTTAAAAGGGCTTCCGGGATTATTCCTTGTTCGCGATAAGACTCAAGGCTTGTATCGGTTTTCCGCTTACTTATTTTGCTTTTGTCAAGGTTACGTAATAAAGGTAGGTGTAGGAACTCGGGCTGTTGCCAGCCGAAAGAGCGATAAAGGTGAATATGTAGTGCTGTGCTGGAAATCCACTCTTCAGCCCTAACGACGTGAGTCACTCCCATTAAATGATCGTCAACTACTACTGCAAAGTGATAGGTAGGATAACCGTCACTCTTTATCAGAACGGCGTCACGAATTTCTGTATGAGGCCAGCAAATCTCGCCACGCAAGCTATCAATGAATCTTGTTTCTCCTTCGTCTGGCGCCTTAAAGCGTATTACGTGCGGCTCTCCCTCAGTAGCTCTTCTTTCTTGTTCATTACGCGCCAGGTTTCTACCACGGCCGTCATAGCCTTGGGGTTGGCCAAGTTGTTTCTGCTTGTGGGCCATAGATTCAAGCTCATCGTCAGTCTCAAAGGCCCTATATGCGCAACCAGATTCGAGGAGGAGTTCTGCATGATTTCGATATAAATCGAGTCGCTCGCTCTGTCGATAAGGGCCATTATTTCCACCAACCTCAGGTCCCTCATCTGGGGTTAAACCAAGCCAATCCATAGCGGACAAGATCCGTCGTTCTGAGTTAGGATCGTAACGCTGTCTGTCAGTATCTTCAAGTCGAAATATGAATCGGCCGTTCCCTTGTTTTGCCAAGACATAGTCAAAAAGACCAACGTACGCGGTGCCAACATGGGGGTCACCGGTTGGAGAGGGAGCGATTCGAGTCACGACAGTCATGCTAGGAGCCTCCGATGGAATAGAGCCCAGGTCATAGGACGTTAGGCTAGGTACAGGAAGCATTGTAGCTCAGGTTGGGCATGCCTTGGGGTCGTCTGGACGTTAGGTACGTTTGTCGCGACTACCTTAAGAGAGGAAGTTCCAAAGTAAAGTAAAGGTCGCTAGTAACCAAAGATAAGGAGCAAACCAGCGGAATTTTCCGCGCCGCAACACAGCGAACAAACAGTATAGGGCAATGTAACCTGTCACGAATGACGTAAGTGTCATTAGCGTAAGGGAGCCTAGTCTGATTTCTTTTGGTAGGTCAAAAAGGCCTAGAACCGCTACACCAAGGGAGATTACCAAGTACATCATAAAAGAAAAGCGCGGGGCTAGTTCATTAGAAGCGCCTCGGGATAGTAATGCAGATATAGTTATGCCAGATCGTGATATCCCAGGGATAACTGCCAGGCCTTGGGCCACCCCAGTAAATACAACGTCAAAAATAGTTAGATTACCCACCTTGGTTTTCGAGCCAGAACATGGTGCGAACCAGAGGAAAAGCCCTGTAATAATTAGGGCAAACGAAACTGGAATCGGAGAATTAAGTTGTTCGAAAACCTCTCTTAGGCCGAGACCAAGAAAAATCGTCGGGATAGAAGCTAAGAGCACTCGGATTGCAAGAGCCCATCCTTCTTGTGTTCTGCCCCGAGGAGATTTAAGGCCTGAGAAAAAACCCGTTACAGCAAAATACACATCTCGCCTTAAGAAGACAATAACCGCTAGGAGTGTACCCGTATTGGTTGCTATATCAACGTGGAGAGGAAGCGACTTTCCCCAACCAAGATAGTAGTTGACGAGAACAAGGTGGCCTGAACTGGATATAGGGAGGAACTCTGTCAGGCCCTGTACGAAACCGAGAATTATCGCTTGCAAAGAACTCAAGGTAAGTTCGTGGGAGTTTGATTAAGAGGGTTTGCTACTTCTACCTGGTCATATTGACGGATTTGGGGAATTCTTGATCTTAGGCTCATTATGACTGAGGTGAAAATAATCCTGGGAACTATTGTTATGCCAGTAATTCTAGGTTCTCGATCCCGGACTCCACTCGTATCCGATTTTGGGCTGGTCCAGTCTATCGTTTACTGTATTGGGGGGCACGTCTAGCCTTATGTAGGCCGTACTTTTTACGTTCCACCACTCGGGCGTCTCGCTTGAGGTACCCTCCTTGCTTAAGGGTGGGTCGGAAATCAGGGTCTAATTTCAAGAGTGCTCGTGCTACTCCAAGTTTAATGGCATCCGCCTGGCCGGAAGGGCCACCGCCAGCCACAGTGATTAAGGCATCATATCTACCTGCGGTGTTGGTTGCCTTGAGAGGTTCCAGCGCCTGAACGGCAGCCAGGATACCTCTAAAATAGGTTTGGAAATCCTTGCCATTAACAATGATTCGTCCATTGCCAGCGCGGAGAAACACACGAGCCACTGCTTCTTTGCGACGGCCAGTTCCATAGTATTGTTCTTTCATCAGCTAAGCTCCATATCCACGGGTTTCTGGGCTTGATGTGGGTGATTTGATCCAGCATACACTTTAAGACGACGAATCAATTTTCTGCCAAGACGATTTTTTGGGAGCATGCCCCAAACAGCACGTTCAATTACTCGTTCAGGACGCTTTTGAAGCATGTCGCGCGCCTTTATTTCTTTGAGGCCACCTTGGTAACCACTGTACCGAGTGTAGATTTTCTTGTCTAGCTTTGCCCCAGTGAATACAACTTTCTTAGCGTTAATAACGATTATGAAATCTCCTCCCGGTTGGTTGGGAGTGTAATCTACCTTATGTTTGCCACGCAGGAACTGTGCGATTTGAGTTGCGAGGCGACCAACTGTTTGGTCCTTAGCATCAACCAGTAACCAGTCGTTATGGGGTTCTTGGGGAAAGTACGTCTTCACGTCCGTCACGTCCTTAAGGGATCGGCTTTGATAAATACCCACACGATAAATCGTTGCGTAGAAATCAAGCCAGACGCGAGTTTAGCATACGGTTGGCTGAGCGTAAAGGTAATCTCACTGGTAATTGGGGGCTATCCTACGGCAGTTACTTAATATTATGCGAATTGGTGGGGTATGATTGAGTAGAAAATGAAATTGCGTTTAGACCCATGGGCAGTCGAGTACCAATCGTCATTTCAAGCTAATGAAAGTGTTTCCGATACGGTGGACGCAGTTGATATTTCGGTCGAGCGAGAAGAAGAGGATTGGATCCCGCTCAAACCGATCAACCCTGCTGAGCCTACGGCGTTAGTATTCTTAGATGGGAGCCGACGCATTGAGGCTCGAGTTTTTCTGGAAGATGGCGGTGACGAATTTGTTTATGGGGCTCTAGGAAGTTACGGAGTCGGGGCAGTGGTGTCAGATTTGAAAATTGCTACCTATCCTGATGCCTTCCAAGTTGAACGTATATGTGCTTTGAGTGGAGGGCAAGGCTACGAAGACCTTTCCTTGCCGGAAACGGGAATACACAGTTTAGGGGACATGCGGTACCGGGTGGTTAGTACCAACGAACGGGACCCTGATGCAGTTGT
Organism: Trueperaceae bacterium; assembly: GCA_002707365.1. Lineage (NCBI taxonomy): Bacteria > Thermotogati > Deinococcota > Deinococci > Trueperales > Trueperaceae > Trueperaceae bacterium. The sequence goes on from PAMQ01000017.1 coordinate 116,165, forward strand.
ACGGCGCCTTCAGGCCGAAATGCGTGACGCTGAAGCGCAACTAGCAGCCAGACTGGTCACCCAATACCCTAATGCTTTTGTAATTTGTGATGGGCCAAGGCCATTGTTGGCTTCAGAACCTAATTTGATCGGTTATATTAAGTCAATCCACGAGTTAAAGATTGGGGATGCGCAACTTGAAATTGTGCGAAAACTCGAAGAAGGACAACGATCCCCGATATATTTGTTAAGAAGTGCAAATCCTCAACATCAAAGATTTGAGTGGTTTTTACGTTTGAGGGACCCGAATCCTTGGTTCTTTAGTCTTGCAGGTATGGTCCGTCTTCAGGCCCTTGCTGGTCCAAATCCAGATAATACAGTTGAGGCTGCTGCTGCTATAGCTGATTGGAGCTGTTCTGTGTTACCTCACTTTGCAACCAGGCAACATCAAGACCCCCGTGCACCACAGCAACTGCTCCCAGTCCGGGCTCTTGAGGAGGAATTACGTAGACGAATGGGCAATCCAGAATTGATTCGACGCCGAATTACACGCTTCCTTTCTACCTCTAGCGGCGTAGCGTGAGTACAAAACAGGCGATTGGGATTGTCCTCGGCTCCGAGGACGCGACCCCACTCCAGTTTTGGTTCGCTGTCAACGAGTCAGTCAAGGTACAGCTTGACGATCTTGTAAATGTTGAAGTTGAAGACCCTTCGAAGTCGGGTGCCTTGGTGAAGTTCTACGGTGTCGTGGATGAAGTGCGTCGTAAACTCGAAGGGATTCAATTCGAAGGCGACACCGTACTGGTCGCTGAGGGTCTTCTGCCAGCCAATATTTCATATGCTGCGCACGTGCTAGTTTCTCGTGTTGAACCTGAAGAGTTTCTCCCACCCGGTCCCGGCGATACCGTCTTAGCGGCTACAGGAGAGGCGTTGGAGAAAGTTTTATACCTCGATACCATGGAAGCGCCTTTTCCGGCTGGCGTTCTTCGCAGTGGCGATCCGGGGTATATAAACTTTGATTTTATAAGTGGAGAAAAGGGTGCTCACGTCAATATTTCTGGGATTTCTGGTATCGCAACAAAGACGAGTTATGGACTATTCCTGCTTTATAGCATGTTTAACGCCCGCCAACTTAAGAATCCTGAAAGACCTGTTCTGGATGGCGGTTCAGCCAAGGCAGTTGTATTTAACGTCAAGGGAGAAGACTTGATGTTTTTAGATAAGCCCAACCAACGGCTCATGACCGAAGAGGGTCGTTGGCAGGAGCGGTCTCGTAGCGACCAAACCCGTTACGATTTACTGGGATTGCCTGCTAGGCCGTTCGAACTTTGTCAGATGCATGCGCCTGCACGTGAAGCATCCAAAGGTGGGGCTCTCATGCCTGACCTTCAGCAGCGCGAAGGTGAAGGGGTGGCTCCTTACGTGTGGACTGTGCATGAATTTGCGGACGAACGAATGCTTCCCTTTGTTTTGTCCGATCGCGATGCCATGAGCAATCTCGGTTTCTTAGTTAGTCATCTTGAAGAACGGCTTTATCGTTTGAGTGAAAAACAGCGTGGACCCCACATTGAAGTTGAACGGTTTTCAGAGGCTCCTGAACAATTCTTAGGTGGGGATGACCTCGGCCCCCCAATCCAGATTAACGAGGATATTGGTCCTGAAAGCTTTAATGATCAGGGAACAGAGTCCAATGATGTAGGACTTACGGAAAAGCTTGAAACGTTCGGCGACCTTATCGATTTTTTAGAGTTCAAGTTGTTAATGGATAACGAGGGTGACGGCGATAGAGCTTGGACAGCTAATCAGGCCAAGGCAACTCGTGAGGCATTTATCCGTCGCTTGAGGGGAGCAGGTAAACATTTGGCTCGCTTGATTCGAGGGGACCTGGCTCTACGTACTTTGGAGCGACGTCAATTAACAGACATATTTGATAGTACAAAACAAGTCCATGTCGTAGATATCCATCAATTGCACCCAATAGCACAGATGTTTACCGTCGGCGTTATCCTTAAGCAAATATTTGACAAGAAAGAAGCTGGGCGTTCGGAACGAGTCTTTATAGTCCTTGACGAGCTCAACAAGTACGCACCGTCTGAAGGCGAAAGCCCCATCAAGGATGTTCTATTAGACATAGCGGAACGAGGAAGAAGCCTCGGGGTAGTTCTGATTGGGGCTCAGCAAACAGCTTCTCAGGTGGAGCGTAGGGTTGTTGCTAACGCTGCTGTAAGAGTAGTGGGACGCCTTGATCCTGCTGAGGCAGAACGTCCAGAGTACCGATTTATGCCAGGAGGGTTCCGCCTTCGGTCAACAATTTTGGCTCCAGGAACCATGATTGTGCACCAACCTGATGTTCCTAGCCCAATGATGCTTACTTTTCCTTTCCCAGCATGGGCAACTCGACCTAAAGAAGTGGACGCATTTGTTTCGGACGAAGAAGCGCTCGACATTCTTGGTTGATTACGAGGCACAAGAAAGTGGTAGGTGAAAAAGATTCAGAACGGCTTCACTGGATCTGATTAGCAACGTACTGCAGGTCCTTGTGCCACTCCAGCTTCCTCGAAAGACTAAACACAAAGTTTTGATCTACGAATATGGAAAAATTTCAGAACTCACCATATGCTTTTTGAGTAGGCAAATAGGGTGTTTCTGTGATTTCTGTTCGGGAAAAACCTGAGGCTATTATTTATTGGCAATAGTGGTGGTTTCATACGGGCACGTTAGACTGGTCGAGTGAGGATACTCCACACTGCTGATTGGCATGCCGGCCGGTCGTTACTTGGAATCGATCGGACGCCTGAGGTCGCAGAAGTACTCCTTGAAATTGCTGAGGTGGCCCTACTTTCCGAAGTAGACCTCATTTTGGTAGCGGGAGACCTATTCGATGGGAAAAGTCCTGGAGCTGCTGCAGAGGAAGCCGTGTTTTCCTTCTTCTTGCGCACTGGGCAAGCGGGGATCCAAAGCGTGGTCATTGCTGGTAATCACGATTCTCCGGCGCGACTTGATGCTTTTGGTGGTGTTTTAAAACTAACTAATGTTCACATGGTGGGGCAACCCAGGGTCGCTGGGGGCGGGGGAGTCTTCCGAACCGAGATTAACGGACAGGCTCTACAGGTAGCCACGTTACCTTTCGTTTCCGAGAGGCGCATAGTGCGGGTCGGAGAGCTTCTAGGGGGTGATGCAGGCCAACACCGAGAGGGATATCAACACAGTATGCGCAAGTTGATTTACAACTTGACTAGTAACTTTGACCCACAAAGCGTCAATCTACTTATGTTGCATGCCACGATGGATGGCGCAACAATGGCGAACTCCGAGTACGCCTTTCACAGTACTGAGAGCTATACCTTAGGTGCTGATATGTTGCCAGAAACAGCTAATTACGTCGCCTTGGGCCACATTCACAAGGCGCAATCGGTTCAAGGTATGGCGAGCTACCGTGCACGTTATCCCGGTAGCGTAATTCAACTCGACTTTGGGGAACAAGGAGACAATAAGACAGTTCTACTCCTAGAAGCTGAACCGGGTAAACCTACTGAGATTATTGATGAGGTGCCGATACGTAGCGGCCGCAAACTCCGGAAGATTTCGGTTGATCTGTCTACCCTAGACCAGGAAACTCCTAAAATAACGGAGTTCGACGGTTGGTTAAAGTTAGCCATTAAACTAGATTCTCCAAGGCCTGGTTTAAAAGAGCGGATATTGTCTGGCTTCCCGAACGTAATAGCTGTAGAGACTGAATTCTTTCAGTCCGACAATCTAGCAGAACAAGGAATAGACGTCGAACAGTTGCCACTAACAGAAGCCTATGAACAATACTACCAAGCCGAGAAGAAGCAGAACTTACCCGAAAATCTTGCTAAAGAGTTTCAGGAGCTACACGAAAATGTGTATGACGAGGACGATACATGATTCCGCTGAGATTAGAGTTACGTGGATTTACCTGTTTTATAGGGACTACAGTTGTGGATTTTGAGGCACTTGAGGTAGACCTATTTGCAATAGCTGGTCCGACAGGAGCGGGGAAAAGCACCCTATTAGATGGACTTACATACGCTCTTTATGGAGAGACTGCCCGGCTTGGCGGTCGAGCAGCCTCTTTGATGAGTCCAGGTGTCAACGAGATGACTGCTCAAGTCGTGTTCCGTAGTGGCGATAGGACGTATCGAGTTACCCGGTACGCTTCGCGCAAAAAGAGTGGAGTCCAGAGTCAGGTGCGTCTAGAACGACTGTCCGAAGATAGTACTTGGGTGCAATTGCCAGAAAGCGAAAAGATACGTGAAGCCAATTACAGAATATCGGCGGTAGTGGGTTTAGATTTCGATGGTTTTACCCGGGCTGTTTTTTTGCCACAGGGAGAATTCCACGAGTTCTTACGTGGCGATGCTGGCAAACGCCGAAGGTTGCTTTCCCGATTGATGGGGCTTGATACGGTGGAAAAAATGCAGACAATGGCTGGCGAGAGGGCAAGGGAGGCTGAGGCAGAAACGCAGGCAATAACCACTCGTTTAAAAGAGGACTATTCTGGTGCTAATCCTCAAACTCTTAGGTCGCTCCGTGGTGAGCGTGAAAGGCTTGTAAGCAGCGTTGAAGAACTCACTGATCAACAGAGACAACTTACAGCTGAACAACAAGAACTACATGGTTTGAAGGTTATTTGGGAGGAGAAAAGAAGATTCGAGAACCTCCTGGAAGGGTTTGCTAAGAAAGAATCGGAAATGGCTAATGCATCTCAGCGATGCCAGCAGGCATTAGCTGCAAGGACTCTACTTCCTCAGGTACAACACATGGGTGGAATTAAGCAACGTCTGGGAGTTGCTAAATTCGAACTTGATAAATCGCACCAGGATTTACTAGTAGCGGAGGAGGCGTTGGTTCTGGCTAAGAGATCTCAAGCCGAATCTGTGCAGGCGCGCTCTAGAGAAATGCCGGAAATAGAGAAGGGGTTAATGGCCATCGCTGAGGCTGGACCCTTCGCAGAGCGTCTCATTGCTCGTGGAGGAACGCTTGATATGGCTAAAGAGGGAGTTGAGGAGTATCAGGAGGCAGCTTGGGAGGCTTTCCAACGCCAAGAAGCACGAGTTGATGAAATTATTCGTCTAAGAGCAGACCTCGAGGATATTACTGCGAAAGTTTCGACTATTAAGACTGCTATAGGTAGCTTAGAAGTTGTTATTTCTAAACAAGAGCCGCACCTCAAGAAAATTAAGAATCATGGAATCAAAGCTAGAGAGAAAGCGCGAGAAGCCGAATTGGCTTTCACTGCAGCTGAAAATGCTAACCGTGCTGCTAACCTATGTGCCCACTTAAAATTGGGTGATTCTTGTCCTGTGTGTGGCAACCTAGTGAAACAAATACCGATTAATGAGGAAACCGACTCGGGCCAATTAAAGGTTACTAAGGACAAGGCCGCCCAGAAGGTAGAAGATTTGCTTGAATCCTATCGGGGGTTAAAGGCTACCCTAGAGATTGATCGTACCCGTCTAGCAGAACGTACATCTGTAATGAAAGACCTGGAAGCTGAGATCAGTGAAAAACGGAAAACCCTTGATTCTCTTTCTGAAACCTTTTCCAGCACCGGTATTGCCCTAGACGGAGATCCTAAAGAGGAATTGCGAAACCGTCGCAAATCTCTGCTTGCAAGTTTGGCGTTGTGGGTTTACAAGCGGACTGGTGGAGAAGATCCTGCAACAGCTAATTCAAGGTATATTTCCCGCCGGGATGAACTTCAGTTCCAATTAGATCGTGCGAGTGAAACCCTAGCAAACTCTAATCAAGACGTAGAACGGAACCGGATGTCTCATGAAATGAATGGTCGAAGAGTTTCAGAATTAACGGACGAGCTTTCTTCCACTGAGAGGCAGAATTTAGCGGCAATCAAGGAAGCCGGTTTTGTTTCGACCGAAGCGGTTTTTGAGGCTGTACTCTCGGATGAAAATATTGCGGAGCTCAAAAATAGGTTAGATAGCTATCAGGGTGAGAAAGAGGCAACTGAAATTCGACTTATGGAGGTCGAAAAGAGAAGGGGCGGTCGACAATTTGAGATTGCGCAGTATGAAGAGCATAGCCAATTGGCCACCGGGGTTGCTATTAAGCTTTCTGACTCGCAGAACGCTTTAGGAAGAATAGAAAGGGAACTACAGGATCTTGAAGAACGATTTCTGAAAGCAAAGGACCTTCGCAAAAGCTTAACGAAGGCCCAAGAGCGGTCTGACATTTACCGGACTTTAAGCCTCGATCTTCGAGGGGATCGGTTTCAGGAGTTTTTAATGACACGTATTCAGGCCCGTCTCGCTAAACGCGCCTCGCATATTGTTAGGAACGTAACTGACGACCGCTACGATCTTCAATTGGTTGATGGGGAATTCTATGTTTCTGACGCATGGAATCCTGGGGAGAACCGTAGTGCTAGGACCCTTTCTGGTGGCGAGACTTTTATCGCTAGCTTAGCGTTGGCTCTAGCTCTATCTGATACTCTCGCTGGAAACAAAACTCTTGGGGCTCTGTTTTTGGATGAAGGCTTTGGGACCCTGGATAGGATCACGCTTGATGCTGTCACAGCAGTTTTGGAAAACCTAACTCGTGAAGGCAGGATGGTTGGAGTGATTACTCATGTTGAAGCCCTGACAGAAAGAATGCCTGCCAGGTTGTTGGTTACCAAGGGGAGGGAAGGATCGTCGGTTCACTGGGATTTATAAGTTTATAGGTTGGATTACGCCTGAACCCAAAAATTCTTTTAAGGAACCTGTTTCATGAAATATAGCCCAAAGTTTTGATTGGGATTTGCGGAAGTTAGGAAGAAGGGTCTTCTCCAAGTTGTTGTATTTCTTCAATGAATCGATCCACGCTATCAAAGTCTCGATACACGCTAAGGAATCTAATGTAAGCCACCCCGTCCCTTATTTTTAGGAACTTAAGGGTTCGAAGGCCTATTTCCTCAGAAGCAATCTCAGGGACCTGGACCTCGTCTTCGAAGCTGTAAGTAAACTCACGCATTTGCTTTTCGGTGATTGGTCGCTTGTTGCAAGCCATGCGTAATTTGTCGAGAAGCTTATCTGGATTAAAAGCTTCTTGGCGGCCAGACCTTTTATGCACCATTAGTGCCTCAAACTGAGCTCGCTCATAGGTTGTGAAGCGACGGTGGCAGTCATCGCATTCTCGCCTACGCCTGATTGCTGCACCTTCGTCAGAGGGTCTTGAGTTTATTACCCGAGTTTCTTCGGATGAACAGTAAGGACACTTCATTGTTCTATGTTATCTAGGCTAGCCGCCATAGGTATATTAGAACGTTGTCTTGTCATCGTCGTTAAACTGTAAAATTCGGTCAAAATCTTTATCTAGACTGCCCGCTTCTGAATCACTCTCATGCATAGTTTCCGTTGGATTTATTTTGTGGGCTGACCATGTTCGTCCATACGTTTTTGAATAATTATTTCCATTCCGTTCTGTATCGTCTACATTATTATCGTTACCTATTGTTGCTTCCAGATCGTCTTGCCTGACACTCTCATCTAAGGCTGCTCGTACCTCAGGAGATAATTCAGTACTAAATTCGGGGCGTTTTGGGAGGGTAATATTGAAGATTTGACCAGATATGCCGGAGGCTTGGCTAGAACCAAGGAATAGTGCAGTTTTTGAAAGGCGAGCATCGTGTCTGGGGTCCGAAGAAATTCTGGACGGGAAGATGAGATTGACCCTGACTGAAGCAATTTGACCATTAATTGCTGCTGAAAGCTCCTGCATGGCCCCCCTAACCGAAACCATATGAGGTTCGGAAGAGCTAGTTGGGGGACCAACTATAACAAACCAAAGCGGTCTTCCCAAATCGGAAGCCGCCTTAAGAGTTAAGAATGAACTAATTACGTTTTCCTGCTGTATAGTTCTGAACTCGGTTTCAGTGAGATTGCAGAAAGGAGTATTGCTTTGTTGGGTTGCTGTATGAACCACGCCAGTTAAATCCCCAAATATCTCACGAACTTTTGTAAAGACTTTTGTTACATCAAACTGTACTGACATGTTAGCTTGGATAGGAATAGCGCGACCACCTTGTGATTCAATTTCTGCGGCAGTTTTTGAGGCGAGGTCAGCATCGGGATCTGTGCACACTACATCGTGACTAGTTTGACCAAACGCAAAGGCAGCTGCCCGTCCGTAGCCCTGCCCGACGTTTGTGATGATTACAACATTAGCGGACGCCATATCTATAAGCCTACTGCGCATTGCAGTAACTCTACAACCTCTACCCCAGAGTTCCCACTGATCTAACCCAAAAAAGAGCTGAATAATGCTTAGAGGAGAGACCTAGGGTGATTAGTCAGGCTGAAATTATATGTTTTTAAGGTGCAAGGACGGAGAAAAACCACAACTCAGCAGTGGGGAATAAGTGGATACTTAAGTTGTATTGGGTAGGATTGTTAGGACGCTGCTAGAATAGGGCGTGTTAGATCAAAGAGTACCCTCGAAGGGGGGGTTGGGTCTTGGCGCTTGAACGGTTTTTCCGCCGTAACCGGCCGACACGTGGGGATGATGAAAATAGCCCAGCTGGGCTGTGGTTGAAATGCGACTCTTGTAACTCCCAGATTTACCGGAAGGATCTGGTTGGGAACCTTTACGTTTGTCCTGAGTGTGATCACCATCATCGTATGCCTGTCGAAGCTCGAATTGAATTTCTTGTAGATGAAGGAAGTTTTCAACGGTGGTCAGGTGATGTTATGCCTGAAGATCCGCTGGCTTTTGTTGATACTGAGACTTACACCGAACGTATGTCTAAAGTTCAACAGAAAGCTGGTCGACCGGATGCAATTGTAACAGGAGCAGCTCAAATAGATGCAGAGCCTATTGCGATAGCAGTAATGGATTTTTTCTTTATGGGTGGTTCGATGGGGTCTGTCGTTGGCGAAGAGTTCGTGCGAGCTGCGGAACGAGCAGTAGACGAGGGCCGGTCATTAGTTGTATTTACGGCCTCAGGGGGCGCAAGAATGCAGGAGGGCGCTCTTAGTCTTATGCAGATGGCAAAGACTACTGTTGTTCTCGAAGCGCTGTCCCAGAAGCGATTACCATTCATTAGCGTTTTGACTGATCCTACGACCGGTGGGGTAACTGCTAGTTTCGCTACCTTGGGAGATTTGATTCTTGCGGAGCCTCGAGCCCTGATATGTTTCGCGGGTCCCAGGGTGATACAACAGACGATTAAGCAGGAACTACCTGAAGGCTTTCAGCGTTCTGAATTTTTATTGCGGAAAGGCATGTTGGACGATGTAGTTCAACGTCGTGATTTGCGAGACAGATTGGCGATATATATCCGTATGCTGCGGGGTGGACTACGTGAACCGTCGGCGGAGGTTAAACGTGCCACTGTCTTTTGAAAAGCCTATCGAGGATTTAGAAATAAAGATCAGCGATATGAAGACTTACGCCAGTGACCAGGAACTTGATTTGACCGAAGAAATTGATCTTCTTGAGCGACGTCTTGACCGTTTAAAGGTAGAGACGTTTTCTAGTCTTTCACGGTGGCAGCGTGTTCAGGTTGCAAGAGCACCAGGAAGGCCTACCAGTTTTGACTATTTGCAAACTGTGTTTACTGATTTTCAAGAACTTCATGGAGATCGAATTCTTGGTGATGATCCAGCGGTAGTTACGGGTTTAGCTAGGCTTGATGGACGCAATTTGATTGTAATTGCACAACAAAAGGGGAGGGATACGAAAGAGAATATACAACGAAATTTTGGTATGTCACATCCGAGTGGTTATAGGAAAGCCATCAGGATGTTTGATCTGGCAGACAAGTTCAGATTGCCAGTTATCACTCTTATAGATACGCCAGGTGCCTACCCGGGAGTTGCCGCAGAGGAACAGGGGCAAGCATGGGTTATTGCTGAAAGCATTAAACGTATGAGTCGATTAGAGGTTCCTTCTGTTGCGGTCATAGTCGGGGAAGGGGGATCTGGTGGTGCCTTAGCGATAGGGGTTGCTAATAGGGTGCTGATACTAGAGAACGCTATTTATTCGGTAATTAGCCCCGAGTCGTGCGCAGCTATTTTATGGCGTGATGCAGCGGAAGCTCCTAAGGCAGCCGAATCACTTCGACTTACCGCTCGAGATCTTATCGAATTAGAAATTGTTGACCGGGTGGTTTCTGAACCTATAGGCGGTGCCCATAAAGAACCTGACGAGGCCATGAGACTAGTAGGTAGAGCTATTATCGAAGAAATCGATAAGCTAGTTGACCTGACGCCTAACGAGCTTATTCAACAGCGCCAAACTCGATTCAGGGAATTAGGTCGGTACCAGCTTGTTTAAGAGCTTCATGGAACCTGCCAAGATTTTCCGTGGCATTTGTGGATCTGTTGAATACAGCGCTTCCTGCAACAAGTATATCAGCACCCGCTGAAGCCACAGAGGCTGCATTATTGGGTGTAATCCCACCGTCGACCTCAATTAGGCATGAAGGGTTGTATTGGTCTCGCCAACTTCTAACTTTCTCTAAACGGGTATAAGTATTATGGATGAATTTTTGTCCACCGAACCCTGGGTTAACGCTCATTATCAGGACTACATCCAGCATAGGCAGCGCTTGCTTAATGACTTCCAAGTGAGTCAAAGGATTTACTGCTAGTCCTACACTGATTCCTAATTGTCTAATTTTGCCTAAAGCACTGTGCAAATGATGAGTTGCTTCAGCATGGATAGTCAGACCGGAAGCGCCAGCTTGAGCGAACGAGGTTAGGTAACGCTCTGGGTCCTTAATCATAAGATGAACATCTAAATAGAGGTTGGTAGTTCTTTTGCAAGCCTCTAGGACAAGAGGTCCAAAAGAAATATTTGGGACGAAATTTCCATCCATTACATCCAAGTGGAGCCAGTCTACTCCAGCAGCTTCAACTTCAGTAATTTCATGTTCCAGGCAACTGAAATTCGCTGCAAGGATAGAAGGGGCAATCTGCACAGCCATATTAACAAGTGTAGCAGTGCCAGGCTTATAAAGGGCGTTAGGGAAAATTTATCGAGGTATCTTTGTCCTGGGGGTCTAGTTATAAGATCGGGGTAAAGTCAGTTACATTAAAGGTGATTTGATTTTTCCCTAACGCTTTCAGATAGGACTCAGAGGAGATTTCCACGGGGAGGGAACTAGTAAAATGTTTCGGACAAGTATGTTCTTAACCGTAGACGTATGTCGTCTGTTTTTTGACGATATTGCTTCCTAGGAATTAATGTAATGATTGGGATTTCTGCGGCAGAGGATCACCTGCATCAGCGGGCAAGTTTGATAGCGGAGAATTATGGGTTGCCGATCTTGCCGCCTGGGGAAAATACTTCGCCGTTTAGCCTTCTATTAACTCAAAAACACCTTGAATTACGAGAGGATAACCGATATTCTCCACCTTTATACGTGGATTTCGGAAAGCCCGACTTCCTTCGACGGTTTTCTGGTCGCAGAAGGAGCGAGGAACTTTTTAAAGCTCTAGGGAGTGGCGTATCAGTTGATTCAGATCTAATAGTAGATACTACAGCGGGTTTAGGTAAAGATGCTTTTATGCTTGCTGCTTGGGGGTATCGAGTCCAAGCCATTGAACGTGTACCGGCGGTAGCTGCCTTGCTCGATGACGGTCTCAAGAGAGCCCGGGTCAGTAAAAGTTTAGAGAAAGCGGCTAATAGGATAACTAGTGATTTTGGTGATGCGCGAGAGTTGTTACCAAGCTTAATAGAGCGACCTGCTGTTGTATATCTTGACCCGATGTATCCTCAATCTGCTAAACGTGCACGTAAATCTTTGGGCATGCATCGCTTACGCCAAGTTCTAGGTGACGATACCGATGCTAAATCTCTTCTCGAAATTGCTCTTAGGACTGCTCGCTACAGGGTCATAGTCAAGAGGTCACGGCGAGCTCCAATTCTTGGCGGAGTTTCTAGTGGTTCTATTGTTGGCCGGACTATACGTTTTGACCTTTACGCCCCTATAGGAAATCTATCTTTGTGTTAAGGAAGGATAATGAGAGTAAAACTTATAAAGCTTGGTTGAGGAGTTATTCGATTTAATTTTGTTCACCAAAAGGTGACTAAATAATGTTGTGAGGAAAACGTAAAAGGGAGACAAAACATGGTTTGTCGAATAATTAAGTATTCGCTACTTGACTGATAATAAATCTTGTTTGGCATAGAGCTCGTACCGTCGGAAGGAGAAATGGTGAAATCAGAACTGACCATCGCACACATAGCTGTTATAGGTGCAGGAATCATGGGTAGCGGCATCGCGAAGGTATGCTTGGCGGGTGGCTTTCAAGTTAGGTTATTTGATCCAGATCCGGAGGCTTTACGGCATGCTGAGTCACGGATAACTAAGAATGGCCAAGCTAAGGAAGACTTACTAAGGTTAGATGTTACGGGCGACCTTAAAGTAGCCCTCGAAAATACTGATATGTTGATTGAGGCTGCACCTGAGATGATTGAGATAAAGCAGCAGATTTTTCGCAGGGCGTCTGATTTAGCTCCTAAGAACGCTATACTTGCTACTAATACTAGCCAACTCTCGGTAACCGATATTGGATCAGTGGTTGAAAGGCCCCACAACGTTGTTGGCATGCATTGGTTTAATCCGCCAGAGAGAATGGAGCTTGTTGAAATAGTCCAAGCCACCAAGACCTCTCAAGTCACGGTTTCGGCCACTGAGGAAGTAGTTCGTCGATGTGGAAAAACTTCGGTTGTGGTAGCCGACCGACGAGGATTCGTAGTTACAAGGGCCGTTGCTGCAAGTATCCTTGAAGGAATTCGAATATACGAAGAGGGAGTTGCCCAGCTCGAGGATATTGATACGGCAATAAAGCTTGGTCTTAATCACCCGATGGGACCATTGGAGCTTGCAGACTATATTGGCTTGGACACGCTTCTTTTGATCGCTGATTCTATGACAAGCACAATGGGTGACCGCTTTCAGGCCCCTCAGGTTCTTAGGGCTCTAGTTAAAGCTAACAGATTAGGTCGCAAAACAGGTCGGGGATTTTACAGTTATGACGTTAAAAATTAAAGCACATTGATGATATTTCGTTAGAAGGTGGTTTAGCAGCGCAGTTGGCTAATAAAATAATATTTGACATTTCGGGGTCTTACCTTCTCGCAAAAAAGCCTCCTAAGAAGGAGGCTTTTGGCTGGCCCACAGGGATTCGAACCCCGACCGACCGGACCAAAACCGGTTGTCCTGCCATTAGACGATGGGCCAATGCAAGCTGTCGGATTTTAACGGTGTGCGTGGTCAGGTGTCAAGGAATTTCGGTGGATGATTGTCTTTTTATAATTACCACTAGGGTGGCTGGCCCACAGGGATTCGAACCCCGACCGACCGGACCAGAACCGGTTGTCCTGCCATTAGACGATGGGCCATCACACATTCCCAAGTCTAGAAGCGAGGACGCTAGGAGTCAATAGTAAATAGTTGTAACCAAAGTTCATTGGATAAGATATACTCGTTTCGCTTACCAAATTGATGGTAGCAAGGAGAGGTGCCGGAGTGGTTGAACGGGGCGGTCTCGAAAACCGTTGTACGGCTGTTGTCGTACCGTGGGTTCGAATCCCACCCTCTCCGCCAACACAAAGATAGCTTAGGGGTTAAATGCTGGTTATTATATAACCAATGCCAGTCAAGTTAATCGACCATCCACTTATTCAAGATAAACTTTCGTATCTTAGGGATAAATATACTAACGTTGGCGATTTTCGTTTGCTCTGTGGTGAAATGAGCCAACTTATGGCTTATGAAGCGACGAGAGACCTGCCTCTTAAAGAATTAGAAGTTGATACGCCAATCTCTCGCGCAAAAGTAAAACGACTTGTTCGCAAACCAGTGGCTCTAGTTGGAATCTTGCGAGCTGGCCTAGTGATGATTGACGGTATGCTTCGGGTTTTACCTTCTGCTGACGTCGGGCATATCGGTCTTTCTCGTGACCCAAAGACTTTGAAGCCTATGGAGTATTACTGTAATTTACCTCCGAATCTAAGAGACCGACAGGTATTTCTCCTTGACCCAATGCTAGCAACTGGGGGTAGTGCCGTGGCATCAATAGATTTACTTAAGGCGAAAGGGGCCGCAAATATTAGACTACTTTGTATTCTCGGGTCACCCGAAGGAGTAGAGGCTGTAACTAATGCCCATTCTGATACTGATATTTTGCTTGGTGGGCTCGACCCTAGATTAAATGAAAAGGGTTATATAGTTCCAGGTTTAGGTGATGCCGGGGATAGAATTTACGGAACTCGGTAAACTTCGCATTGTAATGCTTGAAGTAACCGTATGATGGAATTTACATGAACCTAAACTACCTGCTGATGGCCACCCTCGCATTTTTGGCCGCACTTATTTCCGTCGCTTCTTTAGTACCTCTTGTTCGTAAGTTCGCAGAAAGAATTGGTGCTGTACAACAAGGTGGCGGTCGTTGGGTCCATAGCGGGGCGTTACCTAACATAGGCGGCATTGCCATCCTTGGGGGCTTCCTTTTGTCTCTGGTAGTAGGGAGCCTTGTCCGACCAACGTTAATTGACGCTTTTCGGGTAGAACTTTTAGCCATTGTCATTGGTGGTGTTTTGATGACTTTGGTCGGTTTCATTGACGATATTTGGGAGATATCGCCAGTTATGCGCCTTGCGACGCAAACGGTTGCGGCAGCCATACTTGTTGTAAATGGTGTGCGAATTGGATTTATTACCAACTACTTCGGTGATTCAAGTTATCTGTTCATCCCAGATGTTCTCGCGATTGTTTTGACTTTGGTTTGGGTAGTAGGCTTTACGAATGCTTTTAACTTTATTGACGGGCTAGATGGTCTGTCGTCTGGTATAGCGGCAATAGCAAGTATGTGTCTTCTAGTAGTGTCGTTACAACTCCCTGATAGAGGAGCGGCTGTTCTCCTACTTGCTGCGTTAGCTGGGTCTTCACTAGGGTTTTTGAGGCATAATGTTAGTCCTGCGAAGATAATAATGGGTGATTCTGGCGCTTATCTTCTCGGCTACATTCTTGCGGCTGTAAGTGTGCTCGGTGCTCTCAAAGTAACGGCAGCTGTTACTGTTGTAACCCCAATATTGATACTGGCTTTACCTGTTGTGAATATTACTCAGGTTACGCTGAGACGCCTAAGCCGAGGGGAGAACCCTGCGGTTGCTGCAAACGACCATATACATGATTTGTTGCGTGAGCGGAGTGGTTCCCACCGAGTAACGGTGTTATTGCTTTGGGTAGTTACGTTATTGCTCGGAGGATTGGGCATGATTTTATCTAACACCCCACCCCTTCTCACATATTTTACTCTTTTGATGATTGTGTTGATGATAGCAGCCGTAACTTTATTAAGATTATTTGAATTGCGGCGAGAACGAATATCGGCATCGTGATTCACCGTGTTTGCGTTGCATTTGGTACTCGTCCCGAGGCTTCAAAAATGGGACCAGTTGTAAGAGCGCTTCGCGACCAACCGAATCTAGAGCCAATCGTATTGGTAACGGGGCAACATAGAGAACAGCTGGATTCTATGCTGAGAATGTTTGAGATTCCGGTTGATGTTGATCTCGGGGTTATGACTGAGCGTCAGGCTCTATCTGATCTGGTTGGAAGAATTGTTCCTGCAGTCGGGCAAGTGCTTCGGGAGTTAGCTCCCGAATATGTACTTGTGCACGGTGATACCTTAACGACTTTTGCAGTGTCTTTGGCATCTTTTTTCGAGAACATTCCTATTGGTCATGTAGAAGCTGGACTACGTTCGCATGATCTCACCCAGCCGTTTCCTGAGGAGGCTAATCGTCGACTCACGGATGTGATTACCGATCTTGATTTTCCACCGACCTCTTTAGCGAAGGACAATTTGATCAACGAAGGTAAGCCAAGAGAAACCATAGTCGTTACTGGGAACACAGCAGTTGATGCAGTACGGTTCGTTGCTGGTCGGTTTCCGCCACCGTCAGCTATACCTGATGGTGAGGTGATAGGAATTACCCTCCACCGAAGAGAAAATTTGTCAATACTGCCTGAACTAGCTGAGGTAATCGCAGAAGTCGCTTTGGCTTATCCCCATATTACGTTTATTTATCCGGTCCACCTTAATCCGGTCGTTAGGGAAGCAGTGTGGCCTGCGCTTGGTTCTATTAGCAACGTAATACTTGATGATCCGTGGGATTATCCGAGCCTAATTAGCCTCCTTCAGGCGTCCAGGTTGTTCATTACGGACTCTGGGGGTATTCAAGAGGAAGGGGCGGCTTTAGGTGTACCAGTAGTTGTTGTTCGCAATGTTACTGAGCGGCCTGAGGGTGTTGATACCGGGATACTTCGCCTAGTCGGTACTAACCCTAATCGAGTTAAAAGCCAATTGTTGCAGCTAATTGGTGATGATGAGGAGCTTTTTACCATGCGTGCATCTCCTAATCCCTATGGTGATGGCAAAGCTGCTAGTCGGATTACCCAAGCTGTAGCTTGGCGGCTTGGTGAGGCCGATCGGCCAGAAGATTGGTTTCCCGACGACTACAGGGGCTAACAACTGTTACGATGCACGCCGTGAGGCGTAACGAACTATACTTTCGAAGGTTTGTAGCAGGTGCTGAGCCTGATGGCGATAGTTTTGTATTGCGTTGGTCCGGAACAGCTGTAATGGGTATCATAAACGTTACGCCAGACAGTTTTAGTGACGGTGGGGCGTATGGTAGCCCTAAGGAAGCAATTGATGCAGGTCGGCTCATGGCGGCTAGTGGGGCATTGATGATTGATGTGGGAGGAGAATCTTCGAGGCCCGGCGCTCGACCTGTTTCTGCGGAAGAGGAACTCAGGCGGGTGTTGCCGGTTGTCGAGGTGCTTGCCTCGGATGGGTTGATTGTCAGCATTGATACTACCAAGGCGATCGTAGCAAAGTCAGCTCTAGCTGCTGGAGCTAGCCTTGTTAACGATATTGGGGGACTAAGGGATCCCGAAATGCGCATTACATGTGCTAATGCCGGTGTGCCTGCGATTCTAATGCATATGCGTGGTTTACCTGCCTCGATGCAGGAAGACCCTGTGTATCGGGATGTGGTTTCAGAAGTCAGTAAAATTTTACATCAGAGTGCAGAGTTAGCCCAAAAAGAGGGCGTCCCGGATGTTATTTTGGATCCTGGAATAGGATTCGGCAAGAGCTTTGAACACAATTTGATGCTTCTCCGCTCCCTCCCAACAATTGCTAAGGGTCGTCCTATGCTGGTTGGGGCCTCTCGTAAGAGTTTAGTTGCTCGCCTTACTGGAGAGTCAAACCCTGCGGCTCGGGACCCTGGAAGTATCGCTCTGCACCTTATGGCAGCTTCGCTCGGCGTGGCGATGGTCCGGGTCCATAATGTTGAGGCTCATATTCAAGCGCTCCGGGCTTGGGAGGGCATTCGTGGACAAAATTGTACTTGAGGGACTAGCATTTCATGGTAATCACGGTGTGTTTGAAGAAGAGGTACGGTTTGGTTCCCGGTTCATTGTTGACGTTGAGTTGTATTTTAAGATTCCAGATCACGACGAATTAGTAAACACTGTGGATTACGGCAGAGTTTATGAAGTAATTCGGGAGGAGGTAACGGGAAAGCGTTATCAGTTAATTGAGATTCTGGCCCACAGCATCGGTGGGCGCATTCTGGATTCTGAGCCCATTGTTTGCCGAATAATTACTCGAGTCCATAAGCCTCATGCACCTCTTCCCGGCATATTTGGTGATGTTTATGCAGAGGTGGTCCGTGATCGAACCAATATCTAGCGGCGAAGCAGCCTATATTGCAATAGGCAGTAATCTTGGAGAGTCATACGAACATCTTCTTTTCGGCGTAAATAACTTGAGTTCAATTGGGCGTGTGATTGCCCGATCGAGTATTTATCAAACTGTTCCAGTTGGTGGACCTCAAGAACAATCGTGCTTTCTCAATGCTTTGGTGATCGTTGAACCTATTGGATATTTTAAGGGACAACCTGAAAGAATTTTAAAGGTTCTCTTAGATATTGAGCATCGACGTGGCAGGATTCGCGACACCACTTGGGGTCCTCGAACCTTAGACCTAGATCTTATCTGCCTAGGGGATTTAGTGGCAAATAAGACCGGCCTAAAGGTCCCTCACCCGAGGATGATGGACCGAGCTTTTGTACTAACACCACTTTGTGAAGTAGATTCGGAGTGGACTCATCCAATTACAGGCGATCGGGCGTGTGAAGTGCTTATTAAGCTAGATACCTCTGGTGTGGTCCGGACTGAACTAAGTTGGAGAAAACGCTAGGCGTGGGAGCGATGCGTATTTTTGCTATTGGCGATCCTCATTTGTCGAGCGTGAAGCCGAAACCAATGTCGGTCTTTGGTCCGAGATGGGCAGGCCATCCGGACCTATTGTTCCAAGAGTGGAGTCGCGTGGTGGGAGAAAGAGATCTTGTAATGATTCCCGGGGACCTATCTTGGGCTATGACGCTGCAAGAGGCAATGCCTGATTTAGAAGCGATCGCAAGCTTGCCCGGAAAAAAGGTTATTGTTCGGGGGAATCACGATTATTGGTGGCCTTCAATAAGTAAGCTAAGGGCGGCATTACCAGATGGAATGTGGGTTATTCAAAATGATGCCTTAGTGTTTGATGACATTGTAATTGCTGGTACCCGTGGGTGGACTTGCCCGGGTAGTAACGGATTTACTGCAGAGGATCAGAAAATTTATCAAAGAGAACTCCAACGATTAGATCTATCGCTTAAAGCCGCTTCACAGTGTGGCGGGTCGAGGTTAGTAGTAATGCTTCATTATCCCCCAACTAATTCACGTTTGGAGCCTTCGGGTTTTACTGAACGTTTAATTCAGGCTGATCCCGAGATAATTGTTTATGGCCACCTGCATACCGAGCAGCATGTACAAGTGCCTTTAATGGGTAAGGCAGATGTCCATTTTGTGGCGGCTGACGCTTTGGGATTCACCCCAAAGGTTGTCGGAACCTACGGTAAGGCTAGGATGGAGCAGAGTAGCTTATCAAAAGACCAAATAAACCAAGGATAATTTAGGCTTTCGCTACAAAACTGTTGTTGTCTGCATGTGGAAGTGGTTGTGGTGTGCTATCACCTGTCATTCTTTTAAAATGTGTAATAGCATTTTGACCTCGTTCCCAAGTTAACAAGATCATTTCGGCTCCGAGTTGACTCGGAAAGTCTACAAGTCCGGATTCAATATCGTGCAATTGAACACCCAGTTTATCTAGTTCTACTTTGCGTTCACGAATTACTGTTACTAGAGATCCTATTTCTCGTGCTAAATTCTGTGCTTGGAGGCTTTTAGATCTCAGACTCTTCAACAATTCTCGTAGGTTATTCATGTCTCGTATAGCCTCCTGCATTTCACCAACATTGCAGTCAACTACTGGGAGTAAAGTTGTGGCTTCCTCTAGCGTGAACAAACGATACATCGAGACCGATCCCCCTGCTTCACATTGTAACTTTGACCTGTCCTATATATCTGTAGTAGCAATTACCCAAAATGACCGAAGATCAGGGCCTTGAATCTAATCAAAACTTTATACTTAATTCAAGACTTCCTAGCCGAAAACATTATGAAGGCTAATGCGCTTTCCTGTCAATTTAGAACCCTAGAGTGTTCTAACAGGAGGCCTAGGTGGTCTAGGCCTAGATCGATTATTGTATACAAGTAGTTGCTTAGGGTGCGTGTGAATTAATCGGCGGAAGATATCTATTGAACGGCCACCAATCTAGATTATTCTGTGCCTGAGGCGCTTCCAGGATTCTTACAGCTAATATCTGTTACAGCTTGTTATTCGTTGTCTGGTTCTTCTGGATCGATTCTGCTTTCTTGTTTTTTGTGAAAGTCTGGATTAGCTCGTATTTCCAAGGGAAGCTTGTGTTCTGTTGAGTCAACCGTATAGGAAGTGAATCTGGGATCATTTTTACGATCTTTCCACATTCGTGGTCGGGCAGGAATCCCAAGCCCAACCACGTGGGGCTCTAGATGTTTTGTAGCTAGAGCCATGGCTCCCAGCATACTGTCGTCGGATAAAATTGTGCCCGCTAAGACGGTAGAATGATAAGCCACACGTGCGCCCTTACCAATAATGGTCCTTTTAAGGCTTACATCATCACTAGCGATTACATCATGGTGATGTGAATAAACATTTGCATAATCTGAGAGGCTAGCGCCATCATGTATCTCGACTCCACCAATGTCATCAATCAGAACATGACGGTGAATTGTTACGTCGTCCCCAACCTCAATGTTATAACCGACAGAAAATTCAACATATGGAAAAATTCTTATGTTACGACCTACTTTTTTAAAAATGCGGCTGGCTAATATTGCTCTAATAGGCATGCCAGTGGAAAGGGATTGGCCAAGAGGTGTTGGATCTAGACAACGCCAGAGCCATAATAAAGGTTTGACTTTCGCAAATTTGTTTTGATCGGTCGCAATATAGCGCTCAGCTTCGAGAGTTGTTTGCCTAGGATCCAGCGCAAACGCAGCCAGGGGATCACGTTCTTGAAGTTCTTTATAAGGCGAAGCGTACAAAATGCGTGATAGCAAAGAACAAACTACGTCACTATTATCGGTTCCGTCGTCGTCAAGTAATTCGGTTAGTTCCCCCATGAAGTTGGTAATCCATTGCTTTGATGTGGGATTAAGAGGGCGTTCAATAAGCCAAGGCATAAGTTTAGTATTCGCTCCCGGAAACTGTTTGGTGCATTATACGACTAACACCGGACCCTGGAATTGATCCCACCTGGATATTTCGGCCAAGGATCTCTTGAACGTCTTCCAATAAAGGCTGCGGCGCTGGTATTTCGTTAGGGGGTTGGCACAGTATTGGCCCAGCGAGGTTAGGAGAGTTAACTTTTTTGTTAAGGTGCTGGGCAATTCGTTCAGCTGTCCACGCCTCACGCCAAAGAGATTTTACGGCCATTAGAGCAGATCTTCCACTGACTTTGATCTGGCCGCCTTGGCCAGGAAGACGTATACGTATGTAGTCACCAAGAGGGTCCAAGCTAAGGTAGATGTTGTCTATTACTTCATCAAGTAAATAGTGGGAATCAATCAATGGCTGCGCTTCAGTCGCCACATCTTCGAGATCATCCTCATCAAGGTTACTTACATCGAGTGACCCTAGTAGATGGTTAAGGCGGGCTTCCAAGTTATTAAGGCGAAAGAATTCTTCTTCGATCTCTTTCGGTATTACTACGGTTTGGGTTACCGGTATGCCAGCCTCTTCAATAGTTTTTAGGGCTAACAATTCTTTGGGCCAGGATGGATCAATTTTGAGTGTTTTGAGGTCGGTTGGGATTGCCCGAAGGGACCGCATGATCACTTAACATTGTAACAGGGTAATTAAGTAACTCCAGTTCTATGCGTGTCATGGGTCGTGATAAACTTCCGCCGTGAGTTCGGTATTGGATTCAGAGAAGCAACGGTCAGGGACAGGTCGACTTATCTTGCTGATGATTCTGCTTGGCCTGGTCCTTGTAACTAGTTTTGTTGCTTTACGAAAATTTTTCGAGATTAAGGAGGTGCCGCTTCCTGACGTCATCGGACTTGATTTGCGAGATGCAATTCGTGTGCTCCATCTAGCTCAGTTGAAAGTTAGTACTTACCCTGAGTCTGTTCCTAAAGCAGGGATCAATCAGGTTACTTCACAAAGTCCTTTTCCAAATTCCGTTCTCAGGCCAGGTCGACGTGTGAGCCTTGGTGTTAATACACCTAGGGAGGCTTTTCCGGTTCCTAGTGTGGTGGGCCTAGACCTTGATGAGGCTAAACGTGTAACGATTGTTGTCAACATGGAAATTTCTGAAGTGAATTACGGTTTCAGCGAACTACCGATTGGGCGCATTATTTCGCAGGTGCCAAAGGCAGGAGAATCCTTAAACGGATTAGAGGGTCTTTCCTTGAATGTGAGCCGAGGTCGGGCACAAACAGTCGTGTCAATTCCCGACCTTCGAGGGACAACGATCGAACTTGCAGTTAACGGCTTAAAGGATATAGGGTTCCGGCGGATAGAAACCGTTCCTTCGTTACTCAGTTTAGGCCAGGCGGGATTGGTGCAATCTCAACGTCCTCAGGCTGGAGCAGAGGTAACAACAAGCACCCCAATCATGCTTTCTTACAGTCTTTCGGGGGATCAGATTGTCAGGATACCTAGTTTGCAGGGTCTTGATTTAAGACAGGCTGAGCTACTAATTCGTGGAGCCGGACTCGTTTTAGGCAAGGTCAACTTTGTTGATGAGGTAGACGAACCCCCGAACATATTGTTGTGGGAGCCGGTTGGACATACCATAGTTGGGTCAATGGTTAGCTTGGTTGTAAACAGAGATCAAAGGGGATCAACCGGGAACTCTATACAATTGGGGGAAGGAATTTTCCAGCAAGGACGAGAGGAATCTAATGATGAGTCCCGGGCCGATCGGAGAGTTGTACCAATCATATTTGACTCAGTCAAGCTCGGATTTAATCAGGAATTTCATTTACGACTTGTTGTCTCAGATGCTGGTGGGTTACGCACTGTTATTGATCGTCGCGTTAATGGTGGAGAGGTGGTTTCGACTAAGGTTACGGTCTTTGGAGACGCCGAGATACAAACGTTTATTGATGGTCGGTTTTACCAGGCTTGGAGCCCCTAACGTGTTGATATGCCCGCCAAGAGAGTAGACCCCCATCAACGGTGTAGACCTTACGAAACCCTGCAGCTTTAAGGTAGGCCCCAACAAGATCGCTATAAAGACCTCGATCGCAGATTAGGTACACAGGGGTTTCTTTGGGTAGGTCAGGAAGTGCGCCTGCTGAAGCACTTTCTGGGGATAAACTGGGAATTTCTTTTATAGGGTCGCGTTTAGAAAGAGCCAATGGGCGAGCGTCGAAAGCTGCAGCGCCCTTTTCTAACTGTTGTTCAAAGGTTTTAACATCTATTCTTTTCATAGGTTTAATCCTAGTTATTTAGATACAGCTAGAATGTTTTGAAGGTAAGTGTCCATTGTCGAATGCACTAAATAGACGATCCCAAATTACTTCTATTAACGATATAAACAAACCCATAAGCATAGAGTACACTGCCAGGCTCTGGAACCGACGTATTTAGTTGCCAAATGGGAAGGAAAGAGGCAACTCTAAACATGCTTTTCCAACTTGAAGTAACAGAAAATGATTCATTGAGTTTAAGGGGATTATTTACGAATATTTTTTGCTGAACTTTACTTCGTGGAGGTGTGATAGTTGGGGTTGTCGTATTTCAAGTAAGCAAGGCGACGAGTACGTTTTGAGGTTGATTATAACTTTGGTTTCCAGAGGAAACTAAGGTATCGTGACGCCGTGGCTATAGGTGGAGTTAATTTACAGCGACTTGTCGTTGGTATTTCCGGTGGGAGTGGAATAGTTTACGCCTTAGATCTACTAGATACTTTATCTCCGTTATCGGTTGAGAGTCATGTTGTGGTTACCGCGGGAGCTAAGCGAGTTATAGCTGAAGAGTACAGGGAGCCTTCTCTGGATTCTGAAATCCCAGCTGACGTCTTATATAACAATACCGATTTGGGGGCTGGGATTGCCTCTGGGTCCTATCGGACCATGGGTATGGTGGTAGTCCCCTGTAGTTCTGGAACTTTGGCAAAGATTGCTCAGGGGTTTACTGACAATTTACTCACTCGGGCTGCACATGTGACTCTAAAAGAGCGTAGGCCATTAGTTCTAGTGGTTCGTGAAGCACCATTTTCAAGGCCCATGTTAGTCAATATGCTTGCTTTACATGATGCTGGCGCTATTATTTTGCCAGCGTCCCCAAGCTTCTACCACAAACCCGGAAGCATAACGGAGTTAATTGGGACGGTTACTGCACGCGTATTGGATCGGGTCGGGATAGTACACGACCGGTCTCCGAGGTGGAAAGAAGCTGATGTCTAAATGGGGTTGGATGGTTTTTCAGCGTTAATTCCAGCTGCAGGTGAAGGAAATAGGTTGGGGCTAGGCCCCAAGGCATTTGTGAGGCTAGGTAGTCGAATGCTTTTGCAGTACGTTGTAGAAGCATTCCGACCGTACGCTCAGGAAATTATTGCTGCGGTCCCTAAAGATCAGGTTAGCCAAGCGAAAGATCTTTTACCAGGAGTCAAAGTTATTGTTGGTGGTGACACGAGGCAACAGACTGTGCGGAGGCTAGTGGCTTTAGCCACTAAAGATTTGGTACTTGTACACGATGTCGCACGACCGCTTCTGAGGGCAGATGTGATACGAAGAACTGCTAGAGCCGCAGCTGAAAATGGTGCAGCAACAGCGGCAGTACCTGTTCAAGATAGTTTGATGGATATTGATACGGAGACTATGGTCAACAGGGAAAGTCTGTGGGCAATACAAACTCCTCAAGCGTTTCGACGGGAAGTTCTCCTTAGGGCACATGAAACTGCTTTCCAAAACGGACGTTGTGGTACGGACGATGCGGGTTTAGTTCGTGAACTCGGGCATCCGGTTACTCTTGTAAAGGCTGATTCTCTTCTTTTAAAGATTACTACGCAAGAAGACTTATTTATTGCGCGATCGGTAATAAGGAGTGACTATCCTATAGATGAATAGTTTGCGAATTAAGGCACCAGCGAAGATAAATCTAGGCCTTGGTGTAATGGCAAAGCGAGGCGACGGGTTTCATGAAATTGACACTCTTTTAGTACGGCTTGCTCTGCACGATGTTGTTAACCTCAAAGTAATTCCTAAGGGCATTAATATTGCTTGTAACGATACAAGGGTTCCTAAAGGAAAAGATAACCTAGCGGCTCAAGCGGCCCAGTCCTATTTCGATGCGACAGGAGTGAAAGGGGGGATAGCTATAGAGATTGATAAAAATATACCCGTTGCTGCTGGTTTAGGTGGGGGGTCAAGCAATGCAGCGGCAGTCCTTCTTGGTCTTTTGCAACTCTATCCACACCAAGTTGACTTACTCTCGTTAGCTCAAGAGCTAGGTAGTGATGTTCCTTTTTTTGTGCTGAATTTACCTGCTGCCCGCGCAAGAGGTAGGGGAGAAAGGTTACAAGAAATTGGCATCACTAAGCGGGAAGTTGTTCTTATTAATCCAGGGATCGAAGTTCGGTCTAAAGATGCCTATAGGGCTTTAAATAATTTTACTCCAAGACTACAAATAGCTAACATATTAACGGCCTTGGGCGGCCAAGGTGAATTGCGTTATTTTAACGGCTTGCAATCTGGGATATCTCGGAGACATGCCGGTGTCCGGTCAGCTCTCAAGGCTCTCCGAGGACAAAAGTTGGAAGGTGTACTAATGTCTGGTTCTGGGTCTACCTGCTTTGGGTTAGCCTCTGGTTGTGAAAGCGGACTCGATATTGCCAGGAAATTACGATCAGATAATCCGACATGGTGGGTGCACACCACGACTTTAGGTTGAAAAAACTAATTCAAAGCGTCTTAGCCTCCTGTTATCCCCTCTAGCCGGTTTGCTGCTGGGATCGTTCTAAGAAAAACTAAATACAATTGAGATATTCGATGGTTAGCAAAATGCTGCACCTAGGTACAGGAATATGTGCCAAAAACCGTACTAGAGTATGTGTTTTTTAGTAGGGCTCGGTACTACCTCCAGAGCCTTCTTTACATTGACACATTCTTGGGCGTTTATGGATACTCGTCGTTTTGCCCAGCTTGCGGAGTTTGCCACTAATCGTAAAATTTCTTTGTTGTGGTAAATTGGCAGTGTTTCATGGCCCGGACGAACGTACACAACCCGTCCGTAGCCGCGTGACCAGGTGCATACACTTCGGAAGACTTCACCACCCTGAAACCAAGACATCATTAATAGTTCATCTGGAGTTGGAATGTCGAATCTCTCACCATACATTTCTGTTTCCTTGATCTCAATATAATCACCAATACCATCCATGATCGGATGGTTAGGTTGAAGGTTCCAAAGACGCTCTTTCTCATCCGCCTCTCGCCATTTTAATCCGCAACTGGTGCCCATTAGAAGTTTGAAAGGCTTGCTGAAATGAGCCGAATGCAAGCCAATGAATCCCATCCCATCAAGTACTTTTTCCTGTACCAATCTAGCGGTTTCGTCTGCAACCTGATTATGGGCTGCGTGTCCCCACCATATTAAAGTATCGGTTTGGTCGAGAATTTCCGGTCCGAGGCCATGATTTGGTTCCTTGAGGGTAGCAGTACGGATTGAAAAATCGCCGAATTCAGATATTCCAGTCGCAAGTTGCTTATGAA
This sequence comes from Trueperaceae bacterium, assembly GCA_002707365.1. Classification (NCBI taxonomy): domain Bacteria; kingdom Thermotogati; phylum Deinococcota; class Deinococci; order Trueperales; family Trueperaceae; species Trueperaceae bacterium. The sequence continues at coordinate 142,339 of PAMQ01000017.1, forward strand.
TGCCATCAGGGTAAATTGAACGAACCGTGTCATCCTTAAGTTCGTGCACATATTCGTTCCAGATCGTAACTCGGATGGGTTGACTCATTGTTAACTCCTATAGAGCAATAAATGTTTAGGCCGCTCGTAAAGCCATTCTACGATGAGTTTTGTCTAGGTGCTATACGTTAGCGTAGGAACAAATCATACGAACCATACTGATCATAAATATGGACGTCTGGGTGAGGTGATTTTGGACCCGATCATTTTTATGATTCAGTCAGTAACTGCTCCCTGGTCAGCACTTGAAACTAACCGTGCGTATTTGGCGAGTACTCCGCGCTGGTAACGTGCTGGTGGTTGTGACCATTGATTGCGTCTCGTTTCCAGTTCGTTTTCGTCTAGAGCAACAGATAGGCGGTTGTCTTTGGCGTCAATTGTAATTTCGTCACCTTCTTCGAGAAGGCCGATCGCACCACCAACGTACGCTTCGGGGGCTACATGACCTACTACTAATCCGTAGGTTCCTCCCGAGAAGCGACCGTCTGTTATTAGTGCGACTGAATCTCCAAGACCCTTGCCAATGATAGCGCTTGTGGGAGATAGCATTTCCCTAATACCGGGCCCACCTTTGGGACCTTCATATCGAACCACGATTATGTCCCCAGCATTAATCTGATCTTCTAAGATCGCGGTCATGCAATCTTCCTCTGAGTTAAAGATTCGAGCTGGACCAGTGATTGCTGTGTATTTAAGTCCACTTGTTTTTGCCACAGCCCCGTCGGGCGCAAGGTTTCCTCGGAGAATGGCGAGATGGCCGTGGGTGTATTTGGGGCGGTCAATTGGTAGAACAACGTCTTGATCTTTTGGGGGCTTTGAAGGAATATCGCGAAGGTTCTCAGCTACGGTTTTTCCAGTTACTGTGAGACACTCACCGTTTAGCAAGCCTGAGTCGAGAAGCATTTTCATCACTAATGGAATGCCGCCGACTCGGTGTAGGTCTGTTGCGACATAACGTCCAGATGGTTTAAGGTCGGCAAAGTGCGGCGTGTCAAGGCGTATGCGTTCGAAGTCATCTAAGGAAAGCGGTATGTGTGCTGCGTGAGCAGCGGCTAGTAGGTGCAATACGGCATTTGTGGAGCCGCCGACAGCCATGACTACCCTTATTGCATTTTCAAAAGATTCACTAGTCATAATGTCCCGGGTAGTAATGTCATCGTGAATCAGACGAATTAGTGCTTGGCCACTTAGTTCTGCTGAAATACGTTTTTCCTCATCTACGGCAGCCATTGTTGACGAGTATGGGAGGCTTAATCCCATTGCTTCGAAGGCAGATGACATTGTATTAGCTGTGTACATTCCCCCGCATGATCCTGCCCCTGGGCAAGCGTTATTCTCTATAGCTTTGAAGGTATCGAGTGAAATTCGGCCAGCACTATATTCCCCAACGGCCTCGAATGTACTGACGATAGTCAGGTCTTGACCGTCATGTTTACCCGGTTTTATGGTACCCCCGTAAACGAATACTGATGGGATATCTAGCCTAGCCATTGCAATCATGCAGCCTGGCATGTTCTTGTCGCATCCGCCAATTGCCAATAAGCCATCCATACTCTGGCCACGACAAACGGTTTCGATCGAGTCAGCGATTACGTCTCGAGATACGAGGCTACATTTCATGCCCTCAGTGCCCATGCTAATTCCATCAGAGATAGTTATTGTTCCAAAGGTTTGGGGCATTCCGCCTGCATTCTTGAGGGCTAATTCGGTAGCCTCTGCAAGACCACCGAGGCCAGAGTTGCATGGGGTTATGGTGCTGTGGCCATTAGCCACGCCAATTATCGGTTTGGTGAAATCACTATCTGTAAAACCTACAGCTCGAAGCATCGAACGATTAGGCGCTCTGTGATCCCCCTCAGTAACAACGGCGCTACGCCGATTGAGCTTTTTCGCATTGTGCGAGATTTTCTGAGCCATTTAATCCTCCACGTTTTATGTGAGCATTCTACCCGATACTCTTCCTGCCTCGTCCCTTAATGTTCCTGAGACCTTATGGTTAAAGTCATTTTTGATTAAATTGCGAATCTGGAAATCTGTAACCAGGTCAGGCGAGTATCGGGCTAGTAGGTCCAAATTTATATTTTCAATTGTGTGTTTTGCATAAGGTTAAGCAAGGAACGAATTGAGTCGTAATAACGCTTTGTCTAGGATAGTATCGTTCTTGCAAAAGGCAAACCGAACAAAAGCATCTCCGAGTTGAGCGTGTGCTTTGGAGTAAAAGGCGCTAGCTGGGATAGCTCCCACCCCAATACGTTCAGGCATTTCGTGACAAACCCGCAAGGAATTACCGTGGTTAAGTTCGCTGATGTTAGCCATGACATAATAGCTACCATCCGGTACTAGTGGTTGGAAGGGTGTTTGTTGGAGACCTTTAATAAAGCGATCACGTTTCGCCAGATAAAAAGACCGGAGTTCAGAAAAGTAGTTGTTTTTGGTAGCGTATCGAATCATTTCTGATGCCGCGATTTGCAGGGGTGTAGCTACCGTAAAAGGTATCCATTGATGGGCTAAACGTAGGGCCTGAATCATCCATTCCGGCCCTATAGCCCAACCGATTTTCCAACCCGTGACTGAGAAAGTTTTTCCTAAGCTAGATATTGACAGGGTACGTTCCCAAGATCCCGGTCGAGTTGCTACATGCATGTGCGGCTTGTAAGCTATGTGTTCGTATACTTGATCGGTCACGATGTTGAAATCGAAGTGATCAGCCATCTCTACGATGGCATCGATCTCCTCTCCGCTAAAAATTTTCCCCGTTGGGTTGTGTGGGCTATTTAAAACCAATAAACGGGTGCGATTATTACAGGCCTTACGGAGTTTTGTTAGGTCTAAGTACCACTCTCCATCGGTAGTTGGTTGAAGTGGCACGTAGATGGGTTTTCCACCAGCCATGATCACGTCAGCCGGATATGCATCGTAAAACGGTTCGATTACGATTACTTCGTCACCAGGGTTAACAAGAGCTTGGGTGATAGCGAAAAGAGCCTCAGTCGCACCAACAGTTACTTGAACATTTCTGATTGGGTCAAGCTGTCTGCCGATAAAGTCGCCGTACATTAAGGCTAGCTCATCGTTTAAAACTGCTTCTCCTGGTACTGGGGAGTATTGATGCGGTCCGGTGGCCGCACCTTGGAAAGCGTCAATTGCAAATGCAGGGGGGTTAAAATCAGGGAAGCCTTGGCCAAGATTAATAGCTTTGTGTTCGAGGGCCAATCTTGTAAAGGTAGTAAAAACGGTTTCGTCAAGAGATTGTATTCGCTGGCTTCTTGAGTCAGTAAATTGTCGTGGCAAAGTAACAACACCTACTGGTTCAGAGGTATTTGGTTTCGAAGGGCCTCGATTATTGCCTGGGTCATATCGGTTGTGGTTAGGTTGCCACCAAGGTCCTTTGTAGAACCTTTAGCTAGGGCAATTTGCACTGCGTTGTCAATCGCCTCGGCGGCTCCAGCCTGGCCACACCCGTAGCGAAGCATCATGGATACTGAAAGTATAGTTCCTACAGGGTTAGCGATTCCGGCGCCAGCAATATCCGGGGCGCTTCCATGGACTGGTTCGAAAAGGCCTATGTCCCCTCCTAGGCTAGCAGAAGGTAGGACCCCAATAGAACCTGGAATTACGGCTGCCAGGTCGGATAATATGTCGCCAAAAATATTGCCCGTTACTACAACGTCGAATTCTTTAGGAACCTGGACTATCTGCATAGCCGCGTTGTCTACATAAAGGTGCTCTAGGGTTATTTGGGGGAACTCACTCGCATGGACTCCTACGACAACGTCTCGCCAAAATTGTGACACGTCGAGGACATTAGCCTTGTCAACGTTAGTAACTTTGCCTGATCGCTGGATTGCACTTTCAAATGCAATACGAGCGATGCGTTCTACCTCATGTCGGTCATAAACCATTGTTGCAAGACCTTGGTCTTTTCTATTGTAAGAGGGTTTTCCAAAGTAAATTCCACCGGTTAATTCCCGAAGGATCAGCATGTCTGTTCCGGTAGCAACCTCTTCTCGAAGAGGGGATAGGTGTTCTAGGCCCGCAAAGACAGTGACTGGTCTCAGATTAGCAAATACACCAAGTAAACGACGGAGATTTAAGATGCCGGTTTCTACTCGTAACTCACGTGGCAATTGATTCCATGGGTGATCTCCAACAGGCCCTCCAGAAGAGCCCATAAGAACAGCGTCTGCATTTACAACGGCCGCCCTTGTCTGTTCGGGTAGCGGATCCCCGAAATTTTCCACAGCACCACCACCAAATGGGTAGCTTGTCACGTCGACTTCGAAGTCAAATATTGTGCTAGACACCTCAAGGATTTCAAGGGCAGCGTTTATCACCTCAGGACCAATAAAATCTCCGGGTAGGACAGCTATTTTCTTAGGTTCCATCTCTTATCTCCCTCACGCTATTTTCTTTGTGGTTAGTACCAAAACAATGGCGATGCGACAGGTTTCGGATATTAATCGGTTGAATATTTTGTTTAGTCACTAAGATAAGATAGAGAAGAAGCAGTTTCAGTCACCGCTGGCATTCCTTCTAATAGGTCGGCGATAGGATCCCAGCGCCCAGCCAGGAAAGCAGACTGGGTGCCTTCTGGAAGGTAAACTGAGACAGTCTCCTTATCAAAATTAAGGCTCAGATCTTCGATATTCAAGGTTGCTATGCTTTCTGGCCTATCAGATGTTAGCGTGGCTAGGCGTTGAATGTCTGAAGCAGATGCTTGGAAGCATGGAAGACCTAACGTAGTACTGTTTCCAAAGAAAATCTCAGCGAAACTTACAGCTATTATTGCTCGAATGCCGTATCTATAGATAGCTTGGGGAGCATGTTCACGGGACGAACCACAGCCAAAATTACTACCTCCAAGAAGAATTGTCGATTTGGCGAACCGACGGTCGTTCAGGGGGTGTGTTTTTTCGTTACCATCGGCATCAAATCGTTCGTCCTCGAACAAGTGGTCACCCAGACCATCAAAAGTAACGCATTTTAAAAATCTAGCAGGGATGATGCGATCAGTGTCAGTATCGTCTCCTAAAACTGGTACGCATTGTCCTGCGATGACTCTCAGTGGCTTAAGGCTACTCATTATGCTCCTCCCGTGACATCAAAAACTGACCGCGCGTCACTTATGGTTCCGGTAATTGCGGCAGCAGCTACCATTACCGGACTCATGAGTATGGTTCGACCAGTTGGACTACCTTGACGGCCTTTGAAGTTGCGGTTGGAAGAGCTAGCGCAAAGTTGGTCGCCTATCAGCTTATCTGGGTTCATTGCTAGGCACATTGAGCAGCCTGCCTCCCGCCATTCGAAACCAGCTTCTCGAAAAATTCGATCAATTCCAAGCTCTTCGCAAGCTGCCTTTACAAGTTGAGACCCGGGTACAGCTATAGCTTTTACCCCGGGTTGAACATGATGGCCCTTCAGCAATTGAGCGACCTCTAAAAAATCTGAAAGACGTCCGTTGGTACAACTACCTAAGAAAGCAACATCGACCGGAGTTCCAGCAATTGGAAGCCCAGGCGACAGTTTCATGTGTTCGAGGGCCTCAGCTACGCTTTCACGGTCTTCGGGCTGAGAACCTTCAACAGTTGGAATAGATTCATCAATAAAAATAGCTTGTCCGGGATTTATTCCCCAGGTAACGGTGGGAGCGATTTCTGAAGCCTGAATTTCTATGTAGTCATCGTAATGACAGTTGGGATCAGAGGCAAAAGAGCTCCAAAGCTCAATAGTTTGTTCCCATTTGTTTCCATTTGGAGCATATGGGCGACCTTTTAGGAAATCGAAGGTTGTCTTATCAGGATTTACGTATCCACAGCGGGCGCCGCCCTCAATTGACATGTTGCACACTGTCATGCGCTCTTCCATTGTCATGCGGTCGAAAACCTCGCCACCGTACTCATACGCAAAACCAAGTCCTCCCTTTACCCCAAGGTGCCGAATTATGTGCAGGATTACGTCCTTGGCGAAAACCCCTGGTGGCAGTTGGCCATTCACTTCAATCCGTCGTACTTTTAGTTTGGATACGGCAAGAGTCTGAGTCGCGAGGATATCCCGCACTTGACTAGTTCCGATACCTATTGCGATCGCTCCGAATGCTCCGTGTGTACTAGTGTGGGAGTCCCCGCACGCAATTGTGGTACCAGGTTGGGTGATTCCCTGTTCTGGACCAACCATATGCGCTATTCCTTGCTTCCCGCTGGGGAGATCGAATAGTTTGATGCCGTACTGGTCGCAGTTAGCACGTAATTCAGTAATCATCTCATTTGCCAACGAGTCTTCGAATGGTTCAAGTTGCGAAATAGTTGGAACGATATGGTCAACCGTAGCGAATGTGCGTCCGGGCATTTTGACTGATAGATCAAGGTCGCGGAGCATTCCGAAGGCTTGAGGGCTAGTAACTTCATGGATCAGGTGGGTTCCGATTAAAAGTTGAGTCTGTCCATTTGGGAGGGTTCTTACAGTGTGTTTATCCCAAACCTTCTCGAATAGGTTTTTTGCTTTGGACATTGTTACCCTCCTATAATTATGTGTTTCACTGGGTTAATCATTATTTCAATCTTAAGTTTACCTAACTCGTGATAAGTACGAACCAATTGTGAATATCGGACTCTAGCTACTGATAACGTAAAAGTACGATCTACTAATACTGAGTGAAAAGCGGACCGGTTATTGGTCACGGCGTCACCGGCAAGCATAGCGCAGGGTATACGGAACCAAAGGGAGCTGTCAAACAATCTGCTTGAACATTTATGGGGGTTGCGGCGAAGGCTGAAGAAGTATTGTCTGGGTTAGCTTTATTAAGAAACTCGACTGTATATATTCAGTATTTGTTGTTCAACAAACAAGTCCGCGCTAGCTCCCAATATGATAATTTCCTGGGCACTCTTGTAGGATTTTGAGAAAAGGCTTAGGGCCTTCTTACGATAATGTTTTCGAATTTCCGGAGTAGACGAGTGTGTGGAAGGCGGCCTGCAGTAAGAGGACGGACAAGAATTGAAAATATGCCTGTGATGTTGGCTCCAAGTACATCGGTAAAAAGTTGATCACCTAGCATCGCAGTCTCAGACGGTTGATGTCCGAGTCGTTTCAAGCCTCTCTTAAAAGCGAAGGAAAACGGCTTTCCTACCAAAGCTACCCCATCGACTCCAAGATTATTCGCCCAATAATGAACTCTTTCGGGTTGGCCGTTGCTTAGGATTAATATAGCGATATCGTCTTTCTTTAATGTTTTAAACCAGCTCTTAAAGGACGGAGCCATTAAGGAACTATTGGATGGGATAACGGTATCATCAAGGTCCACCATAAGGGCAGATTTGCCGTGACTCTTGAGTAACGTTGAGTCCACTTCATAGGCAGCCTCAACCAAAAGATCAGGCTTCAATAACATGGTGGACTTTAGCACGAATATTTAGGTTGGAGAGCCAACGGATGGTTGACGTTTGCATCTCGCCTAGCTCTGGCTTGGAATTGATTAGCATTTGAGATAGACGGCTGGCAGTCGGTATGTAAATTAAGGTTTTGATAGGTTAGTTGTTGAGTTTGGCTGGTAAACTACTATCTATCAGGTTTCCGTAGAAAGGCTAAGTATTTCTTGTAATAATTTGACAAAACTCTCGTCATCATCTAGCCAAGGATAATGCCCACCTTCGATTAGGCTCATTAGGGAATTGGGCATTTGTTGAAGTCCTGCTTCTAATTGATCGGGATATATTGTTTGGTCGTTGCGGCTTCCAAGAAAAAATGTTGGTGTCGAGATTGCTTTAAGAATCTCGAGGGCGTCCAATTGCCATGTTCCGTGAAGCTCTGCCTGAGTTTGAGGGCCTAGAAGGGCTGTGCTATCACTGTGTTCTAGCTGTAGCCGAGAGGCAGGGTTAGGAAATTCGAGAGCATCGAAAAGCTTTTTAGGGTTTACCCATTGGAAAGCTTGATTCGTTGCCTCTATTGGGTCATGAACTGCAGTGTTGGATAAAATCTCTTCATTAGGGAGGGCTTCTTCTAAATGACCGCTAAGTTTCGCAGCGTGGCGTTGAAGTGTGCGGCTAAGTAGTGGCATAGATAGCCAAGGATTTATTAGGATTAGTTGCGTAAAACGTTCTGGAGAATCTAACGCTGCCCTAGCCCCAATTTGGGCGCCGAATCCATGTGCAATTAATGCAGCCCGTTCAATTTCAAGTGAATCAAGAACGACTTTAACGTCGTTGACCAAATTGTCAACCGTAAAGTCATTTTCCGTATAGCTGCGGCCCCCACCACGTTGATCGGCATAAATCATTTGATAAGACTCCAACTCCTCGCCCATCAAATCGCGAAATGAATGACTGTTGTAACCTGGTCCTCCGTGTAAAAAATAGATCGGTTCTCCTTCTTTAGGTCCAACAAGTTCAACGTAAAGGTCGGCATCTGCGCACGTGATGTGGAAAGGCTGGTCGAGAAACACTATCACTCCACCCCTACTTCCTTAGCAACTTTAAAAACCCACACCTTAGGACCTTTGGGAGTGTTTTGCAAGGCATGAGGAAAGCTGCATTGGAGCAAATAGAGGTTGGGCTGACTAACGCTTCGAAGGACGCCCTGGGAGACAGCTCCCTGGGATAATAAATCCCGTTCAATGACTTTAAGAGCGCGGTAGGCATCTGGTTCGTTCAGTTCAAAAAAATAGGTCCACATTACTCTCAGTGTATCCTTCGCATAAAATTGAGGCTTATTAATGGCGGGTTTTGCATATGGTAATCTCCCCGTGATTTTAGAGTGGGTTGCCGGCTAAACCGTTGAACGGTTTTGGCGTTAAGTCCCGGAGGTACGCCCTAGGATTGTTGATAGTTGGTACGGTTATCGCGCTAGGACTGCTCGATGGACACATAATAGACCCAAAAGAAGGAGCCTACCAGAACTGAGGTCGCTGATTAAGAGAGGGAGATACCGTTAGGCAAACATGTGCATACATGCATGCGGTCAGTGAAGGAACTACAGAACCTGACATAGTGAAGACGATCCTCTATGGTCGAGAGCTTATTCGTTACTGGGAAGACGAGAGATTGCTTGCCTTTGGTTGCATTGCTTTTATTAAAACGGTTAAGAAGCCTCTTCACGTTGTACTTGAATTCAGTAAACCAAAATGGGTCGACGTAGAGAGAGCCTTTATGGCTCCTGATCCACACCGGGTTACGTCCTGAGAGTGCCTTGCGTAAATTATTAGGTACGATCAAAACTCGGCATGTGCCAAAATTGGCGGTACAAAATAGTCTATGAGATTTTAGAGAGGTTGAATATTAATGCTGCATTAGCATCTGTTTGTCGTTCTAGTTCTACTATTGAAATGCCTCTTATTGCTGCCATGAAATTCGCGACGATCCAAACATTGCTTGGAACGTTAGGCTTACCTCGTTTTGGATTAGGACTCAAGAAAGGACTATCAGTTTCTAATAAGAGTCGGTGAGAAGGAACCAATTCTGCCGCTTTGTGTAAAGCTTTTGAATTCTTATAGGTTAGGTTCCCAGCAAAAGAAACCATCCAACCCATATCTAAACCTATCTCAAGTAAAGCTTCATTTCCGTTAAAGCAATGCAGAATGCCCTTCTTCAAATTAGATTCGGCAATTGCTTTTGCGGCTTTTTCCGAGGCCGCAAAACTACCTTTTTTGTCTCTAACATGTAGGATTAATGGTTTATCTACGGCCCTCGCTACAGTAACGTGCCACTCGAATAATTCGAGCTGTGCTTCTAGAGATTGAACATCCCAATGATTGTCGAAACCTGTTTCGCCGATCGCTACCACCTGAGAGTTTTGGGCGAGGGTGGAGATCTTAAGTCGAGCTTCAGGATTCGCAGCCTCATCTTTCTCGTTAGGGTGAATACCAACTGCTGCCCAAACTTTTTCAATTTGTTGGGCTAATTTTACAGTCGTCTGGCTAATACGTGCAGTCGTCCCGACGGTTATCAAGGCAGACAAGTCCTTGCCTATAACAGAATAAGGGACTTCACATTGATCAAGATGGCAATGGCTGTCTATCACACTTTCCAGAGTACACTTTTGGCAGGATAGGAAGGCGATTTTAGCTAGGTCAAGTTCAAGTTAAACGGAAGCGAGCTAAGGCTTAAAAATTTACATGATTTAAGTCTTGATCTTCAGGCGAAAAATCTGATAGGTCTAGACGGTCGATCAAACAAGGATGATCACGGTTGTTTAGCAAGAGGGGAGCAAAAAATTTCACGCTTTCGTGGTGAAATCATGCGTACTATTCTTTATAATGAGACAATTGAAGAGGCTTGTTGCTATTGCTTTTCTTGGTTTTAGCTTTACGCAAAATTTGCCATCAACAATTGACTTAGAGGTGTCGGGGTCGACAAGTAATATAGGCACGGACCCGATCCAGGTTAAGGAACAGGGAATCGCGTCATGGTATGGGCCAGGATTCCACGGAAAGACTACCGCTAATGGCGAGCGATTTGATACCACCCAGTTTACTGCTGCCCACAAGAGCCTCCCCTTCGATTCAATGGTCTCCGTGACCCGTTTGGATACTCAAAAGGAGGTTGTGGTTAGGATAAACGACCGTGGCCCCTTTGTCCCGGGTAGGATTATTGATCTTTCACGTGCTGCAGCAGAGGTACTTGGACTTGTCGAGACAGGAGTAACTTGGGTTGAGTTAGAGATAATGCAAATACGAGATGGGGAAGTTCCCCTAATTGGTGAGCCAAACCTGGTTGGACGACAAGTAAGATCTTGGCAACACAAACCGGGACAACTGCTTGTTCTATCATCTGGTAGCTATCCAGTGCCAATTATTGTTCGGGTTGTGAAGTCAGAGCTTATGGGTGTGGGTAATGGACTTATGGTTTCCCCAAATGTAGCCACATTACTGGGTGATCGAGCTACCATTATCGCTGATTAGATTGTTTCAGGTTAACCTACACTTTACTTTCCAATTAACCTCGTTTACAGGCGCCTGTTATCTCTTTAGCAAGACGCTTGGTGGTGCCCTCTTTTCGGATTGCATGGATTAGAGCTGAACCAACCACGACTCCATCTGCCACTTCGGCGATTGCCCGGGCAGTCGTTTGGGATGAAACACCAAAACCTACGGCCACTGGTAAAGACGTTACCTCTCTAGTACGATTTACGAGTGCAGGTACCTCAGCAGGGAGCGCAGCTCTCGAACCAGTAACACCTGTGACAGAAACTGCATAAACGAAACCACTGCAGGAAGAAGTTACTTTTTGCAAACGCTCCGTTGTTGAGGTTGGGGCTACTAAGAAAATAGTGGAAAGGTCGATAGGTATTGCCGCTTCGCGGAGAGCAGTTGCTTCTTCCGGAGGCAAATCCGGAAGTATTATCCCATCAGCGCCAGCTTGCTGAGCTGTGTGGACAAAACCGCTTTCGCCATTAGCGTAACAATAGATGGGATTGTAGTAAGTCATGATTACTATTGGTTTGTTTGTCAATGACCGGAGTTCTCTAATTAATTCAAAAGTTGTTTCTGTTGTTACGCCCTGAGATAGAGCGGCTTCTGACGATTCTTGGATGGTGGCTCCATCGCCGAGTGGGTCTGAAAACGGTAGTCCCACTTCCAGGATGTCAGCGAATTTAAGTAGATCAATTGCATGTTGCAAAAAATCGGTTGGATTAGGAAATCCAGCTGTGAGAAAGGGGATAAAAGCCGCCCTATTCTCCTGTGCAGCAGTTTTGAAAGCGGTAGTAATGCGATTCATAAATCGGCCTCGCTGTTCATCACCTGCATTGCCTCAGTGGCGTCTTTATCGCCTCTACCAGAAAGATTAACAACAAGGATTTGTTCGGCATCCATATTTGGGGCTACTTGGATGCTGTGGGCGATAGCGTGGGCGCTTTCAAGAGCAGGGATAATGCCTTCGGTTTCACTCAAAACCCGAAAGCCGTTAAGAGCTTCATCATCGTTGACTGAGACATATGTAGCCAAACCATTGTCCGCAAAAAAGCTATGTTCTGGACCAACACCAGGGTAGTCCAATCCAGCAGAAATTGAGTGAGCAGGAGTGATCTGACCATTATCGTCAGACATCAGGTGCATCATGGCACCGTGTAAAACCCCAATCTTCCCAGCATTTATGCTAGCTGCGTGTTGGCCGCTATCCATACCCTTTCCTGCTGCCTCAACGCCGACTAGAGTTGGTCGTAGTTCAGGAGGAAGATAAGCAAACGGTGCGAACATTCCAATTGCATTAGAACCGCCACCAACACACGCAATTACGGTATCTGGTATTTCACGACCTTCAGCAAGTTTAAGCTGAGACATAGTTTCCTGACCGATTATGCTCTGGAAGTCACGAACAATCATAGGGTACGGATGGGGGCCGACGACAGACCCAATAATATAGAAAGTATCCCGAACATTTGTCACCCAATCCCGGATAGCCTCGTTGGTAGCATCTTTTAGAGTTTTGCTACCGCTCGATACTGGACGCACCTCAGCACCAAGTAATTTCATGCGAAAAACATTTAAAGACTGCCTTCGTACATCTTCCTCTCCCATATAAACAACGCAATCAAGCCCAAAAAGGGCTGCTGCTGTGGCACTTGCGACACCATGCTGACCTGCTCCTGTTTCAGCAATAATCCGTTTTTTACCCATACGTACGGCTAATAAGGCCTGCCCTATAGTGTTGTTGATTTTATGGGCACCCGTATGATTTAGATCCTCTCGTTTCAAATAGATTCTAGCTCCGCCTAAATACTTGCTGAGATTTTCCGCTTGATATAGCAGGCTTGGACGTCCTACATAGGTTTCCAAATATCTCTTGAACTCGCATTTAAACGCTTCTTCTTGACTTGCTTGTAAGTAGGTTTCCGTTAACTGGTCCAGAGCTGGGATTAAAGTTTCTGGGACGTAACGACCACCATAAGGACCAAAACGACCTTGGGCATCGGGGTAGGGAAACATTCAGGGGACTCCTAAAAAGTAAACAGTGGTTGTTTGAAAACGATAGGGGCGGATTAATGAAGACGCCACTACCAACGTTGGTGGTGCCACTTGAAGCTTCTTGGAGTACGCTCTCGTCTCCTATAGGCCATGACACACTGTAGCTGAACTAACAGGACTTCGCTAGTGGGGGGAGTAGCAACCTAAAAGGTTTTAAGCCAGGTGAGATGAGAATCCGAAAGTCTAAATGGCCTAGGTCTGATTCTGTCGATATCAAAATAGGGCAGAAGATCAATTGCTGAAAGAGGCTCTGGCTTCTCAATAAGGCCCAGAGAAAAACCAAGAAGACCCACGATCCGATTTGCTGGGACTCCGGCCTCCCTAAGAGCTCGGAGGGTAAGAGAACCCGTGCGTTTCGACATGCGCTTCCCTTCGGCCGTATGTACCATAGGTACGTGAGCAAATACGGGAGGCGAGCTACCCAGCAATTTATAGAGAACGATCTGAGTTGGGGTGCTACTAAGTAAATCGTCACCCCGAACTACTTCTGTTATGCCCATGGCTGCGTCGTCAAGGACAGTAGCAAAGTGGTATGCCCAAGCGCCATCGGCTCTACAAACTAGGATATCCCCAACACTTTCCAGTGCTGAAGCGGATTTGGTGCCAGTCAAGATATCTACAAAATTGACTATTGATTCAGATATACGTAGCCTCGTGCTAGGCAATTTTCCTGAACTAATCTTTTGGGGAGAAGTTAGTTTATTTGCCTGCCGTTCGGCCTCGCCATAAACTATAGGTTGTCCATGGGGAGCAGAGGATAACGTACGAAGATCCTTCCGAGAGAGGAAGCAGGGGAAGGTCAACCCATTTGATTTAAGAAATTGTAATGCGGCTTCGTAACGATCGTTAAGTTGACTTTGTCGATAGGGACCATAAGGACCACCGATATCTGGGCCCTCATCCCAATCAATACCTAGCCAACGAAGTTCATCGAGATTCCCGAGTACAGTTTCTGGAACTGTACGGGTGCTATCTAGATCGTCAACTCTGATAACAAATGTGCCTAGATTCTTTCTGGCCCGCCACCAAGAAATCAGTGCTGTCCGGGCATTACCTAAGTGGAGCCAACCGGTGGGACTAGGTGCAAATCGACCGCGGTACAAAATTCAAGCACCTAGTTCAATCTTACCAGCGTTAATGGCTGTAATACGTGCCAGGCTTATCACGGGAATGTCCAGATCCTTGAGTCGTTCTCGACCCCCCTCGAAGACTTTTTCAATCACGCATCCGACACCTAGAAGGGTTGCGCCTGCCTCTCGTACTAAATTAATTAGGCTTTGTAAAGTCTTTCCAGTGGATAGGAAATCATCGATAAGAATAACTTTGTCACTCTGATTTAGGTATTGGCTGGATATTATAAGGTCGCTCAAGTCTTTCTTTGTGGGGCTGATTATCTTCGTACTGTATGTTTTACCGGACATAGTTATGGGTAATTTCTTCCGAGCGAAAACGACCGGTACCTTATAGAATAATCCGGTAGCTAGTGCCGGCGCGATGCCACTAACTTCTGCTGTGACAATTTTACTTGCAGTTTTGACGCCTTGTTCTTGAAAAGCTTTATGGAGCTCCCGACCTATAGACACAGTCAATTCGGGATCAAGCTGATGATTCAAGAAGCTGTCTACTTTGAGGATCCCACCAGCAAGACCTTGGCCTTCTGTTAGGATGCGTCTTTTAAGTTCATCCATCGTACATTTACAAAGCCTTCGATTGGTTAATAGCGGAGAGCATGGCTTTTCCCATGCCTGAAGGGCTTTCAGCTATTACCACGCTCGCATTCCGTAGAGCTTTAATTTTATTCCCGGCAGCGCCTTCGCTCCCAGAAATGATAGCGCCTGCATGTCCCATTCGCCTTCCAGGGGGAGCAGTTGTGCCCGCAATATAGGCTGCAACAGGTTTGGTCATGTTCTCCTCAATCCACGTTGCTGCCTCTTCTTCGGCAGATCCACCAATTTCGCCAATTAACATTACTCCGTCTGTGTCTGGGTCATCTTCAAACAGTGTAAGTGCGTCAACAAAATTGGTCCCTATTATTGGATCACCACCAATTCCTATGGCTGTAGTCTGTCCCAGGCTATTCTGAGAAAGTTGATTGACAGCCTCGTATGTGAGCGTGCCGGATCGACTGATAACTCCGATCCGACCGGTCTTGTGGATATAACCAGGCATAATCCCGATTTTGCACTCTTGGGGAGTAATGATCCCAGGGCAATTTGGGCCAATGAGGCGGGTTGAATGTCTTTCTAAGTAGTGCTTTACGCGAA
This sequence comes from Trueperaceae bacterium, assembly GCA_002707365.1. Classification (NCBI taxonomy): domain Bacteria; kingdom Thermotogati; phylum Deinococcota; class Deinococci; order Trueperales; family Trueperaceae; species Trueperaceae bacterium. The sequence continues at coordinate 157,597 of PAMQ01000017.1, forward strand.
TCATGTCTAGGGTTGGAATGTGTTCGGTTATCGTAATGATTAAGGGAATGCCTGCTTCAGCTGATTCCATGATTGCGTCGGCAGCAAATGGTGCTGGAACAAATATGATTGCTGCGTTAGCTTTAGTCTCTTTGACAGCCTCGCGGACGGTTGAAAATATAGGGACGCTTTGTCTGTAAGTATCTGGCCGGCCTTGGACTCCACTGTGGTCTGTTGTCCCTTCAAATACTATCTGTTCTCCGGCGCGAGTTGGGTGTGTGGCTGCAACAACTTTCGTCCCATACGCGATACATTTGTCGGTATGAAAGTGTCCGGCACTGCCGAGCCCTTGGATTAGAAGTCTAGTGTTTTTATCGACGAGAACGCTCATTGGGAGAGCCTCACGATTTGTACTGCGCCGTCCTTCATTTCTGCGGCAGAGATTACGTTTAAGCCAGACGCATTTATGATTTGTCTGCCGAGGTCGACATTGGTTCCTTCTAGGCGAACTACTAGGGGTACCTTTAGACCTGTTTGCATTACTGCTTCAACTATCCCGTTAGCGATAACATCGCACCGCATGATCCCACCGAAGATGTTGACGAAAATTCCGCGAACTTTTGGATCTTGAGTGATGATTTTGAAGGCGGCAGTGACATTTTCAGTACTAGCGCTACCCCCAACGTCAAGGAAATTAGCTGGTTCGCCGCCAACTTGCTTAATCATGTCCATCGTGGCCATAGCGAGCCCTGCTCCATTTACTAAACAACCGATATTGCCAGTTAACTTAATAAAGTTAAGTTCATACTTACTAGCTTCTATCTCTGCAGGGTCCTCTTCACTAAGGTCACGGAGTTCGAGCAGGTCTTTTTGCCGAAACAAAGAGTTATCGTCGATAGAAAATTTCGCGTCAAGCGCGATTACTTCATCGTCTTGAGTTACTACTACTGGGTTTAACTCAATCAGGTCACTATCAACGGTTTCCGCTAACCTACTAACACGGCTTATAAACGTGCTGCAATTTCGGAGACTGTTCCCTCGGAGGCCTAATTTCCAAGATAACGCGTGTGCCTGGAAGGGAAGAAGGCCTAGTGCTGGGTCAATTGTTTCTTTAAGAAGCGTACTTGGGTTGGCACTAGCCAATTCTTCTACGGCTGTCCCTCCCTGGTCTAATGCTAATACCATGTTTCTGTGTTGTTTACGGTCTAGCACAATGGAAATATATAGTTCACGTCTGATTTCGACACCCTGTTCGATATATAACCTGTTTACGAGCTTTCCTTCATGCCCAGTTTGTGTAGTTACGAGAGTAGATCCGAGCATTCTTCTAGCGAGGTCCCGGACCTGCTGTTCAGCTGACTTAACCCCCTGTTGAAGGTCTGCACGGACTACGTTAATACCAGGCAGGTGGGAATCCTCCAAGAAACTACCTTTACCTCGGCCACCAGCGTGAATCTGGGCTTTGACAATTAGAACTTTATAACTCGAGTTTTCCAGGAGAGGACGAACGGATTGAACAGCTTCGTCGACTGTGTGGACCATGCGTCCCTGGGGGACCATAATGCCGTGTTTTTGTAAGATATGCTTTGCCTGGTATTCGTGCAAATTCAAAAGAGGCTCCAAACTTGTTTCGGCACCTTAAATATTTTGAAGAGTGAGAGGCATTCAGAAAAAATCCCGCTTCTTCTTCCGTTCCTCTTCTACCGTTATTCTATGGTTCAAGAATATTCTACGAGGAATTTCGTGGTTATCCCCTCTACAACCGGGGCTACAGTAGTTTAACCTAAAGTCTATTTAAGTTTTTGGTGTTATTTCTAGCAACCTCATGTTTATTGGACTAACGGTAATTGCGACAAGGATTAGACAGCGGAAGGATACGATACGTCACTGTTTCCGTTGAATCTAGCTCAGGTGTTTGTCAATCGTTACAGGGAAGTTCGTGCCATGTCTATGTGATGGAGCCTAGGACATTTTTGTCCAGACTTAGAGCATTTAGAAAGTCCCATAGCATAGAAATGGGATATTGGCCTTTTGGCTTGTGAAAAAAACTTAAGTGATCCTCGGGTGCGTCCCTTTTCGTTCTTATCGTTTAACCCGTTGCTCTTTAGAATCCAGAGGCCATTCAGTACAAATATGGTGACTACTTTGTGCGAAAGCGTCGGGATCTCTGAGTTATCCTGGCTTAAGGCTGGCATGACGACAGTCTGATTACTGTGACTGGTAAGCTTGATTTAGGGCCTGTGAATAGTTGACCCTAATTGAGGTGACGCATGGATCCTGTGATGCTACAAATTGGACCTGTGATGATTCGCTGGTACGGCTTCCTCATAGCTATGGGTGTGATGCTCGGTACCCTTTGGGCAGCCAGATTGGCTGTGAGGCGTAATTTAGACGTTGACGCCTTGTTAGAGATGGCTCCCTATCTTGTGTTTTCAGGATTAATTGGCGCCCGCCTTGTATACGTGATTACTAGCCCACAAGCTTTTTTCGGACTAGATGGCAGATTTCTTGACGTAATAAAGATTTGGGAGGGCGGGATAAGTATTCATGGTGGAATTTTGGGCGTGATGATTGCTGCCCAGGTTTTCACGAAAATTAAGAAGATAAACATGTGGTCCTATTTAGACCTTATGACCCCGCTTGGCGCACTAGGCATTATGGGAGGTAGGGTCGGTAATTTCCTTAACGGTACTGACACAGGAGGAAGGCTTACCGAGTGGGGTATAGGCTTTGTTTGGCCGAAAATTGGCTCACCAACTTTCGGGGAATTTGGGCGACTTTTTTTCGGGGATACATTATGGCGGTATTATCCCCCTGCCTGCGGTTCCGTAATTGCAGGAGGAGATTCGTGTGTTGTTCATCTTACTCCGCTCTACGGCTTCCTAGTTGGCCTAATACTACTGTTTGTTTCTCTTTGGGCTTTACAAGGTCGTAAGTCTCCGGGTTTTGCCTTTGCGCAGTTTGCGCTTTGGTATTCTATATTGCGAAGCACTATAGAAGAGCCTTTTCGAGACAACCCGCTTTTTTGGAAGGTTTACCTCAACGATCAGGTGGGCATTGGGGGATTAACTTTAACGCAAATTGTAAGTGTTCCGATAATATTACTTGCTATATATTCTTTGCTAGTTATAAATTCCAATAGAAATGTTCAGTCTGATCAAATAGCTGTTAGTGATAGGCGTCCTTGATGAAAAATGATGGTCTGTTGAGGCCAGAAGATAACGAAATTATGAAAAATAAAGGCAGGGGTTGTGGTGCTATAAGTCCTGCGGTTGATCCCCCAACTAAATCTTCTCGAAGGCCGTTGGCGGTTGTTGTGCTCGCCGGAGGCAAAGGCACCAGGATGAAGTCTTCTATTCACAAGATGCTGCAACCGTTAGCAGGTAGGCCGATGCTTGAATATGTTCTTATGGCTGTCTCGGGTTTATCTCCCGAGCGCACTGTCGTAGTAGTTGGTCATGATGCGGAGGCAGTCTCTGCTCGCTTCAGGAAATCGGGAATTAGCTTTGCTTATCAATCAGAACAGCTCGGTACTGGTCACGCTTTACTTCAGTCGTACCGGATCTTAAAAGGTTTTGGGGGCGATATTTTGGTTGTTAATGGAGATGCACCTCTAATTACCACGGGACTACTAAGAAGGCTTTATCGTCATCATTTAGTTAAGCACGGCAATATGTCGTTACTAACCTTCTGCGTTAAAGATCCCAACGGTTTTGGCCGCATATTCCGGAAATCTGACGGGCGGGTATCACGAATCATTGAACACAAGGATTGTGATGTTGAGGCTCTTGGCATACATGAGGTAAATACGGGTCTTTATGTATTTGACTATAGGGTATTTGATTTAGCTCAGGATATCTCAAACTCAAATCATGCAGGAGAGTACCTAATTACTGACCTAGTACAGCTATATACGGAGGGGGGTTATAAGGTCGAAGCTGTTAAGGGTGCTGGTTCGGTAGGGGTAGCTTTAGGTGTTAATGATCGAAGTCAACTGGTTGAGGCTGAGAAAGTTTTAAGGCACCGGATCAGGCAGCGATGGTTAAAAAGGGGGGTTACCTTTACGGATATCAAGTCAATTACAATCGATGACACGGTTAGCATTGGGCGTGCTGTTGAACTTGGCGCGAAAGTCAAGTTGTTAGGTACAACCTCAGTTGGAGACTTAGCCCAAGTTGGAGCGCACTCTGAGTTAACGGATTGTGAAGTTATAAAAGGCGCCGAGGTGCCCTGCCATACAGTCGCAAAGAACGAAAAATTTGATTCCTAGAGTAGGTGCTAGAGATAGAAATACGAGCCATAATTAGGGCAAGATACGTGGTAAAGTACGTCTAATGAAGATGTTCAACAAACCAGCTGCGGTTTTGGCTCTTGAAGACGGAACAATATATAAAGGCTTTGCGTTTGGCTATACCGGTAGGACCGTTGGTGAAGTGATTTTTAACACCTCTATGACGGGGTATCAAGAGATACTTACCGATCCTAGCTATAACGGGCAAATTGTTACCATGACGTATCCGCACATCGGAAATTACGGAGTATCTGTTTACGATATGGAATCAAACAGGCCATACGCTAAAGGATTTATTGTTCGTGAGTTTAGTAGAACTGCCAGTAATCACAGGTCCAATCAAGATCTACAAAGCTTTATGGAACAGCATAAGATTGTAGGTATTGAAGGTATAGACACACGAGCTCTTACCCGGCGTTTACGTAGTGGTGGCGTGATTAAAGGCGCAATTATTCATGGTGAGACGAACGCTGAATCAGAGGGAGCGTTGGTTCGTCAAGCCAGAGAGCATGAAGACATAGACGGGAGGGATATGACTCCTGAGGTGACAACTGCCCTTCCGTACGCTCGGCCAACCTTTAGAGAGAACCCTAGGGTGGTTGTTATAGATTTTGGTATCAAACACTCGATCGTGTATAAACTTGAGTTAGCGGGAGCAGAGGTAATAGTAGTGCCAGCACAGACAACCCCAGCTCAAATTATGGCTCTTAACCCTTATGGCCTGGTTCTTTCAAACGGCCCTGGCGATCCCGATGGGCCGACCTATGCTCACGACACTGTGTGGCAGCTTCTAGGACTGCTGCCGACATATGGGATTTGCCTCGGACATCAGTTACTGGGATTGGCTGTTGGCGGCCGGAAGTTCAAATTAAAGTATGGTCATCATGGTGCCAACACGCCAGTCAAAAATGTCATTACGGGTGCTGTTGAGATAACCAGCCAGAATCACAACTACGCTGTTGATATTGATACCTTACCTAGTAAGCAATTCCAAGCGACACATATTAATCTAAATGATGGCACTCTCGAGGGAATGGCTCATACACGTTATCCAGTATTTAGTGTTCAATACCACCCAGAAGCAAGCCCAGGTCCTCATGATGCTGGGTACCTGTTCCACCGATTTATCGAAGAAGTTAACGCTTTTGAGGGGGCATCTGCTTTACCCGCAGTTAGGAACCAAAGCCTTATTTAGCTCATTAGACGAAGTCATAAGATTGAAGTGTAAAAACTCAGTTTAGCGTTTGGGCAGGATCATTCCGCATTTTACGTTGGCGGGATAGTAGGTAGAGGCCTAAACCGAGAGGACCTGCAAACATTGTCAGAATGAGGTAAAAACCAGACCGGATCCTCCAGTATTTAGCGTCTCGAAATATCCAAACCCCGGCGAATAAGTCCAATGTTATGAAATGTGTCCAAGCAACTACCACGCCCCAGTCACTTGAGAGAACAGATTTAAGCCCTTCAAAACTGAGATTAAATCCCCCAAGGTTGGTAGAAATAGCTGAGGCTATTACAAGAAAGTAAATACATCCAAAGGCTATAAAAGGCCAATAGCTAGTGACAAGGTTTTGTGTGAACTTGTTACGCGGGAAAAGAATCATGGAGACCCAGAACGGTATTGATAATAATTGAATGAGCTGCAAGAAATTATCGGCCATGAGTTAGTTTAGTCGATATGAATTCGGATTGATTTGATCAATAAACAATCCCGGTTCTTATTGCCAATCTAGTTAGCCAAGAGAAGTATGAAAAGTTACAGTTCATTGGTATCGTACCAAAGTGTCACTGGCCCCATATTTACTAACTCAATTTCCATCTCAGCTCCGAAGACCCCTGTGGCAACCGAGGCGTCCTCATCAGAAGCCTGAGCGATAAATTCTTTATACAGAGGCTCAGCAATCTCGGAAGGAGCAGCTTCGGAGAATCCTGGTCGATTGCCACGTTTTAGCTCTGCGAAGAGGGTGAATTGACTAACTACAAGCATCGATCCGTTAGCGGTTTTGAGGTCAAAGTTCATCCGGCCCGCTCCGTCAGGAAAGAGGCGAGCCCTTATGATTTTTTTTGCGAGTGCCTGAGCGTCTCTCGTACTGTCGCACAGGCCGATACCTAAAAACACCAACAAGCCTTTATCTATTTGGCTTAATGTGTCTCCGTTTACTTTTACCTCTGCTCGTGAGACTCTTTGTACGAGGGCTCTCATTTTTTGTAGGCCTCCTTTACGACGTCAAAATTCATTGTCTAACATTTTCTCTTCCAAGGTTAATTACCTGGAAATTATTAAAGTAAATTCTTTTTGAAAGAAGTCGTACTTTATAAAGCATCTTCTAAAGATTTGGGTCCAAGGGTATCCAAATGCTTTTTGAGGGCCTTCATGTCCTCCCACATTTGCCATTTGGGACCCCCTTGGTCACGACTGGGGTTCCTTAGTAGATAAGCTGGGTGAAACAGGGGGAAAATAGGAATTTGGTTCCATGAGTACCATTTACCGTGAGTTTTCGTAATCCCATCCAAGGTCTGAAGAAAATATCGAGTAGGAACATTACCGAGTGTTGCAATAACCTGTGGTTGGATAAGGTTGATCTGTTCCATCAAGACAGGTGTGCTAGCCGCAATCTCGGCGGGCTTGGGGTTACGGTTCTTGGGCGGCCTAAATTTGACGATATTAGTTATATAAATATCGTCCCGGGTGATTCCTACACTCGAAATAATCTTATCGAGAAGTTGGCCAGCCCTACCGACAAAGGGGCGGCCACTTTGATCTTCTTCTTGGCCAGGCCCTTCACCGATCAACATAAGGTCAGCGTTCGGATTACCTTCGCCAAATACTTGATTCTCGCTTAAATCGGAGAGGGCTTGTGGTTTCTGCGAAGCAAGGCGTTCAAGTTCATCCAAGGTCACGAGTTAAGCATACCAATGTCGCTGATTGAGAAATCCTGATGTGTTCATAAATCGGCAGGAAGAGGCAAATTACAAATGGATGGACCGAAAAAAATCGGTCCATCTAAATTCGAGTAATTACGTTCAACCCTATATAGGTGGTCGCAAAAAATCTAGAGACTATTGCCGGGCCATATAGGGTTATTTTTACAGGTTTGGTTTCGTGAACGCATAACCACGTCTAGGTTATTTGCAAATATCCTAATCCTGACCTAATTATTTAAGCTGATGTTGATTAATAGGTTAATCATCGAACTGGATTAGGATTACTTTGTGTCGGTGTACTTAACATGGGGCTTTAGCTAATTGCGGTCTAATGATTGTGTAAATCTTAATTAGGTTCTAGTTGTTTCTTACGCTATTTGATGGAATCAATTAGCTGTGATACTTACTGCTGGTTACGTGACCTTCACTAAAAGATTAATCTTTCAGATTTGGGGTTTGTGGTCCTAGTTGAGGCAAGATCCCAGGCAATATCAGGCCTTCAAAGGCCTGATATTGCCTGGGATCTTGATGGTTGCATCTGATGTGAGGAGGTCTCCGAGGTCTTGTTGTAACCTTGCAGCGTCCTTCCAATCGGACTGGAAATAGCAAGATTCACATTCCAGCTCTGTGAATCCTTCTGTGAAATAAAAAGTTACTGTCTGCTTGCTTCCACAATTTGGGCAAGGAATTCCTTCTTTAAAACCCTCCGCATCCATGTTGTTTAGTCTAACGCATTGATTCGACTACTCTTTAGGGGTACCGCATTTGGCGTGACCTAAGTGACCTTCATTGCTTGTTGTTTGGTGGTGCTTCTTCTAGTTCTTCTGCTATTGCCTGTAATACAAGATCCTGAGTTGCGTCAATGCCAGCGTCTACAGTGGCCCCTGCTGCTACGATATGGCCACCGCCACCAAGGCCTAAGCATATTTTCTGAGCTGAAACACCGTGACGCGTACGGATACTTACTTTTGTGGTGGTTCCCCGCTCTTTTAGGAGCACTGCAATCGAAGTACCCTCTGCGTAACGGATTAGCCCAATAAAATCTTCTGAATCTAGTAAAGCTCCGCCTGGGCCACTCCGCATTTGATCTGTAACGCGGGCGAGAATCACTCTGTCATCCAAAGCGAAATCCACTGTGGACATGACTTGTGCGAGGAGAACATAGTATTCCTTGGGGCGCCATTGCAGTCTATCGGTAAGTTCAGCATAGTTCAGTCCCGTCGAGAGAAGTGCAGCTACGGCTTGTAAGGCATCTGGGGAGGTATTAGCAAAAGTAAGGAAGCCAGTATCAGTAAGAATACCGGTGAGGCATGGTATTGACAGATCTTGGTTCCAGGACACCCCAAGGTGTTCAACCAAGTCTTTGATTATTAAAGCGGTAGCGGCTTTGTTAGGGTCTATTAAGGAATAGTCGCCGAATAATTCGTTGGTTCCGTGATGATCAATGTTGATGGTCATTTTGGCTGATTCCATAGTTACGCCGGCTACTCGTGACGCTGTTGCAGCATCAAGTGTAATAAGTAGAGATTCGGCTAGTGAGAAATCTATTTGGGGGACCAATTCATTCGGTTGGGGCAGAAATTCCAGAAAGTTTGGTACTACAAGGCTAACTATTGTCGATTTGCCCATAATCTTTAGGGCACGGTTGAGCGTTAAGGTACTTCCGACCGCGTCGCCATCAGGGTCTACATGAGTCGCAAGGACAATAGGGCCTTGCCAGCCTAAAAGGAAATTAGCGATTTCAGTAAGTTTCTCATGGTAATTGGACTCAACGTTACTTTGTTCATTTGATGTCATAAAGACGATGATAACCGCGAGTACGGTTCAGGGTGCCATCTGAATTAATTAAGGTGGTGGAGTAGATTGTTGCTTAACTGGCAGTTTCTGAACTCTTTAAGCCGGATAATGATAAATGTGCCAATAAGTTTTAAGTCTCGATTTCCAGAGAACAATATTGGTCGAGGTCATCTCCTTCTTTTTGCCCTTCTAGGTGTTGCGGCGATGATTGTGGATGATTCGCAGCCTAAACCCGCAGCGGTAAAGGTTAATGAAATACCGCCACCCGTAATTGAGGCCAGCGGGAAGTTCGCGTTAGTATTCCAAGAGTCCCGGGCTGCTACTTTACGTATCGAAGCCCGGTTTAAAGGACAAAAAACTACGCCAACCCCGATAGGCATTGGTAGCGGGTTTTTTGTAAGTGAAGCTGGCCATGTAATGACTGCTTATCACGTTGTAGAGTCTCAGCGAATCAACAATTGGCCTGTAGAATATGTGGGGATAACGTCTAGTGGTGAAGAATATGCCCTAAAGCTAATTGGTTTTGATGCTTATGTTGATCTTGCTATGCTTAAAACTGATACCCAAAAGCCAGTACCTTACCTTCAACTAGCTCTTGACCCGCCGCGACCGGGCCAAGAAATTGTGACAATTGGAAATAGTAGGGGCGAGTATTTGGAAGATCGTAGTGGACAAGTAACTCGTCTGGGGGTTGGGGCGCCAGAGGCGACATTTGCAGACGGCACGATAGAGCTTACCGCTTCTCTCGGACCTGGTGACTCTGGCGGCCCAGTCCTAAATGGTAATGGTCGGGTAATTGGCGTAGTAAGTTACATTAGCTTTAACCCGAAAGAAATGAGTTCAGAGGAAAGCGGATTTATTCCCCCATTCTTGCTAGGTCGTAAATTACCCAGAGATTTTGCATCTTATGCGGTTCCTCTATTGAAGGACGGTAAGATAGTTGAAGCATTGTTTTTGGGAGTAGCCCGAGATATTCCCGTAATCGGATTTAGCTGGGCTGGTTTCGATTATGAGCCTCTTAGAGATAAAGAGCTTGATCTAGGGCGTGAGCCTGGGACAGTTATTGGTAATATTGCCAATGGTGGCCCAGCCGCGGTAGCTGGACTAAGAGGTATCCAGAGTTATCCGATCTTTGATTCTGGCCGGCGGGTAGGCACTCGGATTGAAGCCGACGTAATTGTTGCTGTAGATGAAGAGGGGACGCCCAATTTTCATTCCTTAGTTGAGGTCCTGCGGCGCAGAAACGTCGGTCAGGAAGTAAAGCTAACTGTTCAGCGGGGAAAAGAGACCCTGAGGATCAACTTAAAACTCGGTGCAAGGCGACTAGTGTTCAGATGAACCATTGTTTCCAGAGGAGAATATTAAACGACTATCGAAACAAGAAAGTAAAGTTCAGATAAGGTGCAGGGCTTTGGTGGGCGATGGTGGATTTGAACCACCGACCTCGTCGTTATCAGCGACGCGCTCTAACCGACTGAGCTAATCGCCCTTGTTCAGCCGAAAACGGCTGCGAGTCTATCATGGGGATGAGGGGCGGTCAAGGAACATTTAGCCTACACAAAAAACATATGAAGAGGTTAAGAAGGTCACGAGGCTGGGGTTTATGCCTACAGAGGCCAAAGGTTAGGTAGCCTTGTTCTGCCAATTCACGTGTTTAGTAAGCCTGGGGGGGTAAACCAGTTTTAGAAAAAAGCTTTATCGTGTTGATTGTTACAAAACCTTTCATTCCAAACGACGATTACCCTTCCTAAACAGTTATAGATTTTACCTGTTGCTAGGAAGGGCATGACCGCGGTTATCATATGTGTATGATCGAGCGTATTTATTTGGCTAGGCCTCGTGGGTTTTGTGCCGGCGTGGTAATGGCTATCAAGGCCGTAGAAAACGCTGCTGAAGAGAATGATCTTAGCGGGGCAGGTGATATATCTGTGTATCACGCTATCGTTCATAACGATACCGTCGTCGGTCGGTTAGAGCGTGACCATGCACTTCATTTTGTAGAAGATCTGGAAGAGCTACAAGGGATTCGGAACAGGCTTGAGGATCAAGGTAATCGACTGGATTCCACTGTAGTTTTTAGTGCGCATGGCGTTAGTCCATCCGTTAGGGAGAAGGCCAGCCAATTAGGGCTTACTACGATTGATGCAACCTGCCCGTTGGTTACGAAGGTTCATAGCGAGGCCAAAAAATACGCCCGTTTGGGATATCAGATCCTTTTGATAGGTGACTCTTCGCATCATCAGGAGGTTATAGGCACGCTTGGGGAAGCACCTGAAGCAACCACTATGGTTAGTGTCTTAGGGAACCGCAAGTACGATCCTGACCTTGCAGATCCCTACACTGTTGAGGTGCCAGATCCAAACCGGGTAGCTGTATTGACTCAAACTACCTTATCGGTTGATGATACGCTCCGAACAGTAGAAGTTCTTCGCCGTCGATTCCCAAAATTGGTTGTACCGCCCAGAGACGATCTTTGTTTTGCCACCAAAAATCGTCAGGATGCCGTTAAGGCTATTGCGCCTAATGTGGATCTCTTCCTTGTAGTCACGAGTGATTATAGTTCAAACGGGATGCGGCTATTTGAGTTGGCTGAAAGCCTAACAAATAGGGCTTATCGGGTAGAAGGCCCTGAAGGACTTAAGGAGAGTTGGTTCAGAGATTCGAGGAGCGTAGGAATCACTTCGGCTGCTTCTACGCCGGAAGATCTAGTGCAAAGTATTGTTACCTGGTTTAGAGACCTAAATCCGGATCTTGGCCTTATTGAAGAGGGAGATTGGGAGGATATCGCCTTTAGGCACCCAGTTAGAGTCCCTCCATCGTGAAGAATCAAAAAGTGGGAAAGTTGGAAAGGTGGCCGGTTAGCGTTGCTCCGATGATGGATCGGACAGATCGGCACTTCCGGGCTTTTATGCGTCTAATCAGTTCAAAGGCTCTCCTATACTCTGAGATGATTACAACTTCCGCCATACTGCACGGTAATCGACAGCATCTTCTCGGTTTTAGTGCTCAAGAAAAGCCGCTCTCGTTGCAGCTGGGTGGTGACGATCCCCGTGCTTTAGCAGAGTGCGCTACCGTTGCTGAAGGACTGGGTTATGACGAAGTCAATCTTAATGTTGGTTGTCCTAGCAATCGTGTACAAGAGGCTAATTTTGGGGCCTGCTTAATGAAGATTCCTGAAAAAGTGGCTGAAGGCGTTCAAGCCATGCGTAATGCAGTGAATATTCCAGTTACGGTTAAACATAGGATTGGCGTAGACGATAAAGACCACTATAAAGATCTCGCTCATTTTGTGCAGATTGTTGCGGAATCAGGAGCGCAACGATTCTCAATACATGCCAGGAAGGCGTGGCTTTCAGGTTTAAGCCCTAAGGAGAACAGGGAAATACCGCCCCTTCGATATGAAGATGTTTACCGACTTAAAAGTGAATATCCCCAGTTAACTATCGACATCAATGGTGGAGTTACGAAAATAGATCAAATACGGAAACATTTGGAAAACGTAGATGGTGTAATGGTTGGACGAGCTGTCTACCAGGACCCATTTTTATTTGCTACGGTTGATCAAGAGTTTTACGGTTCTACTAAGTTCTGTCCGAGTCGGCGGGAGGTTATTGAGGGAACAATTGCTTACGCAGAAATGTGGTTAGAGCAAGGTCAAGAGCTTAGGCGAATTTGTCGGCACCTTATCGGCTTGATGAAAGGATGTAAAGGCGCAAGAAGTTGGAGGAGGACTCTCAGTGAGGGATTTTGCAAGGTCCAAGCAGGAACTGAAGTGTTATTAGCTGCTATCGAAACGGTGCCGGATAATGTTCTTGATGATAGGCCCCTAATCAAAGAAGCTTAGAGTTACAAATACCTTCGACAATAGTTGTTATTCCACAGATATTCCTGAGATTATGCGCTCCTAGGAAATATGGAGAGAGCTCTACAAGGTTCCGAGTCACGCGACTACCTCTCGGAACTTATTCGTCCGAATAGTAAGTCTCCTATTTCAAATTCGTCTGGGGAGCCAGTCGGGTTGTTGAAGCTCTGATAAACTCCATTGTATGGAAAGCTACTGGCTACGAGGAATCCGAGGCGCTACCTCGGTCGAGGAAGATGAAAAAGAGGGTATCCTTGTCTCGACTGAGGAACTTCTTTCTGCGATGCTTGAAGCAAATAACCTAGATGATTATGAGGTGATTGCAGCTATATTTTTCACGAGTACTCCGGACCTAGTTTCCGCCTTTCCGGCTGAAGCAGCCCGTCATCTGGGATTGAGCTTAGTCCCACTTCTTTGTTTTCAAGAGATTCCAGTGATTGGTTCGATACCGCGTGTGATTAGAATAATGATCCAGGTGAACACAACGAAGAGGCAGGATGAAATAAAGCACATATATCTGGGTGATGCTAGTGCCTTGAGGCCAGATCTTGTTTAGGAACTAAATAGGACCTAAGACGGATTGGCGTCTTAACTTTAGACGCTTTTGCAACTAAAGAATGGGGATGCTTAGTTGGAAGCAAAAACCCCAATAATCTTACTGAAGAAAGCTTTTGAAGCAGCTGTCGAGGCAGCTTTACCTTCTCGGGTTTTGCCAGGTCACCTTCCTCCTTACCCTGACGGGAGGCTCATAGTGATAGGTGCTGGCAAGGCTGCTGCCTCTATGGCCCAGGTTGTTGAAAGGCACTACGAAGCTCCTTTGGAAGGGGTAGTCGTTACTCGTTATGGACATGCACTCGCAACTGAAAAGATTAAAGTGATAGAGGCCGGGCATCCTGTGCCAGATAAAGCTGGCCAGAAAGCTACAAAAGAGCTTCTTGATTCTCTACAAGGTCTGTCTAGACAAGATTTAGTATTGTTTCTTGTTTCAGGTGGAGGATCAGCGCTTTTGGTGGCACCGACCGGCATAACGTTTCAAGAAAAAAGTAAATTGACTAAAAACTTGCTAACCTGCGGCGCGGACATCTCTGAGATTAATTGTGTCCGCAAACATCTTTCCTTAGTTAAAGGTGGTCGACTCGCTGAAGCCGCGTATCCTGCGAAAATAATGACGTTAGCAATCTCAGATGTGGTTGGAGACAAACCTAGTGTCATTGCCTCAGGTCCTACCGTTCCTGACCCAAGTACCTATAGTGATGCGTTAGAGATATTGGATCGATACCACATCGTATCTCGAGGTGCTAGAAAGCACTTTGAGCTAGGGATGTTAGGGCAGATAAGTGACACCCCTAAACCCGGAGCATTTCCAGAGAATCGCGTTGCAATGAAGGTCGTAGCAACAAACCAAACAAGCTTAGAGGCTGCCGCAAAGGTCTTTGCGGAGGCTGGGATAGAAGCCCACATCTTGAGCTCCAACATTACGGGTGAAGCTCGGGTAGCTGGTACAGAGCAAGCTGCAATAGTTAGAAGGATAATAGAGAAATCTTTACCCTTACGGGCTCCGTGTGTGCTTTTATCCGGTGGGGAGACAACGGTTACTGTAAGTCACCAAGGACGTGGCGGGCCCAATGGGGAATTTGCTCTAGCCCTAGCTCTAGGCTTACCTCAAGATCTCCCTCTATACGCGTTAATCGCAGATAGTGATGGCATTGATGGTAGTGAAAAAAATGCAGGTGCTTTCCTCACGCCAGCTCTATTTGATGTTGTTTCTCGCGAACGGGCCCTTTCTCTTCTCGAAAATAACAGCAGTTATGAATTTTTTGATCACGCGAAGCATCTTTTTTTTACCGGACCCACCCACACTAATGTTAACGACGTACGCATTGTTATGATTCTAGATAGTTGATTAGCCTGTCGACTAATTTTGGATTAGATCAATTGATAGTGTTGGGGATAGGGTTAAACTCTGAATGAAGTGAGTAAAGCAGAGTCGACCAGTGTAGTTTGCGCAAACTCAAAATATATCGAGCGAGCAGCTGAGATTCTGCTCGCTGGAGGATTGGTTGCTTTTCCAACAGAAACCGTTTACGGTCTTGGCGCCTTAGCCACGGATGATCAGGCAATTAGTCGACTTTTCTCAGCGAAAGGACGTCCAGCAGAACATCCTGTTATCGTCCACATCGGTAGTGTAGATGGTCTTGAGGGCTGGGGAAGGTCCATTACGCAGTCAGCCTACGATCTAGCTGAGGCATTTTGGCCTGGACCATTGACCTTAGTGGTTTCACGTTCTCCTGGGGTGTCGGACAAGGTAACAGGAGGTCAAGATACTGTTGGAGTTAGAGTTCCTTCCCACCCTGTCGCCCAGGACCTTTTGCGATCTGTCGGGGAAGCTATTGCCGCGCCTTCTGCTAATCGATTTGGGCGGATCAGCCCAACGTTAGCGCAGCATGTATTTGAAGACCTTGATGGGAAAATCGACCTTATTCTTGATTCAGGCGCTAGCAAACTTGGTTTGGAGTCTACTATTATTGATGTTAGGGGACCGCGACCGCGATTATTAAGACCAGGATTGATTTCTGCGGAAGATGTAATCGGTGTTTTAGGGACCAGACCTCTTCCGTATGATGGTGCGACTACGAGAGCTCCCGGGCTTCTTGCCCGGCATTACGCCCCAAATACCCCTGCTAGGCTGCTATCCCGTGAAGAAATCTTGATGTTAGAAAAAGGTAGCCGCGGCCTTGGGGTACTGTCCCGGGAGAACAGCCGAACGAGATTTCTTGGAGACTGGCGGGTTATGCCACAAGACCCAATCAACTACGGCGAACAACTCTACGCCAATCTTCGTAACTTGGATCGCGAAGGGATCGTAGAGATCTTAATTGAAAATGTCCCAGATGAAGCCGCATGGGCAGCGATATATGATCGTCTTGCACGCGCAACTAGGAGGTAAACCGTGACTAAGTCAAATCCACTAGCCGCCATTGTCATGGGGAGCTCGAGCGATTGGGAGACCATGTCGCGAGCTGACGATATTCTTGACATTTTAAAAGTACCTCACATTTGCCAAGTAATATCTGCGCATCGGACGCCAGACCGTATGGCTAAATTCGCATGCAGCGCAGAGAGTCGCGGAATTGCCGTGATAATTGCAGGGGCGGGTGGTGCAGCACATTTACCGGGCATGATCGCTGCGCACACGCACTTACCAATACTCGGAGTCCCGGTCAGCAGCCAGTCTCTGAACGGCTTGGACTCTCTTCTTTCTATAGTTCAAATGCCCCGAGGGATACCAGTCGGGTCACTTGCTATCGGTAAGCCTGGTGCAGAGAATGCAGCTCTCCTTGCAGTCTCCATACTTGCTTTGACAAGGCCTGCGCTTCGGGATCGGCTTATTGCCTACCGGGGGAAGCAAACAAAAGAGTCGCTGGAAAGTGAACTCCCTAGTCAAAACTTCAGTCGCGATCTATGAAAGGCCGCGTTCTTCCTGGAGCTACGGTTGGGGTTTTTGGTGGCGGGCAGCTTGGGAGGATGTTAGGTTTTGTGGCTAAGAGAATGGGTTATCAGGTAGGAGTTTTTACGCCTGACGAAGGAGGACCTGCTTCTCAGATTGCGGATTGGACAGTAACGGCACAATACGAAGATCTAGACCGGATAGAGGCGTTCGCAAAGCGGACTGATGTAATTACAATGGAATTCGAAAATGTCCCCGGCGCGTCTCTTCGGCATGCTAGTCAGTATGCGCCGGTGTTGCCGGATCCTTCTGTTCAGGAAATAGCTCAGCATAGGATTAGAGAAAAGACCTTTCTTGCGAAGAACAGTTTTCCCATAGCTGCAAATGTTTCAGTAGTAACCGACGAAGAATTGGTTGCTGGTGGCAGGTTCGTTGGTTTTCCGGCTGTACTTAAAACTGCTGGATTTGGTTACGATGGGAAAGGACAACGTTATGTGGAAAACGCAGAAGAGCTTCAATCAGCGTGGGGATCCCTTGGCCAAAGTCCGGTCGTTTTAGAAGCTTGGATTAAGCATGAAATGGAAATCTCAATAGTAATCGCTCGAGACTCCTTAGGAAGGTCCGTGGTTTATCCCCCGATTGAAAATAGGCATCATAATCACATCTTGGATTTATCGTTAGCGCCAGCGTTAATCGATAAACGAATTAAGCAGGAAGCGATTAGTCAGGCCTTAGCCCTTGCAGAGGCATTAGAACTGGTTGGGGTGATGGCCATAGAGTTTTTTTTGACACAAAGTGGAGATTTGCTGATTAATGAGATCGCGCCGAGGCCGCATAACTCAGGACATCTCACTATTGAGGCTACGGTTTGCAGTCAGTTTGAACAACAACTTCGGGCAGTATGTGGACTTCCGCTAGGCGACACAACCCTGCTGCAACCGGCAGTAACAGGGAATCTTTTGGGAGATTTGTGGGCTTCCGGTGAACCAAATTGGTCGGCAGCAGCTGAAATTAGGGAGGTTTCCATACACCTCTATGGCAAGGGGGTCGCTAGGATAGGGCGTAAAATGGGCCATTTAACGGCACTACATTACGATCGCAACGAAGCAGAACGTAAGGTGATTGCTGCTCGAAATGTGCTTGTAAAGCCTTGACAATTCAATTTTTAGCTTGATGTTCCGTTTTCAATAAACTTGTTCGAGACAATATTTTTCGCGTCTTGTTTCTAGCGGTTTATTGAAGGAGCTGCCCAAATTTTGTTCCGAGCTAATTATTCCTCCTAGACAGTATGAACCAAGCAACTTGATTTTTGTCTGTCTGCCTTGCTACTATAGGCAGGTTTGTGGTCCCCCCCCGGCTCGCAGCGATGAGTTAGGGGGCAGATTTGCGTCTGGAGCAGGTCGTTTTTGACCCTCAACCACAAAATATTTTATGCGTCGGTCGCTCTTGGTGAGCGATTCGGGAAAGAGAGTGGTTACGCTGCCAACTGTGAACCAGCTACTCCGCAAGGGGCGGAAAAGGCTTGCCAAAAAGACTAAGGTCCCAGCCCTAAAAGGGAGCCCGCACCGACGTGGGGTGTGTACTGTGGTTAAGACTCAGACACCTAAAAAGCCTAATTCAGCCTTACGAAAGATTGCTCGAGTTCGGTTATCGACAGGTTTTGAGGTAACGGCTTATATTCCTGGCGAAAAACACAACTTGCAGGAACACTCAGTCGTACTAATCAGAGGTGGTCGTATAAAGGATCTTCCCGGAGTCCGTTATCACATAGTCCGTGGTGCTTTAGATGCCCAGGGCGTTGAGATTGGTCGCTTCGTGCAAAGAAATCAGGCTCGTAGCAAATATGGGACAAAGAAGCCGAGAGGATGAGGACATAAATGGCGCGTAGAAGAAGGGCCGAGATCCGCAAGCTTGAGGCTGATCTGGTCTATGGGGACACTACAGTTACGGCATTTATTAACAAGTTGATGCGTAGCGGGAAAAAGAATCTTGCTAGTAGAGTATTTTATGGTGCCTGTCGACTGATCCAGGAACGTAGCGGTCAGGAACCATTAAAGGTGTTCCGGCAGGCTTTAGATAATGTTAGGCCCAGGATTGAAGTAAAGAGTCGTCGAGTCGGTGGTGCAACTTACCAAGTTCCTGTTGAAGTTGGGCCCCGAAGAGCCCAGTCTCTATCGTTAAGGTGGCTTGTTGCTGCGTCAGATACCCGACCAGAACGAACCGCGGTCGAGCGAGTCGCTGGAGAAATTCTGGATGCCTCAGGAAGTCGTGGAGGAGCAGTTAAAAAACGTGAAGATATCGAGCGGATGGCGGAGGCCAATAGGGCCTATTCGCACTACCGCTGGTAAGGAGAACCAAGCTGCCTGTCCCTAAGCGTTTAGGGCGGACAGGTATTTTTTTGGGAGTTGCTTATGCCAACGCAAATTGAGATAGATCTGAGCAAGACCCGAAACATCGGGATAGCAGCGCATATAGATGCTGGTAAAACCACACTGACTGAAAGGATTCTTTATTTCACAGGAAAGATCCATAAGGTTGGGGAAACTCATGACGGCGCTTCTCAAATGGACTGGATGGCCCAAGAAAAAGAGCGCGGTATCACAATTACTTCAGCAGTAACAGAAGCCTTCTGGGGTGATACCAGGATTAACATTATTGACACTCCGGGGCACGTTGATTTCACCATGGAAGTAGAGCGGTCCATGCGTGTCCTAGATGCAGCTGTGGCGGTGTTTGATGCAAGTCAAGGGGTTGAGCCCCAGTCTGAGACTGTCTGGCGTCAGGCTGATAAGTATCAGGTCCCTCGCGTCGCATTCGCTAACAAGATGGATAAGACCGGAGCTGATTTCCAACTCGTTCTCGATTCTATGGAAGAGCGACTCGGGGCCAATGCAGTTCCAATACATTGGCCGCTTGGGGCAGAAGATGAATTCGCTGGTTTGATTGATTTGGTCGAGAGGAAGGCCTATTTATACAATGACGATTTAGGTGAAGACATTGTTATTAGTGAAGTCCCAGCTGAGTACGCCGAGGTAGCTGAGGAAAAACGCTTGTTAATGGTTGAGAAACTTGCCGATATTGATGACGAGATAGCACTTTTATTTTTAGAAGGCGAAGAAGTTCCGAGCGAGCTTATTCATGCAGCTATACGTAAAGGGACTATCGAGCTTGAGATTTTTCCTGTTCTTGCTGGTTCAGCCCTCAAAAACAAGGGCGTACAGCGCGTTTTGGATGCCGTTGCGCTTTACCTACCGAGTCCGCTTGATGTTCCAGCCATTCAGGGTGTAGTGCCTGACACTTTGGCCGAAGAGACCCGCGTAGCCGAAGAGGATGGGCCAACCGCTGCCCTTGCTTTTAAGATCATGACTGATCCCTATGTCGGGCGCGTCACTTTTGTGAGGGTGTACTCAGGAGCTTTGGTTTCCGGTTCATATGTTTACAACGCTACACAAGGTACTAGGGAACGGATTGGTCGGTTGATGAAGATGCATGCCAATAACCGTGAGGAAGTCGATCGGATAGGAGCAGGCGACCTAGGCGCAGTCATTGGTTTGAAAAATACGACGACAGGCAACACTCTGAGTGACACCGAGAACCCTATCCTACTGGAATCGATTGAGATTCCAGACCCGGTCATTACAGTGGCGATAGAGCCGGCCTCGAAGGCGGACCAGGACAAGTTATCTGCTGGCTTGGTTAAACTTGCTGAAGAAGACCCTACGTTCCGAGTCGAGACAGATAGTGAAACTGGACAAACGAAGATTTCGGGTATGGGCGAGCTTCACCTAGAGATTATTGTTGATCGGTTGAGACGTGAATTTAGTGTCAACGCGAATGTGGGTGCCCCCCAAGTTGCCTATAGAGAAACCATACGACGGCATGTTGATGTGGAAGGAAAATTTGTCCGGCAAACTGGCGGCCGTGGGCAGTATGGTCATGTGAAAATAGAAGCTGAACCTTTAGCTCGGGGCTCAGGCTTTGAGTTTGAAAATAGCGTTGTAGGAGGATCTGTCCCACGGGAGTATATCTCCGCAGTTCAAAAGGGGGTAGAAGAGGCTTTACAAAACGGCCCCTTACTTGGATTCCCCATAGTTGATATGAAAGTTAAACTTTATGATGGTTCATATCACGAGGTGGACTCTTCTGAAATAGCCTTTAAAGTTGCTGCAGGAATGGCTATTCGCGAAGCTATGGCTAAAGGCGATGCCGCAGTCCTGGAGCCGATTATGCGCGTTGAAGTAGTAACCCCTGAACAGTATTTGGGTGATGTGATAGGCAATCTTAATTCCCGACGAGGACAGATCCAGGGTATGGAACCCCGGGGTAGTGCTCAGGTCGTTAATGTCCACGTTCCATTGTCAGAGATGTTCGGTTACGCGACGGATCTACGCAGTCTAAGTCAAGGCCGCGCTACTTTCTCGATGTTTCTCGACCATTACGCCGAAGTGCCGAAGAGTATCCAGCAAGAACTGGTTAGTAATTAAAGGAATCTGGAGGAAAACATGGCTAAGGTTGAGTTTGAGCGTACCAAACCTCACGTGAACGTTGGAACGATCGGGCACGTTGATCATGGAAAGACGACCCTTACGGCGGCGATTACG
>PAMQ01000018.1 GCA_002707365.1 Trueperaceae bacterium
AATAGCTAGTACTAGCACGGCACTAGCCATTGCAGTGAAGCGCCACCCGTACATGGTTAATGACCACGCTATTACTGGCGCAATGAGTCCACCCGCACTGAGTGCAACTTGGAGTAATGCCAGTGCCATTGAGCGGTGTCTGATGAACCAATTTACTACTGCGGTGGTGGGCGCAAGGAAACCACCTAGACTGGCACCGAAAGACGCAATTACAACAGCAGCAAAGAAAAGAGGGAGGCTGTTAACTTGACTGAGCATAACCAGCCCAATGGCGAATACAACGAGACCAATTCGGATTATTCTTTGGGGACCAAACCGCTGTAAAAGCCAACCTTGTAACGGCCCGAGAAAACCAGTAGCTTGATTAGCTGCGAAGGCAGCCGCAAAAATCGTGGCACTCCATCCAAATTCGGTTTGCATAACAACCGCGTAAGCGCTGTAAGCATTAAATAACAGGCCAGCGGGAAGGATTTGCACAGCAATGGCTGCGCCTAAAACCCACCAGCCGGGGAACAGATTTTTGAGCCACACGCGAAGCTTGGTGGTTGCCAACAAAATCAAGCCCCCTTCTGGCTTGCTGACCTGAAGAGGGCAAGCACGCGCCCTATTGTGACCTGTTTGTTCGTAAAATCACAGCCCCGAACAGGACTAGCAGCGGTTTTGGAAGTGTTAAAATCTTTGTTCAAGTTGCCTAAGTTAGCGTAGTCAAAGTAGCGTTTAAGATTAATTCCAATCAGCCGTAAGGCGGGAGCTCTGATAGATGTGAATCTAAGTATAGGTACTCGGGAGTTAGAACTCGGCGGCAAGTACTTGGGTTCCTTAAGAGACGCTACACATTTAATGTCGGACTTGCCGGCACTTCGGGAACGTTTAGTCGAAGATGGGTATTTGCTTATTCGGCAACTGCACGACCCAAGTAAAGTCAAGGAAGCACGCCGAGTGTTTCTCGAAAACCTTGCCGCTGCAGGGCAACTGGATTCTGGGCATCCGCTCGCTGACGGTGTTATTGCTGAGGGGAAACGCGGTAGATTTGACGGTGATTCAAAAAAAATAACCCACTCTCCCGAATTCCTCAATCTGGTTGAATCCCCAGAGCTCATGCAGTTCTTCAGTGAGTTTTTGGGCGAGCCAGCCCTCACTTACGATTTCAAATGGCTTCGTGTTGTTGGTCATCGTGGCTTCACGGGCGCTCATTACGACATTGTTTATATGGGGCGGGGTACCGAAGAGGTTTACACTGTTTGGACTCCATTAGGTGACGTTAGGTACGAAGATGGTCCGCTAGCTATGTTGGTTGGTTCGCACCAGTTTGACCGGATCCGGCAAACTTACGGCAAGATGGATGTTGACCGAGACAAGGTAGATGGTTGGTTTTCAAATGATCCCGTCGAACTAGTTGATTCTTACGGCGGTCAATGGCAAACAACTGAGTTCAAGGCGGGCGACGCACTGATTTTTGGTATGTACACCATGCATGGTTCTATCAGGAACATGACTAACCGCTTCAGGTTAAGTGCAGACACTCGATACCAACGAGCTAGCGACCCGGTGGACGAACGTTGGATAGGGGAAAATCCGAAGGCACACTATGCCTGGCTAAAGGGCGAAACAGTACCGATGGAAGAAGCACGAAAGCGTTGGGGTGTCTAAATAACCACCGAAAAAAAGTTTTTCAGGACGCTTAAACTAACGTACAAATACCTTTGATAAAAAACTTTTTCGCTTCATTTTTTTGATATGGTTCACTTAATTACCCGGTAGAGGAAACGGAACCATTTTATGAGTACACGCCCGAATATCCTGTGGTACTGCACCGACCAACAGCGTTTTGACACTATCGGGGCGCTCAACAACCCGCATGTTCAAACCCCACGCCTTGATAGCTTCATGCGAGAGGCAGTCACTTTCACGCATACTTACTGCCAGAGCCCAGTATGCACGCCAAGTAGAGCCAGCTTTCTCACGGGAATGTACCCCAGTGCATTACACGTGAACGGTAATGGAAGTGCAGATTTCCCAGTTGCGCTTGAGGATCACCTTGTGACTAATCGTTTGGCGAGAGAGGGGTACGACTGTGGCTTGATAGGTAAGCTTCATATTGCCTCGGCATACAACGGAATTGAAAATCGTGTTGATGATGGTTATCGGACCTTTCATTACAGCCACGGTAATCGGAAAGACGGACATGACTATTTCGATTGGATCCGCCAGCAAGGCGAGAATCCCGAAGTTCACCTCAAAAATCGGACTGAGAACCCATTAGTTAATGCCGCTGGTATTCCGAAACAGCTGCAGAAGGCGGGTTTGTACCTCCCAACAGAAGAATCAGATAATGTCCCACCTCACTTACACCAAAGTTTCTGGTGTACTGAGATGGCTGTGGATTTTTTGGAGGCTAACGAAAGTAATGAACAGCCTTGGCTTCTGAGTATCAACCCATTCGATCCGCACCCCCCGTTCGATCCGCCTTGGGAGTACTACCGTCGTTATGATCCTGAAAGTTTGCCTGGTGCTCACTTCAAGGACAGTGACATTGCGCAACAAAAGAAACTAGCTAACGCGGGTGTTGATTTCCAGTCTGAGACACAACACCCAGAGGAATTCGGTCACCAGGCCATGCAAGCAGCTTACTACGCTATGATTACGCAACTCGACCACCAGTTTGGTCGGTTACTTGATCACCTTGAAGAGATAGGGCAACGCGACAACACCATAATTATTTTCACTAGTGACCATGGTGAAGCTCTTGGAGATCATGGTCTAAGTCAAAAGGGCTGCCGGTTTTACGAGGGGTCAGTGCGTGTACCGTTAATGATCTCTTGGCCTGGGCATTTTCGAGAGGGAATTACGAGCGACGCTCTGGTGGAACTTAGTGACTTAACACCTACCTTTTATGACCTTCTCAATATCGAACCGCCGTACGATGTTCAGGGCAAGTCGCTACTACCTGTTTTAACTGGGAAATCAGTCGAACACCGTGATTTTGTTCGTTCTGAGTTTTTAGGAGCACTTGCCCTGCCGGACCAGACTCATGCCACGATGTACCGCGATCGTAAATGGAAACTCATTACGTACCATGCGAAAAACATGTTTGAGCTTTTTGATTTAGAGAGCGACCCTTGGGAACATAATGACCTGTCGGGCGACCCTAATTATCAGGCCATAAAGTGGGACTTGGTACGCCGTAGTTTTGACGCCACTATCGACGCACTCCCCAGAAGCACCCCCAGAGTTGGGCCTTACTAATGAGTTGGGGTAACACCAAGTTCGGTTACACCACCGGAATTAGGTTGGCATGACATTAACTATTGTTCAGATTAATGCGTTTACTAACAAACCGTTTAGTGGTAATCCAGCTGCCGTGTGTTTGCTTCCCGAACCCGCATCTGAAAGTTGGATGCAAGCAGTAGCGAAAGAGATGAATCTCTCCGAAACTGCTTTCCTTGTGGCTCATCACGATGGTTATGACTTGCGTTGGTTCACTCCATCTGTAGAGGTTGATTTGTGTGGTCACGCTACTTTAGCTAGTGCGCATCACTTGTGGGAAGTTGGTCACCTGTCAGTCGATGATACTGCTCAGTTCCACACCGCTAGTGGACTATTGACCGTTGAACGTGAGGCCGACACGATGGTCATGAATTTCCCCGCTACTCCCCCAGTGTTGAGCGACCCACCAACAGAGTTACTCGAGGTTATTAATGCTGACGTGAATTACGTTGGGAGGAGCTCTTTTGATTACCTCGTGGAAGTACCTTCCGAAAATGATGTTCGTAATCTCGACGCTCATGATTTTGCTGTGCTTACCCAACTCGATTCACGTGGAATCATTGTGACTGCTTCTAGTGATAGTGACTCATTTGATTTTGTGTCGCGCTTCTTTGGCTCAGGAGTGGGCATAGTTGAGGATCCAGTTACGGGATCAGCGCATTGTGCTTTGGGGCCGTACTGGGCTGAAAAACTAGGTAAATCCGACCTGATGGCTTTCCAGGTTTCTGCGAGAGGTGGACAAATCGGAATTCGTATGAAAAGGGATCGGGTTCTGCTGATTGGCCAAGCAGTAACGGTAATGCAGGGTGAACTCCTCACCCCACTCGAACGGCCGTAATGGAATTAGTAGGGTCAGGTAAGAATCAGAAATGCTTTGTTCACGACTAAGGATTGTTAATTAAAGGTGGGTTCTTATGACGAGTGAACACAAGTTAAAAGTTCAGCAGGTCACGTGGGGCCCAAATCATCATTTCTTTGGTTACATTGGGCATGTTCAGAATATTCCTTGGAATTTGTCTGAACGTTACATTTTGGCGCTCGAGAGTAACTTCCATGATCATCTTCCCAGTGGGCATGAACCAGCTGGTGTTGTACTGATCGACACCCATGATAATTACTCAGTTAGTTTGGTTGATCAGTCACGCGGGTGGAATCCGCAGCAGGGCACAATGTTCTACTGGAATCCTGAGGCTCAGGAGAACCAGTTTTTTTTTAATGATCGGGATGCAGTAACGAACGAGGTTTTTTGCGTGCTGTTTGACCGGTCTTTAGGTCCTGATGGTGAACGCGTCAGGGAGTACCGCTTTCAGGGACGACCGATTGGTAATTCCGGTGTTGCGCAGCAGGGTGGTTGGTTCTTAGGGATTAATTACGGTCGTCTTGGGCGGTTACGAGCCGTAACTGGTTACCATGGCGCAGCTGATTGGACTGAAGGGATTAAGCACCCCAAGGATGATGGGGTGTTCAAAGTTAATGTCGGGACGGGGGAATGCGATTTACTCGTTTCGTTCAACGAATTAGCAGAGGCTATCCGGCCGGCTGACCCTCAAGTTGATGAGCTTGATTTATTCATTAATCACACCCTCTGGAGTCGTGATGACACTCGTATCTTCTTTTTCGTTAGGGGAGGCTGGCAAGAGGGAGCCAGAAAATCAATTAATGCTGCTTTTGTGATGCGTCCCGACGGGAGAGAATTAACCCGGCTGGGCACTCACATTGGTGGTCATCCTGAATGGGATTTTGGTGGCCGTATGATTGGAGCGTTAAGCGGCAGGCAAGTGGTGTTCGATGTTGATCGTCAGTTAGTAGTTGGGCAGCTTGGTGACACCAAAATTTTTCCTGACGCTCAGGGCGACGTTGCACTCTCCCCTGAGGGCGACTGGCTAGTTAATGGCCATAAGGACTCTCAGGAGGCTCAGAATTATTTTACTTTCTACCGCCGATCGGACGGCACGCACGTACGATCACCGGGTTTCGACATTGGTTCGTGGGTTTCGGGTGATCTGCGTCAGGATCCATCCCCATGTTGGAATCGAAGTGGAAGCAAAATACTGGTGCCTGGTTTGTCAGCACGGGATGATCATACAAGGCAGTTGTTCCTCATTTCTTTGTTGCCAGATCAACCTTAATTAAGTCGTTAATGTTGGTTGAGTACAGTAGAATGCTATTTACACAGGAGGGGACTTAATGACGTCTGAGCAGGCAGTTGAAAAGCGTGAACAGATGCTGCGTGATGGTTACTGCGTGATTGATAATGTGGTGCCTGAAGATTTTCTTGTTGAGTTGCGCAGTGAGACGGAACGACTTATTGAGAATCATGTGGAGCTTCCAGAGCACGTGTATCAGGGTCAGCATATTGGTGTGAAGCGAGATGATAATTCCGTCATTGCGAAGCTCCTGAGTTGGGCGCCCTCCTACGCGGCTCTTAAGGAGTTGGGTTTCGGGGATTTCGAGACTAATGCCGGTAGCGTAATTATCCTAACGAAAGAACCTAAAGGACCACCGCTTTACTGGCATCAGGATTGGATGAAATGGGATGATCCTATGAGTGCCTCCCCTTGGCCGCAAACCATTTTTTTGAATTACTACCTTACTGACACGACGGTTGATAATGGGTGCTTGATGCTCATTCCTGGTTCGCATCGCAAGCGAATGCCTCTGCACGATAAGCTCGTGCCAGCGCATGAACAGGGCGCTAGGTTCATAGAGGAAGATGATCCCGTTATGTTCAGTGATGTTCCAGGTCAGATTGATGTTCCTGCGAAAGCCGGCTCGTTAGTGCTTGCAGACGCACGGATCCTACACGCCGCAAGACGAAATAAAACTGACCAACGCAGGACACTCGTTCTTGCCTGGCACAGCCGACCTGTTAACACCATCCCGGACTATTGGGATGGTGACGTGCCCGACGTAATAGCTAATCGTGATCCTAACGCCGAATACGACGCTTCACGCATTCCTGGGAAGTACCTGAAAAACTAATTTCACTCACTAAGGCCCAAGAAATAATGCGGTTGGCATCGCAAAAAAACAAGTGTTGATTAGAAAAAGAAGTAGCCATTTGACCGCATGGTTCTATCCTCATGGAAACCGCTAGTGTCGGCGGAAAAACCGATACATTTTACGTGCAGACTCACTCCTATGGAACCGCTGTTATTTCTTATCTAAGTGTCACTGATTTTAATGACGCTAGGGTAGCTACACTCCAAGGTGACGATTTTCACCACATTGCTTTTGTCTACATTGACTGAGCATTAACTCCTGTAAATACAACCCCCACCGCACTAATAAAGTTGGCGGTGGGGCCGTTATAATTGATGGGCACTAACGCTGAAAACCAGAGACATAAACCGAAATCCAGGAGTCATGATGAGCACTAGAAGTTACTCAGCAGCACGGTGATTTTGTTACTTGGTCTTCACGTCGCCCACAGCACCGCGATACAATAGATTAAATAGGACTATTGGGATGTACAATGCCGTTCTTTGATTCAGCTTTTTCAAGGCTACTTCACATCCCGAGTTTTTCTTAGGAGGTAACCCTTTGCAGGCCTTCGGATTTGCATCACCAAAAACCGTGGATGAGGCTGTCGCGCTCTTAACCGAAAGCGCAGGTAACGCTCGCGTACTCGGTGGCGGCACCGACCTGATTGCCCAGCTGGATGAAGGTCGGATCAAAACTGAACTCGTTATTGACGTGAAACGTATTCCTCAGCTGACCGACCTAAACTACTCACTCCAAACCGGTCTCGAGCTCGGCGCTGCCACACCATGCTACCGCCTCTACTCGAACCCAGAAATCACGAGTGCCTACCCAGGACTTATCGATAGTGCCGACCTGATCGGTGGAAGAGGCATCCAAGGTAGAGCATCATTCGGCGGTAACCTCTGCAATTCAGGACCCGCCGGGGATTCCATCCCCGCAATGATCGTTCATAACGCAATCTGCGTTATTGCTGGGCCAGACGGACAACGCGAAGTTCCCGTCGAAGAATTCTGCGTTGCTCCCGGAAAAAACATTCTGAAGACTGGCGAATTCCTAGTCTCCATAAAATTCCCAGCCCCCACCGCACATTTCGGAGCTCATTACCTCCGCTTCATCCCACGTAACGAAATGGATATTGCTGTTGTTGGTGCAGGCGCATCAGTTTCACTAGACGAGACGGGCCAAACAATAGAACAAGCCCGCATTGCGCTTGGTGCCGTAGCTCCCACACCATTACTAGTTGAGGAAGCAGGTGCTTCATTAATCGGCAAGCAAGTTTCAGATGCCACTATCAACGAAGCTGCCCAACTAGCTCAAGAAGCAGCAAAACCCATCAGTGACATGCGTGGCACTGTAGAGCAACGCAAACACCTCGCTGCCGTACTAACCCGCCGTGCCCTAAACAAGGCAATCGAGCGGGCCAGAGGCTGAAAGGACCAATGACCTTGTCGAATCACGCAATTGTTAACACAACCATTAACGGCGAAGAGAAGACATTCCTTTGTGAACCCCGCCAGACACTACTTCAGGTCCTACGTGAAAACCTCGGTATGACCGGCACCAAGGAAGGCTGCAGCAACGGCAATTGCGGCGCATGCAACATTCTCCTCGATGGCGTACTAGTGAATTCCTGCTTAGTCCTAGCACCAGAAATAGAAGGTCGTTCAGTCACCACTATCGAGGGTGTTGCACCGACCGAAGGGCTACACCCACTGCAACAGAAATTCCTTGAGCATGCGGCTTTACAATGCGGAATTTGCACACCAGGATTCATTGTTTCCGCCATAGCACTATTAGAGAAAAACCCTAAACCCACCGAAGAGGAAGTCCGCTTTCATTTGTCCGGCAACTTGTGCCGCTGCACCGGTTACGACAAGATCATCCGCGCTGTTCTCGACACCGCTGAGAGCATGGCTTCCGCGTGAAGGGCGCTAGCAGAATGAGAGGGGAAACCCCATGGCAGTAAAGGAGAAAAAACCACCCGCTAGTGATCAAACCTACAAGATTATTGGTTCTCGACCAATAAGACCCGACGGGGTTGATAAGGTCACGGGTAAAGCAATTTATGCTGCTGACGTACGAGTAGCAAACCGCCTTTACGGCGCAATGGTGCGCAGTCCCCACGCACACGCCCGCATCATCTCGATTGACACCAGTAAAGCCGAAGCAATTGATGGCGTGAAGTCAGTTGTCACAGCAGCTGACCTGCCTAACGTCGAGGACGGCTTGTTGTGGAGCAGCTGGAAGATCCTGGCGCGCAACAAAGTTCTATACGACGGTCATGCTATCGCCGCAGTTGCCGCCACGAGCCTTGCTATAGCTCAAGAAGCAGCCGACCAAATCCAGATCGAATACGAAGTACTTCCACCAGTACTCGATGTTCTAGACGCAATGGCCGACGATCCCATAATCGTTCTTGAAGACCTACGTACCACTGAGATGGGCGCTAAACTCGAAGGACGTACGAACGTAGCGAGCCACCTTCAGCACAGCCGTGGTGATATTAACGCTGGTTTCGCAGCTGCCGATGAAGTTATAGAACGAGAATTCCGAACCAGCACTGTTCACCAAGGTTACATAGAGCCTCACAGTACCGTTGTGCTGTACAACGGTGACGATCACCTCACCATTTGGTGCAGCACCCAATCTGCGTTCGGAGTTCGTAATCAAGTAGCGGGCTTACTGGACATTCCAGTTTCCAGTGTCACAGTAATTCCTACTGAAATTGGTGGTGGGTTTGGCGGCAAGCTAGATCCATACCTCGAGCCAGTAGCAGCCTTACTTTCTAAGAAAGCTGGTTCCCGACCAGTACAGATGACCATGAGTCGCACTGAAGTCTTGCGTGGTACCGGACCGACATCCGGTACGTACATCCGGGTCAAAATGGGGGCCACTAAAGACGGAAATCTCACCGCTGCTGAGGTGTACATGGCCTACGAAGCCGGAGCTTTCCCAGGTTCTCCAGTAGGTGCTGGCGCTGTCACCATCCTTGCTCCTTATCTGCTTGATAATTTGCTCATAAATGGTTACGACGTCATTGTTAACAAACCTAAAGCAGCTGCTTACAGGGCTCCCGGAGCTACCGTAGCTGCCTACGCTGCAGAAAGCGTCGTTGATGAATTAGCAGAGAAACTGGGTGTCGATCCGCTAGATTTCCGTCAACAAAATGCCACACAAGAGGGCGACCGTCGAGCTGACGGACCGGTATTCGCTCGCATTGGGAATAAAGAGACACTAACGGCCGCAGCAGAACATCCGCACTACACCGCGCCACTAGAAGGACGCAACAGGGGCCGGGGTGTCGCGAATGGCTACTGGCAGAACTGGGGTGGCAAGTCCAGCGTCTCGGCAAGCATCAACGATGATGGGTCTGTAAACCTTGTTGAGGGTTCAACAGACATTGGTGGTTCCCGCGCATCGATCGCCATGCAGCTAGCTGAAACCATGGACATCCCCTACGAATCCGTCCGGCCGCAAGTCGTCGACACGGACTCAGTTGGGTATAACGACAGTACTGGCGGCAGCCGCGTTACCTTCGCTACAGGCTGGGCAGCGTACGAAGTTGGCCTGAAATTAATTGATGAGCTTACTCGCCGGGCAGCCACACTCCTAGAGAAAGATCCTGACGACGTTATTTACGAAGATGGATTCTTCGCTAGTAACGGCAACCGAGTGAGCTTCAATGAGCTGGCTGGCCGCCTGGATGAGACTGGCAGTCCAGTGGTGGCCTCTGCTTCCGTCCACCCGCAGGGATTCGGTGGGGCTTTCGGCACTCATATTGTTGATGTTGAGGTAGATACAGAAACCGGCAAAGTAGAGATCCTTCGTTACACCGCCGTTCAGGACGTGGGTAAGGCCATCCACCCGAGTTACGTCGAAGGCCAGATGCACGGGGGTGCAGCCCAAGGTGTCGGCTGGGCACTAAATGAGGAGTACGTTTACGACGATGACGGTCGTCTATTAAACGCAAGTTTCCTTGATTACCGGACTCCCACGGCCCTTGACCTACCAATGCTCGACACCGTCCTAGTTGAAGTGGCCAACCCAGGTCACCCCTACGGAGTACGTGGCGTCGGAGAGGTCCCCATCGTTCCTCCCGTAGCAGCCATAGCGAACGCAATTTACGACGCAATAGGTATACGCATGAGGTCCCTACCAATGTCGCCCGGAAAGATCCTCAAGGCAATATGGGACAAAGAGGGGAACTAAAAGGAAGGTAATTAATCAATGGCAACAGTCTGGATTCCCCACCTGGTGCAAGCACTAACCGACGGAACGGCCGTGATTGAATCACCTGGGGACACCATCCAAGAGGTAATGGAAAACCTTGAGAACACCTACCCGGGTGTCACGGCACGTTTGTTTCGTGACCGCCGTCGACTTCAACCCGGCATAGCCATGTCTGTTGATGGAATCGTTAATAACGAAGGACAAACTCTTCCCATCGACGTTAATAGCGAGATTCACTTCCTACCCGCCATCACCGGCGGTTAGATGCAGCTGTACTGACTTAGATCAAGATTTAAACGAGCGGCGGGCGCTTCTGAAGGCCGCCGCTCGCTATTTCATAAGCATGAGCCACCTTAAGGACAGTAGCCTCATCAAAATACTTCCCACCAACATGCAGACCCAAGGGCATGCCATTAGAATCAAAACCGCAAGGTACTGAAAGAGCAGGTAGGCCAGCCAGGCTAGCAAGGCGACTATGATGACCAGCTACAGCCCCAGCCCCAAACGTCCCATAAACAGCCTCCTCTTTAGTAGTGACTCGCTTACTATAAGTTAATGGCGGAGCACCCTCACCCGCAGCCGCCCCAACGAACACATCGACATCTTCGAATGCTTTAAGGGCGGCACGAGTAAACCCAATCCTCGCGCGATCAGCCTGCCCAATTATGCCGGCAGGTAAGGCAGCACCAATCATCAGACGGACGCGCGTGTTCACGTCATAATCTTCGTAATTCTCAAGAAGCAACGGGCGGTGATACTGGACGGCATCAGGCAGCACCAAGGGCGAAGTAACGTACTTCGAATCCGCCATTTGTGGTAACTGAACTTTCCGAATCTCGGCACCTAAATCACGCAATACCTCAATAGCATCATCAACGATGACTCGCACACCAACGTTGGTTTCCGGTTCATTCATTAATTCTTTAACTACCCCAACCCGGATGCCCTCAAGATTGTTCGTCAGGCCATCAGCATAATCTGCAACTGGCACACTGCTCGATGTTGGGTCTAATGGGTCGTGTCCTGCAAGGACCTGCAAAACAAGAGCAGCGTCCTGAGAAGTACGGGTTAATGGACCCACGCAATCCAGAGTCCATGCGAGTGGGAAAACCCCATCCCGACTCACTCTTGACCAAGTCGCCTTGAGGCCCACCGTACCGCAATAGGCTGCCGGTCCTCTGATTGATCCGGACGTATCGCCCCCCAACGAAAACGTACAAAGACCAGCCGCGACAGCAGCAGCCGAACCGCTCGAGGAACCCCCAGTTGCCCGTTCCAAATTCCATGGGTTTCTGGGTGTACCGAACGGGAAGTCCCTAGTGGGACCCATGTGAAACTCGTGCGTGTTGAGCGTACCAAGCAGGATAGCACCAGCTTTTTTAAGGCGCGCTATTAAAGTCGCATCACGCTGGCCAATGTGGTCGCTTAAAACCTTAGAGCCACCAGTCACGCGAACACCTTTAATCAGAATCTGATCCTTCACCGCAAACGGAATCCCATGCAGAGCAGAACGGTAGTTACCAGCCTGAATTTCATCTTCAGCCGCCTTCGCTGCTGCCAGGGCTGCTTCCGCCTCAATAGTTATGAATGCCTTAAGGGAATCATCGTGACGCTCAATTCTTCCTAAATACGCCTCCACTAACGTAACAGGTGACAGTTCACCTCTGTGGATAAGCTCTGCTTGCTCGTTCAAGGAGAGGAAAGCAAGATCGTTAGCAGTCATTTTTGTTTGTTGAACGGAAATAATGTGGGCCAAGATTCACTGTCGTTGGTAGCTAAGCGGTCAAGCGCAGGTGCGCTCTCGAGTTCAGCGTTAAGCCGCGCAGTAATCTCTATAAGGTCCTCGTCTGGGACGGCATAACCCTGAGCGTCCAGTATGATGCTGACCTGATCTTTACTTAAATCCTTCATGTACTTTCCTCCTAGCAACCAGATTAAAGCCTTAACGCCAACGACAAAAACTACATCACGAACTACATGGTAAGGGCGCATCGGGTAGAAACGTGTTTTGATGATTCTCTTTTCGTTTACGTATTAACGATGACCCAGCAGAACCTAGGGTAACCTACTTGTGCGGCCCAGACCTACTATGAGGAGGTACCGTTATGTCGTTACTAGAACATTACCGCTATGGCGGCGCACGAGCCCTGGTGCTACTTCATGATCACCACTTACGCTCCTACCTGGTTATTTGGCAACAAGCAAACGCTGCTGGGGTTACTCTCCCAGAAACTAACAACAGTAACTACGCTTCATTAGAGACGCTGCACCACCACGTTCTGGCTTCAGCTCGAGGTTACATGAATTGGATTTGCGAGAATCTTCAGTTACCTGACCCGCAGATCAACGAGGCACCAGATTCAGAATCTATCGGCAATGAAGGCAAAGCCTACGTTGAACATATCCTCGAACGCTGGCGTCTCCCCCTTGCTGATACTGAACCACAACGCTTTCGAGAGATATATACTTCGACTTGGGGCATTGAGTTCTCCATTGATTCTATGCTCGAGCACGCTGTCATGCATCCAATTCGACACGAGTTCCAACTAGGTAACTTAATTGCGGGAGATCAACGTCAATCGTAATGTGCCACGGTACCTAAAAGCACTCTTTAGGAAGGTCTTTAGAATAACCACTATCATGAACAATCGCGCTTCTGAATCACCAATAATAGAGTTCTTTGAGCACACCGTAGGGTCCCTGATCAGGACTGAAAAAACATCGTGTACCAAATCATTCTCATTCTTGCAACGGAAAATCGGTCACACTAAATACCCATGAAGGATCTACTCTCTTTTCTTCACCCTGTCGATCCAAAGATTGATTTTGCGTCTCTCGACTCCACAGTAAATGACCTATGGGAATTAGAAAACACTTTCCAGCAGAGTGTTGACAACCGTCCGGAAGAGAACAGTTACGTCTTTTACGACGGCCCCCCTTTTGCTACAGGCCTACCGCACTACGGTCACATCATGACTAGCATCATCAAGGATGTTGTCCCGCGTTACCAGACAATGAAAGGGCGCCGTGTTGAACGTCGTTTCGGTTGGGATTGTCATGGTGTTCCAGTTGAGTACGAGATGGAGAAAGAACTTGGCCTGAATGGTCGAGTAGACATAGAGGAAATGGGAGTCGCTAATTTCAATGAGGCGTGCCGTAGCATAGTCCTACGCTATACCCGTGAGTGGGAAACCGTGATTCGTCGCGTTGGGAGATGGGTCGACTTCGCTAACGACTACAAAACCATGGAACCCGCGTACATGGAGTCAGTATGGTGGGTATTCAAACGCCTCTGGGACCAGGATCTTATTTACCGAGACCATAAAGTCGTCCATTACTCTTGGAGATTATCGACGCCTTACTCAAATTTCGAAGCAACCCTCGATGATGCTTATCGCGAGCGGCAGGATCCCTCGGTAGTAATTAGTTTCGAACTCGAGGGTGAGGATGCCCATCTACTTGCTTGGACGACCACACCATGGACACTACCTTCGAACATGGCGCTAGCTGTAAACCCAGATCTTACGTATGTCAAGGTAGCTGATGAGAGAGGTACTTTTATCCTCGCTCGCGATCAACTTGAAAATCACTTCGATCAAGACAACGTAACTATAATTAAAGAGGCACTAGGGTCAACCCTAATAGGTCGGCGTTACCAACCGATACTTCCGTATTTTGCAGATAAGGCGTCAGAAGGAGCGTTCAAAGTGCTTGGAGCTGATTTCGTTTCAGCTGAGGATGGCACTGGCATAGTGCACCTGGCACCAGCTTTCGGAGAGGATGATTTTGACGTAGCTCGCCGTGATGGCGTTCCTCTGGTTAACCCGGTTGACGACGAGGGAAACTTTACTTCAGAAGTGCCAGATTTCGTTGGGCAGAATGTGTTTGAAGCTAACCCAAACATCATCCGGCATCTTAAGCACCATGGCAGCTTATTTACCCAATCAACTGTGACACACAGTTACCCACACGATTGGCGTACTGATACTCCTCTCATATACCGGGCGATTCCCTCGTGGTTTGTACGAACAACTGAAATCAAAGAAAAAATCCTTTCAAATAATCAGAAGATGAACTGGTACCCGGGACACGTCAAGGATGGTGCTTTCGGAAACTGGCTCGACAACATTCGGGATTGGGCCATCTCACGTAACCGTTTTTGGGGCGCGCCAATCCCCCTTTGGGAATGCGAGAAGTGTAAACGACATCACGTCATAGGTAGTATTGCTGAACTCAAAGAACGCTCAGGAATTCAAGAGATAACCGACCTTCATAGTCACCATATTGACGCCATCACCATTCCCTGTGATGAATGCGGATCCACAATGAACCGCATACCTGAAGTACTCGACTGCTGGTTCGAATCGGGCAGCATGCCGTACGCCCAAGTTCACTACCCCTTCAACAATGACGAATGGTTCGACACCAACTTCCCAGCCGACTTCATTGTTGAGTACATCGGACAAACTAGAGGTTGGTTCTACACCCTATTGGTGCTCAGTGCAGCTCTTTTTGACAAGCCTGTCGCCTTGAACTCTGTTGCGCACGGCATCCTCCTTGGTGATGACGGCCGCAAAATGAGCAAGCGGTTGAGGAACTACCCTGATGTGAACGAAATGCTAGACAAATATGGTGCTGATGCCCTCCGACTTTACTTAGCTGGCCACCCCAGTATAGACGGGGTAGATAGCAGCGTCACGGAGGACGGTATTGCCGAAATGCTACGTCGGTTCGTACTACCAGTCTGGAACGCTTTTAGTTTCTTCACTAGATACGCAGCCATTGACAACTGGCATCCGGGTGATAACTCCAGTGACTTTACTCCTACTAATCTGGATCGTTGGATACGTTCGCGTACCGCTGAACTATCTCACCGAGTGGATGAAGCGCTGGCTAGTTACCAGTTGCGCAACGCCGTCCAGCTTCTCCTTGACTACGTTGACGAACTGAACAACTGGTACATCAGACGGTCCCGTGATCGTTTCTGGCGGTCCGGTCGCGATGCTGATAAACTCGCGGCGTACGACACGCTTTACGAGGTGCTAGTGACACTGTCAGGAGTTGCTGCACCACTAGTACCTTTTCTAACTGAAGTTATGTACCGCAATCTCACTGGGAGCCAATCAATACACCTTGCTGACTGGCCTGCCGCAGAGCAGCTACACGTTGATACCGAACTTAATCACCGAATGGCTGCAGTTCGTGACATAGCCTCGCTTGGTTTAGCAGCAAGAGCCCGCACTGGTGTACGGGTACGTCAGCCACTCGCTCAGGTGAGTATTAGGACTTCGCAATCGTTAGAAGAAACCGACATCGACCTACTCAAAGATGAATTGAACGTCCATAACATTGAGCTTTTAAGTGATGTCTCAAACTACGCTGAGGAAGTTTACCGACCCCAGGGACATCTGATTGGCTCGAGTTTCGGCAAGGCCACCTCACAAATCATTAAGGCCATTAAGAAGGGAGATTTCGAGATTACCCCAGAAGGTAGATACGTTGTGTCTGGTGATGCTGAATGGATACTGGATCCACAGATGATAGACGTTCACTATGACGCCCGAGAGGGTTTCGCTTGCGAAACGAAAGCTGACCTGGTTGTAATTCTAGATCTCGAGCTGACCGAGGAACTGAAGCTAGAAGGACTAGCCCGAGAGATTATTCGCCACCTGCAGACCCTCCGTAAAGAAGCGGACTACCAGCTAGATGACCGCATTAACGTGGGTGTCGTTACCAAGGATGAGCGCATCAAAGCAGCTCTTAACGCTTTCGGTAGCATCATTCAAGCTGAGGTTCTTGCCGAAACGCTTGACACGGACAAATTGAATCCATCAGTGGAATGGGATCAGCGGAAATCCTTCGTTATTGACGAGGCGGAGATTCGGTTGGCCATAAGACGTACGGCGTAGCGTGACGTTCAGGTACGGCCAAATGTGGTGCCGCCCATACGATTACGAGAAAATTTCTCTCGTAGCTTTAAAGGGAATGACGACACGACAGCGACGACTCATGGGTGACATGGGCGCAGGTTACTCGCCAACCGATTATTACAAGCCCCAAGATCAACTCGAAAAGATACTCACAGGTCTAGATTGGTAGCTGAGCGTAAAGATCCGGCTGCATTGGTGTGCTTTCTCGGTTAAACTTTGGCTTGCGTAGGGGGTGGAAGTCTAACAATCATGAATACTTTATCGATTCCAGAAATATGGTTTGTGTGCGGATCGCAACACCTGTATGGCCCAGGTCCGCTCCAAGAGGTAGCTTCTAATGCTGAAAAGGTTGCTGCAGCACTAGATGAATCTGAACACGTTGCTCTGCCGGTTCGCTATAAAGCTCTAGTTACAACGCCTGCTGAAGTCACGAAACTAATGCAAGAAGCTAGTGGTGATGAGGCATGCGCTGGCCTTATTTTATGGATGCATACTTTTTCACCCGCCAAAATGTGGATCCGGGGTTTATCCGCACTAAATAAGCCATTTTGTCATCTGCACACACAATTTAATCGTGAATTGCCTTGGGCCGATATTGACATGGACTTCATGAACCTTAACCAGGCTGCCCATGGGGATCGAGAGGCTGGTTTTCTCCACACAAGAATGCGGTTGGAACGCAAGGTTGTTGTGGGCCACTGGTCCGACCCAGAGGTACAAGAAAGACTTGGCGTTTGGGCAAGGGCCGCACACGCTTGGCACGATCTACAAGGCGCAAAATTTGTTCGCTTCGGAGACAACATGCGGTACGTCGCTGTTACTGAGGGTGACAAAGTAGCTAGTGAACTGCGATTCGGTTTTGAGGTTAACACCCATGGAGTTGGGGATCTTGTGGAGCACGTTCAAGCGACTGAAGAATCCCGCGTTTCATCCCTAATTTCAGAGTACGAGGATATCTACGAAATTAGCAAAGACCTCCGACCTGGCGGAGAGAGGCATGAAGAGTTGCGTTACGGCGCTAGGCTGGAGTTGGGTATGCGTTCGTTCCTTGAGGCCGGTAATTACAAGGGCTTTACGGACACTTTTGAAGATCTTCATGGCCTCAGGCAACTCCCTGGCTTGGCGACACAAAGATTGATGGCTGATGGTTACGGGTTTGGCGGTGAGGGAGATTGGAAGACTGCGGTACTACTCAGGGCACTAAAAGTAATGTCTCAAGGTTTGAAGGGTGGCACCTCATTCATGGAAGACTACACGTACCACCTAGCTCCCGGGGACCATAAGGTTTTAGGTTCACACATGCTCGAAGTGTGCCCAAGTATCGCTTCAGGCGTACCTTCGGTGGAGATCCATCCTCTGGGCATCGGAGGTAAGGAGGATCCAGTGCGATTGGTATTTGATGCCCCAGCAGGCGAAGCGATTCACGTTTCGCTCGTGCATCTCGGTAATCGCTTCCGTTTGATAGTAAGTGAAGTGGAGGCAGTAGATTTCCCAGACCTACCGAAACTTCCTGTTGCTCGGGCAGTATGGCGCTGTAAGCCTGACTTCAAAACAGCAATTGCTGCGTGGATCTATTCAGGTGGCGCTCATCACACTGTATATAGTTATTCCTTAAAAACCGAATTTCTTGAGGATTTCGCTAATTTGGCGGGTGTTGAACTTGTGGTGATCGACAACGACACAAAACTCCGAGAGCTTAAGAACGAATTACGACAAAACGACCTAACGTTCGCCCTTAATCAAGGTCTGCGCTTATAAAGTTACTAACGGATTTTTTGGCAGAGGAGATCGAGTACCGTCAAAAGGCTTTAATTTTTCACGGAATAGGAACCATTTGAGGTTGTGGCACCGCTAGGATGCCGTTCGGTAGACTACGGTTCTTTTGGGCGGTTAGCTCAGCGGAAGAGCGCTCGCTTCACACGCGAGAGGTCGCTGGTTCAAACCCAGTACCGCCCACCAAATCGATACCCCAACAGACTCTAAAGTGAATCGAAGGATAACGTTGTACGAAGGTTAGATTAGGCCTTGAACAACAATCATTAAGGAACCAATTTTGTGTTTTTACTTTTGGCCCAAATAACGTTAGTTTAGAATGAGTCTATAGATATTAATGGAAAAGTGCTTAAGCAGATCCGGTATGTCCCTGCAGATATTCCGATTATGGACAGATACGACGTTGTCGTTTGCGGTGGTGGGCCTGCAGGTTTAGCAGCTGCCCTAACTGCAGCGAGAGAAGGAATGAAAACGCTGTTGATCGAGGCTCAAGGACAGCTTGGGGGAGTCGGAACCTCCGGCATGGTGTCCCATTGGCTTGGAGGCCGAACACATAACTGCTCGCACTGGGTGATTGGCGGTGTTTTCCGTGAGCTCGCGACTGAAGCTACAGATCGAGGTATTGCCCTGCTACCTAAGCCAGATAAGCGTGAGAAACACTCGCCCTTCGGCTGGGACAAAAGGCGCGGTGGTCTTATATCCGGGGTGCCGTTCGAACCGTTCGCCATGGCTGCATTACTTGATGAGAAGTTGTTAGCAGCCAAAGTGGACCTCCTATACTTCAGCCGGATTGTGGATGTAATGCAGTCCGATCATCGCATCACTCACCTGATCATCCACAATAAGAGTGGGTTTTCGGCGGTACCAGCTCAATTAGTAATTGATGCAACTGGGGATGCAGATGTTGCTCACCTATCGGGTTGTGAAACCAACATTGGGCGTGACGAGGATCGATTGATGACCCCGGTGACCCTACAAGTGCACATGGACGGTATTGACCAGGACGCCCTTACTGACTACATCGACGAGCATGATTCGCCCCGGTTCCTCCGAGAAATAGAACAGCTCCGCGAACAAGGAGAATGGCCATTCTCGTACGATCGTTTTATTAGCGTGCAACTTACTGAGAAGGGCACCATGATGATAAACACTCCCAGGATCACTGGTATTGACGGCACTGACGGCGCATCAATAACACAGGGTGTAATCCAAGGTCGACGGGAGATCATGCAGCTGTTGGGCGTGATGAGGAAGCACTTTCCGGGCTGCAAGAATGCACGGTTGCGGTCGGTAGCATCTATGCTTGGAGTGCGGGAAACCCGTCGTATTGTCGGTAAATACCGATACACGGTAGAGGATGTGATTGTGGGACAGGAGCTCCCCGATACCATTGGCTTTACCTCCTACGGGTGGGATCTGCCCGATCCTATTCGTCCCAGTCACGACCCGATGAAAACCAAGAAGATTCGGCGTAAGCGGCCGGTAACATCAATGCCGTACCGCATGATGCTGCCCCAGCCAATTGGTAATCTGATTTGTCCGGGGCGGGCAGTAAGTACCGAACGAGCACTGCTCGGCCCCCTACGGGTGCAGGCGCCGTGCATGGCAATGGGACAAGCTGCCGGTGCAGCAACGGTCCTAATACCAGCAGATGGCGGGTTTGCCGATGTTGACTTGGAAGCGCTCCGTACTAGGTTGAGGTCACAAGGAGCGATTGTTGACTACGATCCATCGTGGGACGACCAATCGTCGGGACATAGTCACTTTTGAAGTAGTCTCATAGCCAGAGCTAAAATGCTTTAGGCTGCAGAACAATCAGGTCTAACTAAGCCACGTTTATAACCCTCACTGGAGAACGGTCCAAGATGCTTAGCCCCCAGCAAGATTCCGTCAGGTTGCTTATGATTTTCTGTTGTTAGGCTGCTTCTGCCTCTACATCCGGTAATATTGGTTATGGAAGCACCTCG
The DNA here is from genome assembly GCA_002707365.1 of Trueperaceae bacterium. Lineage (NCBI taxonomy): Bacteria > Thermotogati > Deinococcota > Deinococci > Trueperales > Trueperaceae > Trueperaceae bacterium. The sequence continues at coordinate 20,153 of PAMQ01000018.1, forward strand.
TATTTTCTCCTCTCGGCGGTTACTTGATGCGGCATTCACTCCGCTCGAGAATCTAGATGTTGATTGGAAAGTTCGTCAAGGTGATGACGACATACCTCGTCAGGAACTAATCGAACAGGTGTCAGGGTGTACCGCCTTGATCGTGTTTCATTCCGATCAGGTTAATGACGAACTGCTAGATGCTGCCGGCCCAGGATTACGCGTGGTTGCCAATTATGGAGTCGGGTACGACCATATAGACGTTGATGCTTGCACCAGCCGTGGCGTAGCAGTCGCCAACACCCCAGGAGTGCTAACAGATGCAACGGCTGATCTAACATGGGCACTCCTAATGTCCCTAGCTCGCCGCATCCCAGAAGGTCATCGTTTGGTCACTAGCGGCGACTGGGAGGGCTGGAAACCACTAGTTCTTCTGGGCGTAGAGCTGCGTGGCAAAGTGCTAGGTGTGGTTGGTATGGGGCGAATTGGCCGAGCTATAGCGAAACGGGCTCTAGGCTTTGGCATGGAAGTTATCTACCACAACCGAAAGCGTGATGAAGAGTCCGACCGAAATCTAGGTGTGACGTATTGTGCCGAATTACCTGAGTTACTCAGGCGCGCAGACATAATCACCATTAACGCCCCACTGACCATTGAAACACACCATTTAATTGGTGCTGAAGAACTCGAGCAAATGAAGTCGACTTCTATGTTGATTAATACTGCCAGAGGTCCCTTGGTTGATGAGGAGGCTTTAGTTACTGCTTTGAGTAATGGCAAGATCTGGGGAGCTGGCCTCGATGTGTTTGAACGGGAACCGGAAGTTCATCCGGGGCTGTTAGAGCTTGATAATGTGGTGTTAGCGCCACACCTTGGTTCTTCCACTCAAGAGGCAAGGTCAGCCATGGCTAGGCTTTGTGGCGAAGCAGTAGCCGCGGTTTTGCAAGGAAGAACAGTACCGCACATAATCAATCCAGATGTAGTGTCCAGAACAACCTGATTCCACCCCAAAGTATCTTTTGAGCTAAGGTTTACCAGCGCCTAAACACTTGCTCTATAAACCAAAGTAGACCACCGACGATAGCTAGTGCCAAAGTAATGTGCAATACCGGTTTTAACCAGCGAGGTGGACGACGGAGGACAATAACTTCCTGCATTTGTTCAGGCGCTTTTGGTACACCTGCTACCTCCGTGCCTATCGCAGCTTCTGGAATCAGCTCTCTTCCCATTACCTCCTTTAAAGCCTCTTCTTTGGATTCTTTTGGGTCTTCAGTGTTGATGTCGATGGTAATCGGCCCGAAGCCCGGTACGAACACCACGGTTTCTGGTAATTTGACGGGTTCAATATCGATTACGCATTCGACTGTTTTGTTTGAACCTTCAACGCCTATAGAAAAATACCCCGGTCCTGTGGGAGTCTCCTCTGGGATGGAGAAACTAACTAACGCTAATCCATCGCCGATTACAGAATTCTCTACAGCCATTGCGGTACCCCCCAAAGCGACCGTAACCGCGCCATCGACGTTCAGTCCCTCTGCTCGCAAACTTACAGGTCCTCCTGGCCTCAGTACCCCATAAGCCCGGCAGTACCCTAACTCGGATCTCGAGACCGTGAAGTCTACTCCGCTAGACAGGTCGCCTAGATGGTCAAGGACACTAAGTTGATCGTCGACAGTCATAAGCTGAAGTCGTATTTTATTAGGGACATTGTCCTTTATTGAGCGAGCGAACCTCGTGTTGCTAGTAAAACCCAGTTGAATTCCTTGTGAAATCGCGATTTTGTGATTGGGGAATGCCGACTCGTTTGCTTTTGGGTTCGGGTCGGGGAGACTGTACAGATCAGCCTCGAATGACACTTGGAAAGCGAAGGGTCCGACGATTTCGACAAGCTCTTGAGTGTCATCCGTTTCGAACACGATTAAATGGGGAAACGAATCGTTCTGTGTTGCTTTAGCAGAGAACACCAAGTCAATTCCTTCGAGCCCGGTTCTCGGTGCACCGATTGCTAAGAGCTCCTGATCACTCACCCCTAAACCTTCCCGATAATCTAAGAAGCCCCATACGGTAGTTGACTCCTCTGGTTGCAAAACCCCGTTGAGTTCTATGCGAAGATCGATAGGCGACCAGGGTAGGTCAGGGTGGTAACTTCCGCTAATCGTGGAAAAGGCCAAGGTAACTTCACCTAAGTCGTTATGCGGCTTTAGAGAGCGAGTCTCCTGTATAGGATCATGTATTCGTTTTGCCAGGAGAGCCGACGGTAGGTTGGCTCGTGGCCCCTGGATTGAGGCACCTGGGACAATTGCGGCTCCAGTACGCAGGAGTTCAACCTCCTGATCAACCAGTTCAATATTTCCCCATTCCGCATCGACTCCCATCTGCTGTGCCTGCCACCTCATGAGTGCCCCTTCAGCATTGCGGAGAGGGAGAGATAGAGCCCGACCTACGGCGTGAGCCAAAAGAACCTCTGATGGATCGAGGTAAGCAAGTTGGCCTAGAGGCAAATCAGCATATTTGTCTACAACAGCAATGCGACCGTCATAAGGCCGAACGCAATTGCCGCGGAACCTCCAGCAACCTGCCCAACTAATCACGGGTGTTTTCTCGCCAGATTCTTCGACAAACCGTCTTATATTTATGAGGGTGAGGCCCGTACTGGAATAGCCACTAGCAGCGTGAACAGCATCACAATGTTGTATTAGGGTGTGAAATTCTCTTCCCTGATCGGTACCATCACCTACCACGTCACCCGCCGTGCCCACACTGGGGTCAGGATCTAGAATTATAGGTAGTTTCAACTCGTTCTGTAGCTGACTGCTGTATGCGCTACGGAGTGTCACATCAGCTTGAGGAATGAACACAACCTCTGTAGAACGCCGGAGCCTTTCTCGAAGCTCTATACCTACTCTATTACCATCAAAACTCTGTTCAGTAGGACTGCCTTGCACGGCGCACCAAGTGACTGGCACCTGGACCGTCTGCCCGGTCGCCGTAATGCTTAAAGAGAGGATGACTAAGCCCACTACGACAGCGATATGTCGGAGATTAGTAAATTTCATAGGTCGGACTTAAACGTATCTCCAGGCGTTTCAACCATAGGGGATTTGTGTTCCACAGGAATCACTATAAATCTAGTGACTTACAAATACTGTGATAAAAGGTCCCGAGATTCGAAATGCCTGACCTTTGTTTTGCACAATTTGTCCTCTTGGGGGGGGGTAGGGTGACCAGTAAATCCTATATTTATTCAGGAAAATTAATGCCATGTGTACTGACGTCACGTTATGTCTAATAGGGGCCTGAGGTATAACGAAGTGACAATGAAACTCACGCCACAAGAAACCCAATTGTTCCGTCATAATGGATTCATTAAATTCCCCACCAGGCTAACTAAAGAGCATGTGGACAGCCTAAAAGCACAATCCCTGAGTGACATGAAGGAAGAAATTGAACCCCTGGTTAGAAAAGACTGAAGGGCAATTCGTATTTCGAATGTTTGGGGTCGTGGTGGAATTTTTCGAGAAACCATCCAATGTAATGAGATCATGACACCCCTGGAGTCACTTTTAGGGCCCAATATTGAATTTCTTCTTAATCGACACAATCACGTGTATTTGCGTGATCAAGACTCAACGGCTTCCTTAAAATTGCACCGCGATGTAAGGCAGTGGTCACGTACAATAGTTACGATTTTGATTTATCTCGAAGATACTCATTTGGAGAACGGCTGCACCCGCATTATCCCAGGTTCGCATCTCTTAACGTCTTTGCCGAATGATATTGAAGCTGCACAGGACCAGGTAGCTGTAAGGCAGGCGATTCCACTCCCTATGCCTGCCGGTGGGTTATTAGCGATTGATAGCATGGTTCTCCATGCTGCAGGTGTGAATCGGACCGAAGGTACACGCCTAAGCATGACGCTTGGGTATCACAGCGTAGACGAATTTGCAGAACCCGATGAACAAAAGAGGGTTTTAGTTCGTGGAGAACGAGTTTACGACGGAAATGACCAGTAGAGTCGAATCAAGGCTAGTTCCAATATCTATTACACGTAGATCTAGTTTTTCCTGCTCCTAAATCGGATCGGCAAGTTGATATCAACGTTTCTGATCATCTGCATTCCTGAGTATTTCCGCCTGAATATGTGAAATGATCAATCTGTTGTCCCGAATCATCAAACAGGAAAACTGTGTCCCCAGAGTTGTTCCATACTGCTTGCTTTGGGAAAATTACTTTCAATTCCTGATTTTCGGTAAGAGTAGAGTTCGGAAGGTATACCCGATGTCCTGCCTCGTCTTCGATATACCAAAGAGCGGTGTTCAATCGAGCTTTAGATCTTAATGTGATTACCTCATTTCCCGCGTCTTGACCCGCTGGATTGTACAAGACGCATTCCACCCGCAAGTCTATGGAATTGGTCATAGGTGAAGAGTTCAGAAAAAAGGTTTTCTCAGTTGTGACTGTGTAGGAACCATCGAGTTTCGCCTTGACTACAATATGACCATGAAGATCGGTACGGAATACTTCTGCGTCAACAGAGTCGTATAACCTCAGGCTTGCCTGTTTAGGATGACCATAGCTATTGCCTTTACCAACTCCAATAACAACTGTTTCTGGCATGAGCTTAATTAGTCCCGCGGTTGTATCACCGTTGGAACTGCCGTGATGACTTGCTTTATGAACTTCTACATCTACCAACAGGTCTGGGTGGTTGTGTAGCCACCAGTCGAATTGTTCTTGTTCTGCATCTCCTGTAAGACTCACTTGGAAATCGCCGTAAGAGATTATTATTCCAACACTGTTGTTGTTCTGTCCCCAACTTTCGAATCCAGGGACGGGAAGAACCTGTAAATCCACAGCACCCAGGTTGATAACCTGATTATTAGGTTTGACATTATGAATGCCGAACGCTGTGACAGCACGTTCCAGGTCCTCATAAACACGTGTGTCGTGAGGGAAGCTATTTCCCATGAAGAAACGTGGTTCGAGTTCTTCAACGATCTGAATGAGTCCACCTATGTGGTCAGCATGCATATGACTTGCGATAACTAGTGTGATGTCAGTAACGCCAATTTTGTTTAAGTACTCGAAAGCATCGTGCGTATGTACTCCTCCGTCATAAATTACGGTTTCTCCACTCGGAACCTGGATGAGCACACTGTCACCTTGACCAACATCGATGAAATGGACTTCTAGTTCCTGCCCGAATGCTGCAGCTAGCAGGACGATGAAGGAAATAATTCTCAGATTCAAGGAGTTGTTATCCAATGCCTTATTGTGGACCTAGAAAATAAGACCGTAACATCAATCATCAGGCAATTCGATCTCTAGTCCCCCTGGACCTGCATTTATGACGGGCACTTTGTCTAGTGATGACCGTGTTCCAGAGCTAGGGTGAATGTGACCGCATACTACGAGGGCTGGGCAGGTACGTTCGACGGTTTCAAGCAGAGCCACGCTCCCGAGATGAGCTCCTGTTTCAGAAATATCACCTGCACCGAGTGGGGGAGAATGAGACACTAATACAGCTCCATTTGGGCACGCACGTAGGAGCTTCCTTGCTTCCTGTTCAGAAAAATCATAACTCCAAGAACCGAAGGGAGTTACTGGAATACCTCCCACGACACCATAGAAGTCTCTCCCCAGGAGGTGGATGCCCGATCCATGGATCACACGTACGGCTGACCAATCTTCACAAGCTTTAGTGAGTTCACCTATTGATTCGTTGTTACCTGGAACCACCACTGTCGGAGTTGTTATTTCCCTAAGCGTTTCGATGCACGTTTGAAGGTTACGGCGCATAACTCCAAAATCTCCGGCACCAATAAGGACATCGTAATTCGAAGATTGTTCAACAATGTGCCGGGCAGCCTCGCTGTCGTTATGGATGTCGCTGAAAACTAGGAGTTTCATCCTAAAATGATAGTAGATTGATGTTGTCTTATGGTGAAAATGGTAATCCTGTGCTGGCTAATAAGAATATTGAGTCTGTAATTTAAACCGGATTGTTTGAGTTCAATGCTTCTTCAAATCTTGATGTTTACCTTTTGATCTTCCTGCTTTAGAGGAAGTTTTTTGGTCGTTGAGGTGGTGAATTGAATCGTGACATTGATACTCAATCGCTGTGACGTAGATATCTGAACCTCTATTTGGTAAAAATGCGGTTATGGCGGTGAACAAGATGGATAAACGATCAATATCGCGCCGGCCGGAATTCCTCTACCAAGGTGCAAAGACCCGAGAAATCTCCTTTCCCCTAGGAGGCCTTGGAACGGGTTGCATTGGGCTGTCGGGAGATGGACGTCTTGTTGATTGGGAGATCTTTAACAAGCCAAATAAAGGCGGTATTAACGGTTATTCCCACTTTGCCATAAAGGCTGAGAATTCGGGCATAGTACTTGATACGCGCCTTTTACACGGCGATCTATTGCCCCCCTATAGCGGTGAGGGTCAACAGTTTGGCTCGGGCCCTAACCGAGGTTACTTGGCTGGCCTTCCCCACTTCCGCACGTCGACATTTCGTGGTGAATTTCCTAAGGCAACGATTTCTTTGGAAGACCAGGCGTTCCCTGGGTCGATAGAGTTAACTGCATTCAACCCCTTCATACCGCAAGAGGATAAAGATTCCGGAATTCCCGGAGCCTTTTTTGAGATTGAAGTTCGTAATACTACTGAGACCCCTATTGCGTACACCATTTGCTTTTCTGCTAAGAACCCACTTCCGGGAAAACCGAAAAACCATTTCCGTTACGATCCCCAACTCTCAACGATCCAAATGTCCTCATGTGACCTGCAACCCGATGACCCTAGATATGGTGACATTACTATTTCTACCGACGCGGAAGATGTAAGCCACTTAGAATATTGGGACATGACTGCGTACAAAGGTGGTTGGGCTGATGACGTGAATGGCTATTGGAAAAAATTAGCAGCACCCGGAAGGTTTAATCAAGCTCCTGTCAAAAAGTGCGCGCGGAACACAGGGGCTAGCAAAAGTCATCATGCTAGTCTAGCTGCCCACATAGAAGTGAAGCCACGAGAAACAAGGACGATCCGGTTTCTGATTACTTGGAACTTCCCCTTATGTACTAACTATTGGAATCCGGTATTGATGGATGATGGGATTGAAGACCGAGTGGCTAACACCTGGAAGAATTATTACGCCACTTTGTGGGGCGACTCGACGGAATCAGCCCGTTACGCTTTCGAGTGTTGGGATGCGCTTCACAGCATGACTAACACTTTTCGGAATGCTCTTTTCTCATCTACTTTGCCTCCTGTCGTTATCGACGCTGTTTCCGCAAACCTTTCTGTTCTGAAAAGTCCGACCGTGCAACGGTTAGAAGACGGGACACTTTATGGATGGGAGGGTTGCCATCCGGATGAAGGTTGTTGCGAGGGCAGTTGTACACACGTTTGGAACTATGCATACGCCCTGCCATTTTTATTCCCAAAGCTAGAACGTGGGATGCGGGAGGTAGATTACCGACACAACATGGGTCCAGACGGAAGCATGAGCTTCCGTCTGCAATTACCTCTCGGAAGGCCGAGATGGGAATTCCGACCCTGTGTTGACGGCCAATTCGGTGGTGTTATACAAACCTACAGAGACTGGAAAATTTCTGGCGATACGGATTGGCTTCTCAGGCTCTGGCCATCAGTCGAAAAAAGCTTATCCTTTGCTTGGTCACCCGATAATGCGGATCAGTGGGACAGAAATCGAGATGGAGTATTAGAGGGATTGCAACATCACACCCTCGATGTGGAGCTTTTTGGTCCAAGCTCCTGGTTAAATGGTTTTTATCTAGCTGCGTTGAAAGCCGCTAGTGAAATGGCTAACCATCTCAATAAAGATGTTGCTGCTAACGAATACAATGCCCTTTTTGAATCAGGGAAGCTATGGGTCGACGAACATCTATTTAATGGAGAGTATTACCACCAAGATATAGACCTGACCAATAAAGACATACTTGAAGAGTTCATGGGCCCTCGGTCGAGCACTAAACTCGATGGTCGCAGTGAAGCCGACATCTTTTGGGATGAGTACTGGGACGAGGAACACCAGCAGATTAGGTACCAGGTGGCGGAGGGTTGCGGTATTGATCAGGTTGTGGCTCAGTGGCACGCTAACCTTTGTGGATTGGGAGAGGTTTTTGATAAGACACAGACCTTGGTCGCCCTCAGGTCAATCTATAACCACAATTTTGTGAGGGAATTACGGAAGGTTAACAATCGCAATCGGCGAGTCTTCAGCATCAATGATGAAGCAGGAGTCCTTACTTGTTCCTACCCTCGTCACGAGCCTGAGGTGCCCCTATCTTTTGCTGCAGAGACAATGAGCGGATTTGAGTATCAGGTGGCTTGTCACATGGTTCAGGAGGGCATGATGAGCGAAGGGCTAGAGATTGTGAGTGCGATTAGGAAGAGGCACGATGGTGAAAAACGAAACCCGTGGAATGAGTTCGAATGCGGTAGCAACTATGCTCGTTCGATGGCTTCCTATGCTCTGTTGCCCGCTCTAAGTGGTTTCAAGTTTGACATGACCAAAGGTGTGATTGGTTTTGACCCGAAACAAGATCTTCAGTCCCACCAGTATTTTTGGTCTATTAACGAAGGTTGGGGCATTGTGGAGATTAACGACAACAACATCAATCTTTCAGTTCTTCATGGCTCGCTGGTTCTCCGTGAGTACCATTCAAAACTGATTGCTGAGCGAGGAGTCCAAGGGGCGACCCTAGATGATCGAGGCATCACGTTTGCTGTATGTAGTAATGCTGTGCTCTTTGATAACATGATTGATATACAAGCTGGTAAAAAGCTAAGGCTGGAATTCGATAAATAGCTAAGGAATATCTGCCATCAGGAGGTAGGGTCTTTGAATTCGATCAGTAGAGAGAAGTTCGAAAGCCAAGGGTTTTTCCTTTTCAAGCAACTACTAGATAAGGAACTCATTAGCCGACTTACTGGCTTCAGCGAAGAAGTACTAAGCCAGCAGGACTTAGAGCATTTTGAACAGCAGAAGGCGACCGGAAGCATGGTACTGATCGATTGGGAAATGGCTTATAGATACAGGGTTATTGCCGAGCTTATTGCGCACCCGAAAATCCTAAATGCCTTCCTTGAGCTCGGGTTTACAGAGCCGAAATTCGGGCATGGACGAATCATTAGCAAACCACGACACAGCCCACCATTGTTTTGGCACGAGGACGGTCGGTTCTGGAACGATCCCGTTAGTTATACCCCTCAGCCTATACAGAGCTTCCTCATGATTTATCTTACTGACACTACTCCTGAGAATGGTTGCCTGCGAGTCATCCCTGGTTCTCATCTCAAGCGACATTATCTACATGACCAGGTTCCTGAGAGGCACCAGGAGGAACTAAGGACCTACGCGACGCCAGAAGCAATTGGATTTCAAACTGCGGATGGCGAAATTGACGTCCCTGTGAAGGCTGGAGATGTGGTTATGGGTTATGCCTCAACCTTCCATGCTGCCCATGCGAACCAGAGTGACGCCAGCAGAACTGTACTGACAATGTGGTACTACCCAGACTTTGTGAACTTACCTGAACGGAGTCAGGCAACCGTAGCTCTGCTTGAGAAAAAGGCAGGAACAGTGAAGGAAAGAAATGAGCAGGTGAGAGCCTTACTAAATCCGTTGAGAATAGTGTACAACGGTGACGCTGAGCCGATTCCCACTGAGTGGACACCAGGGTCCAATCTAAAGTAGTGACAAGCGTTGGATAGGACGGGCCTCTCAGGACCATTAACGCCGTATCGCGTGAAGGACCAAACCCCAAAAATTGAGGTGGGAAATGACTATAGTCATTTCCCACCTCAATAAGTGAAAGAACCTAGTTTGATGGGGGTAGAATGACCGCGTCGATCACATGAACCACCCCGTTACCAGCTTCTAGGTCGGTTGAAATTACTGTGGCAGCACCATCGATGACCACGTTGCCGTCTACCACTTCGACTGTAATGGAGGCTCCGTTAACGGTCTCAACTAAGGCTGTTCCGTAACCAGCTTCGATTGCTGAGATAACATCGGCCGCCATTAATTTTCCAGCGACAACATGGTAGGTGAGGATTCCACCTAGGTCAGGGCTGGCTAGTAGGTCTTCAGCAGTGATTCCCAGTGCCTCAAGTGCGGCCGCAAACGCGTCGTTTGTTGGTGCAAAGACAGTGAAAGGACCTTCCCCGGAGAGGGTTTCAGCTAGTTCAGCTTCTAATACGGCAGCAACAAGTGTTGAGAAGTTCTCGTTGCTGATCGCGACTTCCACCACGGTGGCAGGGGTTTGGGCGAAAGCTGCACTCCCGAAGAGTGCGAAGAGGGCGAAGGTAGAAAGGGCTAATTGTTTCATTGTGTTGCCTCCAATATCTATTTTTCTGCGGGTTTTGCATAGCGGCGGCCGTCGCTTAAAAAAAGTCTAGCTTGAAGTTTCGGTGGAGATTTGAGCGCATGATACAAACTTTCTACAGACCCTGTACAGACATTGTTCAGAGAGGCTCAACAAATAAGCTATAGACCCTTTGGTAGCGCTGGGCCTGCACATCGCACAAACATCTGCTTCGCTCTGGCTCACTTGAGCGAGAGCCGAGAAAACCTAACCGACCGATACAAAGTCTTGGTGTTAGCCTCTGCTAAAATTTGATTCTAGGAAGAAAGAGCCTTTCTTTCAGGGAGGATGAAGTATGACAGATCAAGAGCAATGGACTTGTACCAAATGCCAAGGCCAATCAGTAAAAACTGGGGTCATCCGCACCACCGGGGGAGGCCTCTCCCGCTTCCTTAATGTTCAGACCCACAAGTTCGAATACATTTCTTGCGTTAAATGCGGCTACACAGATTTATTTCGAGTGGCAGAAAAAGGTGCAGGTTGGCGTAATGTCCTCGATGCTGTAATCGACTCTTAAGTTCGCATGAAGGGGATACCGTGACTTACGACCTTAGGAAAAGCCACATTAGTTGCTGTTCCTTTTGTTCCTGTATTGGCTCCTAAGCACAAACGGATTCTGCACCTTTCCAGCGCACACCATGATGGTGACCAGCGGGATTGGGTTCAACGGCCAATCGTGCTCTTGCCTCGTGCCACAAGTGGGCCCACGCCATTGGGTCACGGAGTTCGCTCTTGGGGTTACGGCGACTACGTGCCACGAAATCCGGGAACCCTGCCCGCCCAGTTGGCTGGCCAGTCGGGTTATAGCGCAAGTCTAAGCTCCACCTCAAATGCTTGCTGACGTTAGGTAGAGAGCAGTGGCACGTGTGTTTGTCCATAATTATTACGTCACCGGGTTTCGTTGGTACAGCTGTCATGCGATCAAGCTCAAGTAGTTCATCTGGGATAGCGAATTCCGGGTGGATGCAGTGGGTTCGTAGTGCCTTCTTATGACTTCCTGGAATCAAATGAAGACATCCGCGGTCTACTGTCGCTTCGGAGAGAGATATCCACACTGTGATCATGTTCGTATTGTCGGCGTCAGGATGCACAACACCGTTGTCCTGGTGCCAAGGGTTTGCTCGGGCTAAAACGTCCCGGCCTTCTGGCAACAAAATTTCGGGTGGCTTGATGCGCACGTGCTGTGTAGGGTTGGACGTAATCTCGGGTCCTATGAGGGATTCGACTACGTCCAGAACATTCTTATCGGTGATTATTCGGAATGCAGCTGGGCCCGCCCAAAAAGGTGTTTCGGTCGTTACGCCACCGGTTGGGAGGCTCGGATCAAAATATCTTGAGTGATCCCGACCGGATTCCTGGTAGATTCGAATCATCCGATCGCCGAAATCTAGATTACTGTAAATGGATGAAATCTCACCACGATCAAAGAGTTCGTTTGCCAGGCGGTCAAGCACGACCTCGTACTCGGCGAACAGCGGTTCTATCACTTTTGTTGGGTCCAGTACGTTCTTGACAAGGAGATAGCCTTCGCGCTTGAACCGATTTAACTGATTTTCATTCAAACTGAATGTTTTGGCTTGCGGTGAGCGTTTCAAGACCTGCCTGTCCTTTCTTTGTTTGCGATCAAATAGTTGGGAACTCTATTCCAGCGTGCTGGTTTGGTGGTGCCTTCATAATTAGGAAGCAATGCTTGAATCATGTCGCGTTCGGATGCTGGCAGGTCACTGGGTGGCGCAACATAGAGGCCTGGGGCCCCCCCATCTACCTTTGGCATCTGGTACGCGGCCTTAAGGTTCTCAGGTAGGTCTTGGTAACGCGGTAGATACCACATTGTGATTACTGTTCGACGTTCATTGGTCACGTTAGCTTGGGTTGCATGAAGTAATCGAGCATCACCAATGACAAGATCACCAGCCTGGACTGGTACGTCAATCTCCTCTGGGTCAGTACTATAAGCCCTAGATTCCGCAGGATTCTGGTGTCGAACATCGCCGGCGTGGCCTTCCCCAGCAAGATGGGCGTGCTTTTCGTGTAGATCAAGGGCACGGTGCGACTTAGGTAAAACCCGGAGGCAACCGTTAGCTGGAGTTGTGTCCGTAAGGTAGAACATTAAGAACAGCTGATGTGGTTGTGGATTGTAACTTACTGATTCCCCCCAAAAAGGCCAATCCTGGTGCCAATACGATTTCTCTGTCCGGGGTTCCCTAGAGATGATGTAAGCGCTCCAAAACCGGGAGTCTTCGAAACCAAGATTCCTTAAGGCACTGAGGCTTCCAGGCCAAGCAATAAGTTGCTGGAAGACGGTCTCTTGATAGGCCATGGTTATGATCTGACCTTGGTTACCGCTTCTTGACTGCTCTTCTTCGGTGTACGAGTCTAAAAGCGGGTCAGTGGCAGCTCGAAGGCGATTAATCATGTCCTGATTCAGCACACGTTTGACTACTAGGAAGCCGTCATTGAGCAACTGGTTGTTAATTTGATTCTTCTGACGTTCGGGGTGTGACATGGTTTCCCAGCCTCCTCGATTATGTCAAGTCGTTACTCGATAAACTTCTTAGCTTGTGACTCTTAAAGTACAATATTGAGTAGTAAATGGCCAGTTGATATTAGTGCGACATTTTGACCCTCGCTTAGTCTTAATTAGGTCCTTCGAGTAGCTGGCCAGGTTCCCGCTGATACTGGCTGTAGAACAAGTCTGCATAGAAACCGTCTTTAGCGAGGAGCACTTCGTGAGTACCTCTTTCAATGATTTTGCGGTCGTTCACTACTAGCACTTGATCAGCCTTAAGAATTGTTCCGAGGCGGTGAGCAATGACGAATGAGGTGCGCCCCTTCATTAGTCTTAGGAGAGCCTCCTGGAGCTGTATTTCGGTGCGGGTGTCAACACTGCTTGTTGCTTCATCCAAGATGAGAATACGGGGGTTAGCGAGCAAAGCGCGAGCTATAGCGAGCAACTGACGTTGACCCTGACTGAAATTGTGACCTTGCTCTGAAACGAGGGTCCTATAGCCTTCCGGAAGTAGGCGGATAAAGCGGTCCGCGTTTGCCAGCTTCGCCGCTTCAATTACTTCTTCATCCGTGGCGTCTAATCGGCCGTAGCGAATGTTATCGAGCACGCTATTTGAAAACAGAAAGGTGTCTTGTAGGACGATTCCAAGCTGACGCCTAATAGAATACTGAGTGACAGAACGGATGTCGTGTCCGTCAATAAGTATCTGGCCGTCTGTTACGTCGTAGAAGCGGCTAAGGAGACTAATGATGGTTGTTTTTCCTGCTCCAGTAGGACCAACCAAGGCTATAGTTTCCCCAGGTTTAGCTTCTAGGGAGACGTTGCTTAAGACGGCCTCTCCCGGCTCGTAAGCAAAACTCACGTTTGCGAATACAACAGTGCCATCAATGTCTGGTAGGGGTTCCGCATCCGGGGAGTCCTGAATTGTTGGGGGTGTGTCAATGACTTCAAATATTCGTTCGGCACCCGCCAGGGCGGACTGTAGCTGGTTGTAGAGCATCGCAATGGACCGCATGGGTCGAAAGAAAAGCATGATGTAGATAACGAAGGTAGCAATTACACCAACCTGGACCTCCCCACGTAATGCGAGCCAGCCCCCCAGCAGGGCTGTGAGGGCAATGGTGATTGTCATCATAGTGGTGAACATTGGGCCCAGAGCAGCGGTGATGATGTCTGCACGTACGCCCACGCGCCGATAATCCATGGCTGTCGCTTCAAATCGGGCTTGGCTGGCTTTTTCTGCAGCGAAAGCTTGTAGGGTCCTTATTCCGCTTATGTCTTCCTCCATTGCGCCATTGAGCCTCCCAAGGTGGCGTTGGACTCCTCGGAACGCTGAGCGGGTCATGTTAGTAACCCGGGTGGTGAGAAAAACCATTATTGGTAGTACAGTTACCGTGCCCAACGCAAGTGGCCAGCTAAGGACGAACATGGCTATCATGATGCCGCCAAAAAGCAAGATGTTGGAAGTGAAGTCAATCAGCCCATTGGACAGCGTTTGATTGATCGCCTCCGTGTCGTTCGAGACGCGACTCATCAGATCACCTGTGCTGTGGTGATCATGGAAATCCAGGGACAGTTTTTGTAGGTGACCAAACAACTCTGAGCGTACGTCCTTTACTAGTTGCTGACCAATCCCAACCATCAGTACGCTCTGTACAATTCCGATAATGCCCGCGCCAACATAAACAGCTAGCATTGAGAGGAGTAGTTTTTTTAGGCCAGTGAGGTCCCCAGGAATTATGTGGCTATCGATTGCTCGACCAAAGAGCACTGGTCCTAGGAGCGTGAGTAAGGTGCTGAGAACAACAAATACTGCGACTACTACCAGTTTCGGTCGGTAAGGCGTCAGGTACCTCAGCAGTCTTTTAACTACCGACCCACTATCTCTAGCTTCTTCACCTGTTTGGCCTCTAGCGCCACCGATTCCCAATCGTGGTGCAGTGGCGCCAGTGGATTTCTGAGTCATGCTTTACCCTCGACGGATCCGAGTTGCGAAGCGTAGATCTCCTGGTAAAGCGGGCTCGAAGTTAACAGTTCATTGTGAGTTCCTCTAGCAGCAATTCGTCCAGCATCCAAGAGATAGATCTGATCTGCTTTCAGGACACTACTTATTCGCTGAGCGACAATAAATGTTGTGCGTTTTGCCATCCAAACCGATAGGGCTTCCTGGATTCGCTCTTCAGTTTCGTAATCCACAGCGCTGGTGCTGTCGTCCAAAATGAGGATCGAAGGCGAGGCAAGTAACGCCCGAGCAATAGCAATCCTTTGCTTTTGGCCTCCCGAAAGATTAGCTCCGCGCGCTTCCACGCGACTGTCATAACCTAAAGGTAGGTCAGAAATGAATCCATGAGCCTGTGCGGCTTTAGCTGCTGCGATGACTTCCTCAAGAGGTGCTTCAGGTCGGCCGTACGAGATATTCTCCTGAACAGTTCCCTCGAACAGAGTAGGGTGCTGCATGACGACACCAATCTCTTTTCGAAGTGCTTCTATATTCCAATTGCGCACATCGATTCCGCCTACAGTTACGCTTCCCTCAGCTACATCGTAGAATCTTGAAATTAGGTGAACTAGGGTTGATTTACCTGATCCGGTAGAACCCATTAAAGCAATCTGCTGCCCAGCTGCAACTTCAAAACTGACCCCGCGTAAGACATTCCCATGGTCCACCTGAATGCCTTCCGAAGTCGCCTCCTCATCGCATCCTGGTTTGCTGGCTTCTTCTTCCCAGCCCTGTGGGTCACCGTAACTAAAAACTACATCCTTAAATGAGATTTCACCCTGACGCCTCTCGTTCCCAATCTTGGGATGCTTTGAGAGAATCAGGCTTGGTTTAGTGGCTAGGATCTCATGGACTCTGATTACCGAAACGCTGGCACGCGTGACCATTGTGAGGACGTTGCTTAGCATTAGTACTGGCGCCATGCCGATGAGTAGGTAGTTAGTAAATGCTATGAGCTCACCGGCAGTTAATCGCCCACTAACCGTGTCTAGGCCACCGCGCCAGAGCACAATGACTAGAGTAATGTTCGTAACCAGAGCTAAAGCAGGTAGCGCTAACGCCAATAAACGTCCCACGCGAATGTTCTCTGCCATGTAGTCCCGGTTTCGAATTTCAAAACGATTATTTTCGAAGCGTTCCCTCACAAAGGCCTTGATTACCCTTACTCCAGCGAGATTCTCCTGAAGCTGGGTGTTTAGTAGCCCCAGCTTTTTTTGTACAACACGAAATATTGGCTGGGTAATTCGGAGTAATACCCGGATCACAAGCGCTGCTGTAGCTAATGCAACAAGAACAATCATGGTCAATTGAGCATCTGTGACGAACAGCATTATGACGCTACCGATGATCATTAGGATCATGCGGATTGTGACGGCGAGACCACCACCAAAGAAACCGTGGATTGTGGACACGTCGCTAGAGATGCGAGTCATTAGTTCGCCTGTGCGGATGCTATCGAAATTGAAAAACGATAGTGATTGTATGTGGGCAAAAAGGTCTCGGCGCAGATCGAACGCCAAGCCCTGTGATATCTGTGCCCGGCAAACTCCCTGAGCTATTGTCATTAGCGCCCCGACGAAAGCTGCCCCCAGCATGATCAACGAGCCGCGCCAGACTGTAGATAGGTCTTCAGTAAGAATGCCTTTGTCTATGATGAGCTGTAACATACGGGGGACTACTAGTTCCATAGCGACAGGTAGAACCACGGTGAAGAAGCCGAAAAATAAGTACCAGCGATAGGGCTGTAAGTAAGGGCCCATTCTGAATAATTCGTTCATGGATTGATTATCGAGACAGGTACTGAAGCCGAGAAGACTCTTGATAGTAAATGCTGAATGTCACGGAGAAGATGTAGGTTTATCAACTTCTGAAGTTGAAGTTCGAAGATTAGTTTATTTGCTTCTTCTGGAACGTAAGTCACCCCCTAAATTTTGCCAACCCCATTAAAATGACTAGCTACGAACTAGGAGCTCGGAAAAGCATGATACCTTCAATCCCGACCGGTATCACTCATGTAAGTCACTAACCACTTCTGATTTGAAGTGACGTTATGGTGCGTTTGACGAGCTCCATCGGGCCACACTATTTCCACTCGCATTATGGCTCGTTCGCCCAGGCCAAAGTGTAGTGCTGTGTCGTTGCCTGCACCCAAACTCGACCCGATTTTTACCTCTTGCATGAGGGTAGATCCATCGTCCAGATGTACGTAGACTCTGGAGCCTACAGCATCCCTATTGACGTTTCCGGAACCAGCAAGTTTGATAGTGATCCAATGGTTATCAGTTCCTGATAGGCCTAGATTTCGGTAGAGCACGTAGGATTCGTTCCAGTTGCCAATCACCATGTCGACATAGCCGTCGTTATCGTAATCGGCGTAGGCGGTACCTAGTGACGCTTCAGGGTTTTGGCGCCAGTCAATTGGACTACTGTCTACGAAGGTACCGTCCCCCAAATTCTCAAAGAGAAAATTCGGGTAAGGGAACAACATGCCAACAGGTATCGTGTAAACCTTTTTGAATTCGGTAGTGGCAAGAAAGATATCGAGCCAGCCGTCATTGTTGAAGTCAAAGAAAGCAGTGCCCCAGCCAGTTGTACTGCCGGTAGCTGAAGCAACACCAGCCACGTCAGCTACATCTCGAAAACTACCACCCTGATTTTCAAGTAGCACCATCGATTCAACCATGTCCGAAAAATAGAGGTCCAAATCTAAATCATTGTCGTAATCGCCAACAGCTAAACCCATACCGTGCTTCAGAATGTTGCTTTTCGTTTGCCTGGAGGCATTAGTCCAGCACCAGCCCTTGCAACCCGCGCCATCATTACGCCACAAAACATTCCCTATGGGATTCTTGAGCTTATCGTTGACGACATAGATATCCAGGTCACCATCTTCATCTATATCAGCGAAGCTCGTTGCGAAACCAGCACCCTGCAACATTTCACGGTCCAGTAGGTATGAAACCTCGGTAAAAGTACCGTTACCATTGTTGCGATACAGATTGTCACTAGCTAATTCATGACTCACCGGATCGCAATCCGGGAAGCACGACCAGTTAGTCACATATAAATCCAGAAAACTATCACCATTGTAGTCGCCCCACGCTGCACCAGAACTCTTGCCCAGAGAACCAACACCTGCAACGGAGGTTACGTCACGAAATCCGTTCCCACCTTCGTTGTGAAAGAGTACGTTCGAGCCATTGGCAAGAACATAAAGATCTATCCAGCCGTCGTTATCGTAGTCCGCCCAGACAGCTCCGCCAGTCCACACTTCATGAAGGCCAACTGAAGCAGAAAACTCGGAAACATCGAAGGTGCCGTCACCCTGATTCTGGTAAAGAACGCTCTTGGTAAGACCACCCGTAACGTAAAGGTCGACCCAGCCGTCATTATCGAAATCCCCCCACGCCTGCCCCATCGCAAGATAACCGCGACTAAAGTCTTTCGCTTTGTACTCGTTCCAACTACCCTCATGGTTAGCGTTAATCCCCGCACATTCACTAACTTCGCTGAAGCCCCCATTTTCGTTATGCTGCCCGAAGGAAACCCCAGGCATAACTAGGAGAAACAAAATCATGAGTCCCACTATTGCCATTTGGGTATCCGTTTAGTCCTTCACGGATCCGATTGTCAGTCCGGCTATAAAATAGCGTTGTAGCAGCAGAAACAGGACGATAATTGGAATAGATATGAGCGTTGCTGCTGCCATCATTTCACTATATGGAACTGCTTTGGCACCCGCCACAGAAGACGACATTTGGGCAAGACCAATTGGCAGAGTGATGACCTTTTCGCCACGCAAGACCAACAAGGGCCAAATGAAGCTGTTCCAGGAGCCGAGAAAAGTCAAGATTCCGAGCGTGAGAAGTCCCGGCCGTATGAGGGGCAGCACAATTTGCCAATAAATACGGAATTCTGAAGCGCCCTCCATTCGGGCTGCCTCGACCAATTCAGTGGGCACCGCCAGAATGAACTGTCGCATTAAGAAGATTCCTAAGGCCGGAGCTACCCAAGGAACAACCATCGAGTAAATAGAATTGTGCCAACCGTATTGAGACATTTGGACAAAAAGAGGAATAAGGATAAGTTGGAAAGGGATCATCGTGGAGGCAATGAGAGTAACGAACAGGAAGTTCTTACCCACAAACTTGTACTTGGAGAAGGCAAAACCAGCGAGGGAACAGAAAAACAGCACGAACACCGTCACTATAGCTGCGTATCCTACGCTGTTGAGGTACCACCACTCGAACGCCCAACCCTGAATCAAGGACACGTAACTATCGAAGTTCCAATTAGCAGGTGGACGCCAGGCCGGATAAGTAAAGATTTCGGTAGTTTTTTTGAATGACGCATAGATCATAAAGGCGATGGGCACCATTGTGATTAACGCACCTGTGATCACAACTATGTGCAGGACTATGACGCCGAGTAATGAGTTCTTCTTAGTCATTCGTATCACTTTGGAAAACCCCAAAACGTCGGAGTTGAACTAAAGAAATAACTAAGGTTGCTATGAACAATATGGTGCCTACGGCTGAGGCGAAACCGAGCTTTAGGCGGGTGAAGCCTTTTTGGTAGAGGTACTGCACAAGGCTGAGCGCCTCATTAGCGGGCCCACCTGTACCTCGGAAGAGAATATATATTTCATCGAAAGTTTGTATAGAACCAAGCAAAACAATGACACTCACGAACAGAATGACCGGCCGGAGCATCGGGATAGTAATATGTCGGAACTGCTGAAAGGGGGTAGCGCCGTCAATAGAAGCCGCTTCGTAAAGGGTCGGGGAAATACTTTGCAAGCCTGCAAGGAAATACACTGTGAGCAATCCAGTAGATCGCCAAACAATCAAGATAATGACGGAAATTTTAACCCAGAACCTATCCCCGAGCCAGTAGATTGGTTCTAATCCTAGGGCGATCAAGGGGGCGTTAATGAGGCCAGCGTCTCTGTTGAAAAGAATTTGGAAGACGAGAGTTATAGCTATTGTGGAAGTGACAATAGGCGTGATGTACATCGTTCGCCAAATGGGAGCAAGGCGGAGTGTTTTGGCGTTTAGGAGCACAGCTATTACTAAGGCTAGTGGTATGACAATGAAGAGGCTAGCGAGGGCGTAGGTCGCGGTGTTCTCTACTGCTTGCCAAAAGACCCTATCGCCAAACATGCGCTCGTAATTTCGCCAACCAAAGTAACGCGGTTCACCTATACCGTTCCAGCGGTAGAAACTGATGAATATGGCATAAAAGCTAGGCCAAAGAAAAAAGAGACCAAAAAGAAGATAGAACGGCGAAATGAAAAAATATGGTGCAACCTTCTGTTGATTCAAGCGAAAGCGGCGGCGCTTTAAACCCCCACCGGCACCCTTCAGGTTTTTGTCATTCGCTTTTTTCACTTTAGTAGTACCTCTCGGCTTTTGCCCCACGAGGCAGGGGAGGTTGAGGTGCTCTGTCGCCTCATTCTCCCCTGCTCGTAAAAGTCCTGTGCTTATTAAGCCTTAGGACTTAGCGTGTTTAACTTACTGGCTGAACTCAATCTCTTCTTCGACGTACTCAATTATCCCGTCGAGGAATTCTTCGGCACTAAGGGTACCGTCGTAGAAAAGCGGCATATCCGCTGCAGACTTATCTTGATAGGCTGGTCGGAATACACTCTGGTACCAGATGGGAACGTCCGGTGATATATCGCGGAACACCGCACCGATTTTCTGGCCGCCAAAGTAAGGATCAGACAACTCTGCGACACGTGGGTCGTCGAAAGCAGCTGGCATGGTTGGGAAGTAACCGATCTCCTCAAACCGCTTGAGTTGATTCTCTATCGTGTAGTAACCATTCAAGATGAATTCCGTGGCTAGTTCTGCGTTTTCGCTACCAGCCCAAGCACCGAAGCCTGTGCCGCCCCACGTTGCAGTGGGTCCACCAGCACCGTCATCCCAGGAGGGCATCTGAGCAATACGCCAGTCTCCCGCCATGTCTTCTGCTTGCAGCTTAAGGACGTAATCACCGTACCAGTCAGGCATAATGGATCCTGCCCCGGTTCCCTCACGGAAGTCCGTAATTGGTGAAGCGCCCCAGAAATCACCCCCAGCGAAGGTCTTGAACGTCCCATTATCGATGCCTTCTCTGAAGAGGTTCAAAACCTCGAGTGCACGCTGGTAGTTCTCCTCTTCGCCGAGAACGAAATTGCCGTTTACATCAAAGATGTGCGCACCACGTTGGTTGAAGTACGACATCATGTGATCCCCAGAATTAGGGATCAGAAACATATTCACACCGTAATCCGCAAACATTTTCGCGCCGGTAGCCAACGCCTCATCCCAAGTTGTTGGTACGGTCTCGCCTAATAAGTCGAAAACCGCGGGTTGGTAGAAATAGACAAAAGCGGAGATGCTGCTGTCAACGCCAAAGACTTTGCCTTTGGAGGAGAAGGGCGTATGACGACCCTCGGTCACCATGTCGTACTTATCGCCAATAAGGGGCGTGAGATCGACCATCGTATCGTGAATTATGTCGTCTTGCATAAATCTCGGAAACCAACCCTGCTCGATTCCGATCATATCGCCAATTGGTTCACCGGCAGCTAGGTTAGCTAGCACTACCGTGGGTAAATCCGGAATTATCTGGAAATCAAACGTGAAATTGATGTCAGGGTGCATGGCTGCAAATTCTTCTTGGCGGTTAGTAAAGAACTCCACGTAAAGGCCATCATGGGTCCACAGGCTCAATGTGACATCACGCTTTTCTTGCGCCCCCGCAAATGAGGACACGAAAATTACTGAAGCCAGGGCTATTAATATAAGTAACCGTGTTTTCATTGGTTTCGCTACGTCCTTTCAGTACAAACTTTCTGAGAATAACAAAACTCTAAATGCAGTTCTAACGACACCTATTCGTATACTGCATCGACCAGTAGTTGCGACCCCCTAAGGCAAATTTTTTTTGTGCCTCATTATGGCATAAGTCATTCAACGGGTTCAAATGAGCGATTATCTACGGATTTTTGAGGGTAGTTTGAGCATTTGGTGCGTTGATAAGGAAATCCAAAAATTCCCTTGCTGTGGCACTGAGATTCCTTTTTCTACGACATATTAAGCCTACGGGGCGCATCAGATTGAAATTAGTTAGCCGTATCTCGGTAATAAGGCCACGTTCAATCTCTCGGAGTATGCTTGGTCGTGGCAAAATACTGACAGCCGAAGAAATATCCAAAGCTTGCTTGATGGTCTCGATGTTGTCAAACTGACTCATAATATTCACTTCTATTCGACTTTCCCTGAAATACCGGTCGATCTCTTTCCTGATGGTCAGATCTTGATCAAATGCAACAAAATTAATGCCAGCAAGGCTATCGATCCCAATTTCAACTTCGGTGCTTAACGGGTGATTGGATGAGCAGGCTAGCACCATCTCTTCGTCGATCCAAGGGATTACCTCAATGTGCCTATCTCCCTTCGGGTACGAGATTACGCCTACTTCTGCCTCATCGTTCAGTACGGCTTCATAGACTTTCAATGGGTGGTAATATTCTAACCGGACAGTCGATCCACTGCGCTCCTGCATGTATTTCCTAACCAGGTCGTTAATAGTGTGTAAACCAACCGAATATATGGACACGACTCCCACCTGGCCTCCGACTAAATTGCGGTTACTTCGAATCTGATCAAGAGTCCTCTCGTGTAAGTTAAGAATTTGCAGGCATTCCTTATGATAGAGGTCACCCTCGTCAGTAATTTTTAGGGGTCGATAACTCCGATCAAATAGCTTCACTCCTAAGACTTCTTCTAAGTGGGCAACTTGTTGGCTAGCAGCAGATTGTGAGATAGAAAGCCTGTCAGCGCCTTTAGAAAAACTTCTGAACTTTGCAACCTCACAAAAAACCTCGATAGCTTGCAAGCTCACGTTAGGTATCCGGTAATTTTGCGCGTTTTCCATCTTAATATAAGATAAACTAATATTGTGTTAATTTCAAATTAACTTGACTTATTATATTGCTGTGTGCCAAGCTGTGCTGTTACCTGAGCCGCCAAAAGAGTTACAGATAACTACCCGAACCCAGGGTACCTTGGCAGCTTCTATCCTAAATTGAAATGGAACCAACTAACCTACTATGACTCATCAGAGATTCCCACAAAAAATAGGGCTCTACGACCCTAGCAACGAAAAAGAAAGTTGTGGCGTAGGATTCGTAGCGGACATCAAGGGCCGCCGGAGTCACCAAATACTTCTCGACGCTAGAGAAATGCTTGACAATATGAGCCACAGAGGGGCCTGTGGCTGCGAACCCAACACCGGAGACGGGGCAGGATTCCTTACAGCACTACCCCACGAGTTCCTTTCCAAAGTAGCAATCAAGGACCTAGGAACTACACTACCCTCCCCAGGTAAGTTTGCTGCCGGCAACATCTTTTTGCCTCGCAACAACGAATTTAGACAACAATGCAAAAACAAGGTAGCCGACATCATCGAAGCTCAGGGCCAAGAATTGATCGGTTGGCGTACGGTACCCACAAGACCCGACAAAGCTGATATTGGGCCAGCAGCGCGAAATAGCGAACCCGTGATCGAACAACTATTCGTAGGTTCTTCAGCTGACCTTGAAGGCGATTCTTTCGAACGACAGCTGTACATAATAAGAAAACTTATCAGCCGTCAATTACGTACCTTAGACCACGACGAAGCAAAAGATTTTTACGTTTGTAGTCTTTCTACTAACGTAATTATTTACAAGGGCCAGCTCATGAGCGAACAGGTGGTTCCATATTTTGCAGACCTCGAGGACCCTGCCTACACCAGTCACCTGGCAATGGTTCATTCACGTTTCTCAACCAATACCTTCCCCTCTTGGGACCGAGCTCAACCCAATCGTTTCATGTCTCACAATGGAGAGATCAATACCTTACGAGGAAACATGAATTGGATGGCCGCACGTGAGGGAGTAGCCCAGTCAGAGTTTTTTGGTGAAGACCTCGAAAAATGCTTCCCGATTTGCGAGCCTGATTGTTCCGACTCAGGAACTTTCGACAATGTCCTAGAATTTCTCCTCATGGCCGGAAGGACACTACCTGAGGCCATCATGATGATGATCCCTGAAGCGTGGCAGGGTCATCAGGAAATGTACCAGGCAAAACGCGATTTCTACGAATACCACTCCGCCCTAATGGAACGCTGGGACGGACCCGCATCAATAGCATTCACTGACGGTCACTACATAGGTGCAGTTCTAGATCGCAATGGACTCAGGCCAAGCCGATACTACGTAACGCATGACGACAAAGTTGTAATGGCTTCTGAGGTTGGCGTCCTTAATATCCCGCCAGAAAACATCAAGCTTAAAGGCAGACTACAACCCGGTCGAATGTTTCTCGTAGATTTCGAGCAAGGCAAAATAATTGACGATCACGAATTAAAACGAGATCTCTCTGACCGCAGGCCTTACGGAGGTTGGCTAAAGAATCAAACCCTCGAGCTTAAGAACTTCCCCATAGTAGAAGTACCAGAGCACCTTGAAGGCCCTGAGCTCATAAGCCTCATGCAGGCCTTCGGATATACGGTTGAGACCCTTTCTTTCATGCTTGCCCCACTCGTAACGGAAAAACGCGACCCAGTTGGCTCCATGGGTAACGACTCGGCACTAGCTTGCCTATCGGACCAACCGAGAATGATTTACGACTACTTCAAACAACTCTTTGCCCAAGTAACCAACCCTGCAATCGATTCTATTCGCGAAGAATCGGTCATGTCACTAGAATGTTTCATAGGACCCGAGGGCAACCTCCTAGAGACCACCGAATTGCAAGCAGCCCGCCTCAGAATGCCCCACCCTATACTCACTAATGAAGAGCTCGCTGCTCTACAGGCAGAAAACAAAAGTAGCTGGCAGACTAAAACCATCGACATAACCTACCCATTAACAGATGGTAAAGCCGGTCTATCCTCGACACTAGAAAAAATATCTAAGGAGGCTGAAGAAGCAATTGATGCAGGTTTCAGCCTAGTTGTACTTTCGGACCGCACTGCCAATCAAGAACGCGTACCTATAAGCACTTTACTTGCCTGCGGCGCAGTGCATCACCACTTAATTAAACAAGCAAAGCGCACCAGGATAGGCATTATTCTCGAAACTGCCGAGGCTCGCGAAGTCCACCATCACTGCCTTCTTATAGGCTACGGGGCCGACGGCATCAACCCATACCTGGCTTTCGACGCCTTAAGGAAATGCAGGGACGACAACGTCTTAACTGACGATATGAGCGACAAAGAAATCGTAGAAGGGTACCGAAAGGGCGTTGCCAAAGGATTACTTAAGGTAATGGCCAAAATGGGTATCTCTACCCTGCAGAGCTACAAGGGTGCACAAATTTTCGAAGCTGTAGGCATACGTGACGAGGTTATTAACCGGTGTTTTGAAGGCACGGCCAGCAGGATACAAGGCGTTGGTTTTGACGTCCTCGCTACCGAAGCCCTGCGGAGGCACAGTGTCGGCTTTCCCCCTAACAATCAAACCCAAACCCTTGTCCTTGATAACCCCGGTGAATACCACTGGCGTTCCCAGGGCGAGAGGCACATGTGGAACCCTGATAGCATAGCTGCCATCCAGGTCGCTGCTCGAGAAAACAGCACTGATGCCTACACGAAGTTTGCCAAACTAGTGAACGACAGTGACCGGAGTCGCTGCACACTACGTGGTCTACTCGAATTCAACTTCGAGGCGTCGGGTGACCCGATTCCCCTTGAGGAAGTAGAACCTGCTAGTGAGATTGTTAAGCGCTTCTGCACAGGAGCAATGAGTTTTGGATCTATTTCTGCGGAGGCGCACGAGACCCTAGCTGTTGCAATGAATAGGCTAGGAGGAAAGTCAAATACTGGCGAAGGAGGCGAAGACCCCAAACGCTTTATTACCATGCCAAATGGTGACTCACGACGGTCAGCCATCAAACAGGTTGCCTCCGGAAGGTTCGGCGTTACCATTTGGTACCTGACGAACGCAGACGAACTACAAATAAAGATTGCTCAGGGAGCTAAACCCGGCGAGGGCGGCGAGTTACCTGGCCACAAGGTAGATGAAGTTATAGCCAAGACCCGATACTCGACACCAGGCGTTGGCCTAATTAGCCCGCCTCCTCACCACGACATTTATTCTATCGAGGACCTCAAACAACTCATCCATGACCTCAAGAACGCTAACCGAGCTGCTCGAATAAGTGTAAAGCTCGTTTCAGAAGTGGGAGTCGGAACTGTTGCTGCTGGGGTCGCTAAAGCATACTCTGACCACATACTCATCAGCGGGCATGATGGCGGTACGGGTGCATCGCCACTCACCAGCATCAAACATGCAGGACTTCCTTGGGAACTTGGTCTAGCAGAGACTCACCAAACGCTTGTACTTAACGACCTAAGATCACGTGTGGTTCTTCAAACTGATGGCCAACTAAAGACTGGCCGCGATGTTACGATAGCTGCCCTTCTTGGTGCCGAGGAATTTGGTTTCGCTACTGCCCCACTGATTACACTCGGCTGCATCATGATGAGAAAGTGTCACCTGAACACATGTCCAGTCGGAATTGCTACTCAGGATCCTGAACTGAGAAAGAAATTCACTGGGCTTCCAGAACACGTGGTGAACTACCTCTTTATGGTCGCCGAAGATGCTAGGCAACATATGGCTTCTCTAGGCTTTAGGACTATTAACGAAATGGTAGGTCACGTCGAATGCTTGCGATCCGACGCCGCAATAGAACATTGGAAAGCCGATGGTTTAGATCTCACTCCGTTGCTTACACCAGCACAAAAACCCCACGAGGCGGTAGATGTTTACTGCACAACTGAACAAGACCACGGACTCGAAGCTGCTCTTGACCAGCAACTACTCACCCTATGCAGCCCGGCGATTGAAAGGGGCGAGAAGGTCAATTTAGAACTTCCAATTGTGAATACAAACCGAACGGTGGGAACAATTCTAAGCAATGAAATAGCCAAAGCACATGGCGAGAATTGCCTACCGGACGGCACTATCAACATACGGTTTAACGGCTCAGCAGGGCAGAGCTTCGGAGCTTTCCTCGCTAGGGGAGTCACTCTAGAACTAGAAGGCGATGCTAACGACTATGTTGGTAAGGGCCTATCGGGAGGTCGGATTGTTACCTACCCCCCACGAAACTCAACCTTTGTTGCTGAAGAAAACATCATCGTAGGTAATGTAGTGCTCTACGGAGCCACAGGAGGTGATGCTTTCTTCAGAGGCCGTGCCGCAGAAAGATTCTGCGTACGAAACTCAGGTGCCAACGCGGTAATAGAGGGAGTTGGAGATCACGGTTGTGAATACATGACTGGTGGTCGGGTAGTCATCCTAGGTTCAACTGGAAGAAACTTTGCTGCCGGAATGAGTGGCGGAGTCGCCTATGTTCTAGACCACGAAGGTAATCTCGAGAAGAACTGCAACCTAGAGACGGTCGCCCTGGAAAAGGTTGAAGGTCCTGAAGAAATCATTGAATTGAAGAACCTAATTACTAAACACTGGCAGTTTACGCGGTCCTCAATCGCTTCACAAATCCTCGAAACTTGGGAAGATACTCTGCCAAGTTTCGTCAAGGTAATGCCCATTGATTACAAACGGGTGCTGGAAGCCAGACAGATCAACGCAGCTTGTGCTGAAGAACAACCTTTAGCCGGAATGGAAATCTGAAATGGGAAAAGTAACAGGATTTAAAGAATTCGCTCGCCAGCCTGTGCCTTACACGGATCCGATGGAACGCCTCAAAAATTATGACGAGTTCCTAGCTAACGTTCCCGAGTCACACTTAAAAACCCAAGGAGCTCGGTGCATGGATTGTGGCGTTCCTTTTTGTCAATCGGATACTGGTTGCCCAGTTGACAATCTCATTCCAGAATGGAATCACCTGGTTTACCAAGGCCGTTGGCGGGAGGCGCTTGAGCGGCTCCACAAAACTAATAATTTTCCTGAATTTACGGGAAGAGTATGCCCCGCCCCCTGCGAAGGCTCCTGCGTCCTGGGCATTACTGACCCTCCTGTCACCATTAAGAACATTGAGAACGCAATCGTTGATCGTGGTTTTGCTGAGGGTTGGATAACTGCTGAACCACCTGCGGAAAGATCAGGAAAAAAAGTTGCAGTTATAGGCTCGGGACCAGCTGGACTTGCCTGTGCTGCTCAACTGAACAAGGCCGGACATATAGTGACAGTCTATGAGAGGGCGAACCGAATCGGTGGTCTCCTCATGTACGGCATTCCTAACATGAAGCTAGACAAGAGTACAGTTGACCGCCGAGTGAATCTCCTCCGTGACGAGGGAATAGAGTTTGTTACCGACGCACATGTCGGTGTTAACGTCGATATTCAGGAACTACGTGACACTAATGACGCCATTGCTCTTTGTTGTGGAGCTACCTCACCCCGGGACCTGCCCATACCAGGACGGGATCTTTCTGGCGTTCATTTCGCTGTTGAATTCCTGACCCTTAATACAAATAGTTTGCTTAATTCTAATCTGCAAGATGGTAACTTCATTAGCGCCCGGAATAAGAATGTGATCGTCATTGGTGGTGGTGATACAGGGACAGACTGTATCGGCACTTCAATGCGGCATGGTTGTTCTAGTCTGGTGAATTTTGAACTTCTACCCAAACCACCAGATAACCGTGGTTCCGACAACCCCTGGCCAGAATGGCCGAGGATCTTCAGAGTCGACTACGGTCATGCTGAAGTGGAAGCAAAATTTGGTAACGACCCGAGAGAGTACTGCATTTTGAGTAAAGAGTTCATAGCTGATGGAAAAGGAAACGTGAAGGGTATACGAACCGTCCAAGTTGAGTGGAACAAAGATGATTCGGGACGTTTCCAGATGAGTGAGGTTCCCGGCAGCGAAAAGGAATTCAAAGCTGACCTAGTGCTCCTTGCCATGGGTTTCCTCGGTCCCGAGGAAACAATTGTTGAAAAGTTAGGCATGGAAACTGATGCTCGTAGTAATTTTAAAGCCGATTACGGTACGTATGCTACGAGTATCGATGGGGTTTTTGCTGCTGGAGATTGCCGCAGAGGACAATCTTTAGTTGTTTGGGCCATTAATGAAGGACGGGGAGCAGCTAAAGCAGTCGACAACTATCTTATGGGTTCAACGAATTTGCCCTGATTGATATTTGAAGATTCTGTCATACCACTGAAACACCACGATTCTTGGCGTTTCAGTCCGTCGCTTTAGATACTAATTTTGGGTGACGTTTGCGTCTCGACGTAAGATTTCTTGCCTAACTGATCTTCCCGCGTACCAAAGCATCCCGCTCCTCAGAAAACCACCGATAGCTAAAGCTAATAAGCAAACAGTAATACCAGACCAGGAGCCTATCGCGATTCCACCGATTATCAGTAAGAAGGCACATATCAGCGAAAGTAGAATTGCCAAGGTAATTCCGCGTGTTCGCCGTCCATTCATTAAAGTTCCAGATGATAACGAGTCAAACACCGCAAGTCCCGGCATCAATGACATTATCCACAGGCTTCGACGTGCCTCAACAACAAGATATTCCGGAAGGGCAAGAACATCTCGGAACCAATAAAGTGAGATGGGAGTTACATTGAAAAGAAAGAGAAAAACAATTAGAGCCAATCCTAATTTCATTGTGAAGCGGTGAAAGACACGAAGGGAACGAGGTTCATCTAGAAGAACTACGACAACCTCTACATAGGCATGGGCTGCACTTGTGAAGACGGTAAGCATACCTATGATGATGGGCCATATCGCTAGTGATGAGACAGGGTCAGGCATGCGACTCAAAGCTGCAGCTACCATAGGTTGAACCGTTACCCCAATAAGAATGGTCAGTACGAGCGGAGTGAAGAAATCTAGTATAGGAGCTATTGTTAATGGGCTTTCAGGTGGAGGGGCATTACTGAGTTGATTGCGGAGGATAGGTTTCACTCTTAGGACGGCATAGATTGCTTCGCCGAAGACACCTGCTGTGAAAGTCGCACTCGCCAGGATGATACCCTCAACGTCAGGAAAGAACTGGAAGAAAATAACCAGAACTACTGCTTCTATCCCCAAGCGGATCCCCGAGCTTATAGTGACAGATCGCGAGAACCCAAAGCGGATAAGAACACCGTGAATCAACCGTCTTACGCCAACTGCTGCAATGAATGGAAGAAGAATACGAAGGCCAGTGCGGGCGGGTTCAAATAACTCATCAGGTATCCCAAGAAGCCCTTTAACGAGAATCCCGTAAAGAGGAGTAAAAGCGATCGCAGCATGAAGGCTCGTTAAGATTGCTACCAGCACTAAGGAGAAATTAAGGAGCTTCCGAAAAGAGTGTACGTCTTTACTAAAAGATGTAGAGGTTGGCAAGAGAGCTAGCGCCGGTGAACCTAAAAGTAAAACTATAGGGAATGCGATCCCCCATGCCGCTAGATTAATCTCAGGATTAGCAGTGCGGGCTATGAAAGCTGCTAGTAGAGGACCTTCGACTGTTATGAGTAACCAGCTCGCAGCAAGGGGCCACCAGGTGCTCAGAATACGTTTTTGGTTAAGCGGTAATTTGGCAGAAATTTTAATATCTCTAACTGGCATTAAGCCTAAATTTGATTGGGGCGGTTACCTAATTCAAAACTCATTACGGGGTGATTATTACTCTGTTCTAGTTCGTGAAAATCAAACACGACCCGAGCAGACTATCACGACAATCGAGAGTATGAGGCTAGGTGATTGTGATAGTCAATATTTACGAGGTGTTTGTGGGACAAAAACTTGGAGCTAATCTTTGTGAGATTAGGAAAATAATTAATATCGTCGTGGCTATCAGCACCATCCCTAAACCCAGAGGAGTAGGTCCAATGGCAACATATTTACCAACGAGCGATCCTAAAAGCGTCCCGCCAATCATCTGTACAAATCCGAGAAGACCTGAGGCAACACCGGCACGGGTTTTGTGAGGATCTATGGCCAGAGTCGTGGCGTTAGTAAGAACTAAGGCAAAACAGAAGAAAAAGCTTGCAAGATTGATCGTTAGCGTAAACACCGTAGCCCAACCAAATGAAGTCTGCAAAAACATTACTACCCCAACAACAAAGTTCAAGGCAAGGGCATAACCTAAAATACGAACGGGAGAATACTTTTTGAGAAGTAAGGCATTAATAATATTTCCGGGAAGAAGCAAACTGGCTATGGAAGCAAAGATTAGTGAAAACTGGACCTCGTTGACCTCGAAATAATTCATATAAATTCCTGGTGAAGAAACCAAATACGCGATAAGGCTGCCATGAAAAAGAGATATTATGAGAACCATTACGCTGGATTGTGGGTTTCGTAAAACACGCCACCCGTTCTGAAGAGTTACCCTCAAATCTAGTGCTCGCAAGTTCGGTTTAACAAGGGTTTCGGGTAAAGCGTAAAACACCCACAACGTTAGAGCGACAGCAACTAATGCTAAAAGCACAAAGATTGCCCGCCAGCTTACTTGGGTAAGCAGTAAAGTGCCGATCCCAGGAGCTAGTAGTGGCCCAACAGTGAACACCACCATACTGAATGAAAGGTATTGCCCAAGTTTAGCTCCTTGAAACAGGTCTCGTAATATAGCTCGAGCTAGGATAGGGCCCGTGGCAGATCCTAAACCCTGAACAAAGCGACCAATTAGTACCCAACTAAAGTTCGGAGCCGCTAAGCAAATTGCACCACCTAGACCAAAGATGACCAAGCCACCTATCAAAACCGGCCGACGACCGAAACGGTCAGCAACTGAACCTATGACTAAATGTGGAAGGGCATGACCAAACATGAATGCAATGAGAATCAGCTGCACCTCAGATATACTGATTCCGAAACGATTTGCGATGCTAGGAAAAGCTGGGAGGACCATGTCGGTCGAAAGTGCAGCTAGCATCATCATTGAACCGATGAGTGCAACGAAAGCAAACTTTGGTTTAGAGCTATCCATAAGTCCGTTAAGAGTGTAACTGTTTGTTGATACACGGTGCTCTCACGTTGTATCTGGATGAGTTAAGTTGCACCCATGCTGACAGGGAGTTAGCAGCTTAGTTTCCAGTATTCCTGCGAGCAGCTCACGTGTTGGGGAAAAGTTCTTGAGTAAGACTCAACGGTACTGGTAGTCTCTTGCAAGGTTGTTGGACCAAAGCCAAAGATATTTTGGATTTCCCAAAAAGGTTCAAATGGACATTTATGGGAAAGACCGAAACTAATTAAGGGAGGCTATCCATGACTACTACTGTTCCTAGCCTGAGCTATGAAAATGGGCTAATTCGGCTTGTGGATATTGAAGTTGCTGATCCAGGTGAAGGCGAGCTCCAGGTTACAGCTGCTGTCTGTGGAATCTGTTCCTGGGATATTGCTACATGTAAACTCGGTGATGATTTTGCCTTTCCGGCACCAGCGGGTCATGAAGGCGTCGGTTATGTGTCTAAGATCGGTCCTGGCGTAACTGGTTTCCTTGAAGGGGACCGAGTTGCCTTCGGAGGTTTCGCTAAACTCCGAAACGCTGCGGCTTCTAGAGTCCACAAAATTCCTGAATCCAAAATCCTTGATGAGCACTGGTTAGTTGAGCCTGTCTCGTGCGTAGTTACTGGGATTGATCATTGTCATATTAAACCTGGCGACCGCCTTGTTCTCATTGGTTGTGGTTTCATGGGTCAGCTTTTTCTCCAGGGTCTCCAACATACATCTGCTGAACAGGTTGTTGCTTTAGACGTGGATTCAACTCGAGTTGATCAGGCCCGGGCCCTTGGCGCTACAGAGGTATTTGACCTAACTGAACATGACTCTTCAAGTTTGGCCGGCGAGTTAAAAGATCGCGGTGTTGATGTGGTGATCGATACTACTGGTAGCCAGCAAGGCCTCGATCTAGCAACCGATATCGTGCGAAGAGGTGGAGTTATCAATCTCTTCGGGTGGATAAAGGGAGAACGCGCAAGCTTTGATCCTAGCCGGTGGCACTTGGGTGGATTTACAGTAATTAACAGTGCACCAGCGAGCCAGATCCGTGATCCGTTCCCCGCTGCCATCCGGTTGCTTCAAAAGGGTGTTTTTGATCTTAGTCAGTTGGTGACTCATGTTGTTCCCGTATCGGATTACCCTGCCTTGATGTCCAAGATCTTAGCCGGCGAAAAAGGCTACCTAAAAGGGGTCGTGAAGTTATGAGTCAATTAACATCATAATTAGTTTACTTGCCTCGTTAAGCATATCGATTTTTAAAACATTAATAACTAGTTGTTTTTACGTGCATGATGAACGCAAGTTTCGCGTTTCAGACAGCAGTCATATCGGACTCTGGTTGACCGTTGCGAATTATGCTGGCATGTCAACTATGATCTTTACGGCGCCATCCTCACGTGTATGAGCTAGGTTATAGGCTTCACTAACGCGGTTAAAAGGGAACCGGTGAGTGAGGATAGGTTTTACATCGACGATTCCATTTTCGATGTAAGAGAGGGCGATTTTTGTTGAGCGCTGGTCTTGTTCTCTGGAGGCATGTACGATTGCCTTAGCTGTAAGGCACTTCATGAAGAAGTTGCTGTACCGAAAGCTAAGTGTTTCCGAACGGGGTACACCGAAGAACAAAAGGAATCCGTAATCCCTGAGCAGGTCGATACCCAGATTAACAGTTTCATCCTCTCCGGCGGCCTCAATAACTACATCCGCTATCGAGCCACCTGTGATTTCACGAATTATTTCTGCAGGTTCGGTAGTTGGCCCTAATATCGTGTGAGTAGCTCCGTACTGGCGGCTTAGTTCGAGACGATTTGGTTCAAGGTCAATAGCTATAACTCGGTTGGCTCCGAGTCGGCGAGTCATGAAGTTGAACCATAGGCCCGCTGACCCTTGGCCAATTACTACTACGTTTTTGCCTAGTAAGTTTGGTAATGCTCTGCATGCGTAGATAACGGTGCCAAGTTGTTGGGCCTGTAGAAATTCCTCTGGGGTTCGGTTTTTGGGGAGTACCAGCACGTGTTCGTATGGTGCGGAGTAGTACTCAGCCATCGCGTAATGGTCTGGTGCGAGAGTAAGAGCAACGTCACCTACTTTGATGGGTGCATTAGGATTAGCTACCGCCTCAACGATACCTATCATCTCGTGACCAGTTGCCCCAGGTGCGATTGGGTATTTCTCAGCAGGAAGATTATGAAGGTGACGCAGATCGCTCCCACAAAGTGACAACATTCTCGTTCGTATTAACGCTTTCCCTGGTTTCAGATCTGGTATAGGAGTCTCAATGATGGTTGACACTCCCGGTGCGGTGATATGAACTGCCTTCATGTCCCTCCTTGCTCAGTAAGTCTAACGACACTCTTCATAAGAACAGTAGCCTAATTGACTTGTAGTCCCAAAACGTTCCCTTGATCCTATACCTTCCGCCATAGGATATACACTGAATCTGAATTGAGTCGAAGGATTATAGTGAGGTTTTGATAATAAGCTCCCTGATGTTTACTGATTTAATACAATTCGTTAATACGGTGGGCTGACAAATAAATTCAGGGAGGTATCAATATGGCGGGTCCTTTGCAGAACAAGTTGGCAATAGTAACTGGTGGAGGTCGTGGCATTGGTCGTGAGATAGCGTCCCGGCTAGCCACAGAAGGGGCTGATTGTATGCTAGTTGCCAGGACCACCAGCCAACTTCAGGATGCTGCTGAGGAAATCTCAAGACAGACTGGTCAGCGTGTCGAAATTTGCCCGACAGACCTCCGTACTTCTGAAGGTAGTTGTTGTGTTCTAGAGGCAGTAAAGACGAATTTTCATAAGGTCGACATATTAGTAAACAGTGCAGGTGCTACCCAGGTGGGAAATTTTCTCGAACTTAGTGACGATGTTTGGCAAGACGGGTTCGCCCTTAAATTTTTTGGAGCTGTGCGAGTCACGAGATTATTGTGGCCCATGCTTAAAGACAGTCACGGGGTTGTAATCAATATTATCGGTGGATATGCCCGGACGCCAACCTCCCAAGCCATGATCCCTGGCTCCGTTAACGCGGCCCTGACTAACTTTAGTAAGGCATTAGCAGAGTTGGGAATCGAGGATAACGTTAACGTAAACGCTGTCCATCCTGGTCTTACTGTAACCAAACGATTGACGAAACGGATTGATTCCCAAGCAAAGTTGAACGGGACCACAGTAGCGGAGGAGATGCAGGCAGCGACGGATCGAGCCGGGATTCGCCGGCTCGGTATGACTGAGGACGTTGCGAATCTCGTTGCCTTCTTATGTTCCCCTGAAGCTCGTCATGTTCACGGTGCTGCTATCGCGGTAGATGGGGGTGCTACTAAAGGAATGCACTGAATTGTAATCTATTGAGATTATGATTAAGGCGATCTAACTGGTAATTAAGGATTAGTTTCTTTACTCAATTTCGGCCAGTTACGCTGGCCCTTAGCTTGTTCAAAAGCATGAGCAATTTGAAGTACTCCCAGATCATCCTGGTGACGACCGACGATTTGTAGGCCAATCGGCAGGCCTTGAGGCGTGAAACCGGCAGGCACCGAAATTGCAGGATTACCCGTAACAGACACGTAGTAACACGATTTCATCCAATCGATGTATGTTTGCATCGGAACACCATTTATTTCCCTCACGTATTGTTCAGTCACATTGAATGGTGGGACCTGAGCTACAGGTAGAAGCAAGAAAGAGTAAGGCTTCATAAACTTACGGAGCCGGTGATATAACTCAGCTTGCTTTTCTAGAGAATCAGCAACTTGAGAGCCTGTTATTTTTGCCCCTTCCTCAACGTTCCAGATAATCGTTTCCTTGATTTGGTCGCGATGTTGTTTTACGAGGTCACCGTAAGAATGATGAAAAATCCACGCCCTCTGGACTTTGAAGATCTCATCGGCATCCGAGAAGTCGAAATCGACTTCCTCCACGACGCACCCTAACTCTTCGAACACAGTTCGTTGGGCTTCCAGTACTGCAGTAACACGACAATCAACAGGTAAATTGCCTAAGTTAGGGCTCCAGGCTACCCTGACACCCGAAAAATCTTTATCGAGAGGCTGGGCAAAAACCTCTCCACCCTCCCTTATTGCAATAGGTGATCTATCATCCGGGCCAGACAGGACGCTAAGAAGTAGGGCAACATCGGCAACGTTTCGGGCCATCGGTCCCTGAACAGAAAGAGTCGACCACGGAAATTTGTTAGGCCACACAGGAACTCTACCAGGCGAGGTACGAAAACCAACAACGTTACAAAAACTTGCAGGGTTACGGAGGCTACCACCGGTATCGCTACCATCTGCAAGCGGAAGCATGCCACAGGCTAAGGCTACCGCTGCGCCCCCGCTACTGCCACCACAAGTCTTGGTCAAATCATAAGGATTGAGAGTCGCTCCAAATACCTTGTTGAAAGTTTGCGAACCTGCTCCGAACTCCGGTGTGTTGGTTTTACCGATAGAGATTCCACCGGCTTTCTTCATCCTTTCGACAATGAGTTCGTCACGATTCGGGATCCAATCACGAAAGATTGGCGACCCTTTCGTCGTTCGGATACCCTTAGTTTCAACTAGATCCTTGTGAGCAATCGGGAGTCCAAACAATGGTCCAGGATTTCTTCTCTGAGCCAAAATCCTATCAGCCTCTCGGGCTTCCTTAAGAGCTTGATCAGGAAGCAGTGTCACGATAGCATTCACTACCGGATTCACCTTTTCGATCAAATCAAGGTGGGCTAACATAACTTCCTCAACTGATACCTTACGGCGACGTATCAAGCTAGCCAGATCGACTGCACTAGAACTGACGAGGTTATCGCGCATGGCTGTGGAGTTTACCACCCGCCTGAATTTATTCCCAGCAAATTAGGTGTAGCAAGGTCATTCCCAAGGATGTAAGATCACTTTGCCTGTCTCTTGGGTGGCTATGGTCTCGAATGCCCTTTGGATCTCATTAAGAGGGAATGTGTGGCTGACAAGTGCATCAAGACGCTTTGAACGTCTTATAACTTGCATGAGTTCGGGATACAAATTTAGATTGTAGTGCCATGAACCCATAACGGTAAGACCATTCTGAAGTAGATCACGACTCGGGTGCACCTCTATCGGAGTGGGCGTTTGACCTACATAAGCAACCTTTCCCCGTCTCCGCACAGCCTCTAAACAGAGTCGCTGAGCT
This sequence comes from Trueperaceae bacterium, assembly GCA_002707365.1. Taxonomy (NCBI): domain Bacteria; kingdom Thermotogati; phylum Deinococcota; class Deinococci; order Trueperales; family Trueperaceae; species Trueperaceae bacterium. Next base: position 57,152 of record PAMQ01000018.1, read on the forward strand.
ACATTATTACCAGAGCAATCGATTGCAGCATCAACCCCGCCTTCCGACCAATCAAGGATGTCATCAAGCAGGGTACCTGAGGTCCCATCTAGGACAAGCTCGGCACCAAGTTCTATTGCTTTATCCCGTCGCCACGGAACTAGGTCAACCGCTATAACTCGAGCACCACGAAATGAAGCGTTCAGCACTCCCCCTAAGCCAACTGGTCCGAGGCCAGTGACAAGCAACGTATCAAAAGTATCAAGGCCAATAGACGTCATCGCTCCGAAGGTTGGACCTAGGGCACAAAGAGCCAGAGAAGCATGATCGAAGGAGACGTCCTGGGGGATTTGAGAGAGCAGACGAGCAGGTTTGAGAATGTATTGAGCCATGGTGCCATTACCATCCTCATTGCCAGTGACCGCCTGGTAGTTGTAATCGTTTTCACAGTAAACATAATCTCCAGCAATACAGAGATTGCAACGACCACAAGATAGCTTTGGTTGGACCACTACCCTGTCACCAACTTGAACGACACCTGGTTGTCCAACAGCAACTATTTCACCAGCCGCTTCGTGGCCCATGCCTTGAATCTGGCGACCAGAAAGCCAGTTTTTATATTCAGTGCACATGGGAATCGCTTGGATCTTAACCAACACCCAATCCTCTTTAGGTTCCGGGATTGGTACGTCAACGAGCCTGGCTTGCTGTTTCCCGTGAATGGCTGCGATCTTCATAGTTTCCATGAGCTAGGTACCTCCTGGAATGTAGGGCAAGGTTTTTCTTTGCCTTAAACGATACCACTGGGTGTGCAGGTATGCGCCCGGTAGAATGTAAGAGCGCCACGAATAGGTTGACGTTTGTGATTCTGGAAGTTGGTGAGAGTTAACTCTGGCCTCAAAAATTCATGGCTTAACGAGCGTAGAAGACATTGAGTAATTTCCATGGTACTGAACAGACTGTCCTAGCAGTCCAAGATTCAAGCCCAAGGGTTGGTTTTTTGTCCTTCACCTACGAAACGTTGTTCTAAAATGTCTAGGTCCAATCTATCAAAATGATTGACTGATTTTAATGCTGAGGCCTAGAGAGTTGCTTGGACCAATAACGCTGTACTCGGCACCTGTCGGGCCGTAAAAGTTTCGATAGTCAAGATTAACCGTGATGAATTCGATTCCAGAGTATGCCAATCCAGCCGTTATCAGGCCTGAGCCATCACTCAAGTTAGATAACCAAAAAAACGACGGGGTTACATCAGTACCGCCTATGTCCCGGGAACTGAGACTGAGAGCAGCATTGTGATGACCACGATCCAAAAGATCACTTGGGTTCATATTCCCTAAAGCAACCTGGCCAAGGAGAAACGATAATGCACTAGGATCTTCTGAAAATAATCGTGGGTTGTCATAACCGAGGCCATTAAATAGGTACTGGGCCGCAGCATTGATATTGAAGCGATCGTTATCGGTGTTGTACGAAAAACGACCACCTACTGTTCCAGAGGCAAACAAACCGTCTGACGTGGAGGTTAGGTATCCACCGGCGTCATCCTCAATTACAAATATTCGGTCAATATTTCCCTGTGCAACTGCCTCAGCGAATACTGTGATATCTTTGACGGCTCCGGTGATTGTCGTCATCACCGCCCAGGGTCCGTCAATCTGGTAGATCAGACCGGTGGTGATCTCTGACCGGCGGAACAAGAATTCATAACGTGCGGCAGCAGTAAAATTCCTTCCGTCCTCAAGGTCCTCCATGAGGAGATAACTAGTTAGGTTACTAGTGCCGATGGGTAACTGACCTTTAAGAGAGACTGGGCCAGCAAGCTCCTCATCCGTGTTCTCAGGGTCAATCCTCTCAATATTGATGAGGTTAGCCGGACTAAAAAAGAGGCCAACTCCCCAGTTAATAGCTTGTTTGCCTGCCCTTAAGAAAATGGTGTCAAAAACAGTTATGTCTGCAAACATTTCTCGTAAGCTCACACTGAGTCCTGTTTCCGTATTGTAGTTACCATCGAATTTAAGGAAAGCTCGGAAATCACTGGTTGGTCTAGCGTCTAGAAACAGCCGGGTGCTTAGATTTGCAAGGCCGCTACTAACAACTCTTTCATCACCCGCATCAAGGTCAAGATTAATGGTGCTAGAAACGGAAAAGCGTCCCCCAATAGAGATAGTTTCGCTTTTCAGAATGTCATCAAAAGGAGTGGCATCCTCATTTTCATCAACTTCAGTTACGAGCCCGGAATCGCTAAAGAGATCATCACCAAATGTGACCTGTCCGAGCGCCGTCGCCCCAAATAGACACATGAAAGCGACGGAAGCAATCTTGATCACGGTCCTGTTACCTATTGACACGTTCAACGTACGCTTTGGTGAAAACGTTGTTGGGGATTTCGGCGGTGGTGATTTCGGTAATGTTCACCTCAGTCATTTTGCCTTCTAGCAGAGCATCAACAAAGATCATTCGGTCTGCAATAAAGCTCTCACCAACCTTTGCGTAGCTCGGGTAAAACGAAGTTCTTAATAACCGTTTGGTTAAGCTATATTCCTCGCTTTTCAGCACTAAACCCTGTTCCCTGGTAACCCAAATCGTGAGGAATGGGTAGGTTACTTCATCGTTAATAGCTTCGAGCTCTAGGATCCAAACGTCAAAGTTGCCGAGGGTATCTTCAGTCGCTAGGGCTACGTCGTAATCGGGGGCTAAATTTGAGGCACCAAAGTCGTCGTTATTAGCGTCACTACCTTCGAAACTCTCACTTAGGGAGGTGTAAGTAAATTGGCGGCTCTCTGGATCGTAGAACCAAAGACCATCCTCGATGTTTAGGTAACCCTGTCCAAGTTGAGTCTCCGGTTTTAGGATTAAAAGTAGAAATTTGTCTTCATCGTCACGCCGGAAGAACCGCACCTGATTGGTCTCAGTACCCTCGTCAGGATCCTTGGATTCAAGAGTGAACGTTGCTGAGAAATCGCCAGTGAAATTACTACGATTATCGATTTCTACCAGTAGTTCTTCGAAATCTGGTGTCTGTGCATAAACAAGGGGAATTAAAACCAAAAGCCCCGTGATAATTATGGCGGTGAAGGCAAAATTGAGACGGATCTTAGGTAACAACGGAGTCTCCTTCTTTAATGGCCTAACACGATTAATTAGTTGAAGCCTGGTCATGTGAGTAATAAAGCATTGCCTGCTTTGCCTATGTTCAGTGGGTCGCACGGAGAGCCTCCGCAGGTTTGAGTCGAGCTGCAGCAGTAGCAGGAATTAGTACCGAAGCTACGCTCATAAAGCAGATAAGTAAAAGGTTAAACACTGTACTAGAGGGAGTGATGGAGAAATTAATACTACCTTGTCTTAAAAAGAAGCTAAAGTCGTTTGGGCCAAAATTTACGAGGCTAATACCGACCATGGCAAGCAGCGCAAATACCAAACCAACAATCGCGCCGCTGAAGGCGATGAAGAAAGCTTCCCAGATAAAGATGTTCCGGATTCCAGCACGATGGACTCCCATTGCACGCATAGTTCCTATTTCCGAAGTACGCTCGATCATCCCCATCCGATAGGAGTTTATGACACCGACCATAATTATCACAATGATCACTAGAAAAATTACCAGGGCGATGGTATTCATGGTGCGTACGAGATCGTTTAGACCTTCGAGCGCTTCATTAACGTTAGTGATTTCGAACTTAGTACCCCCCCAACGCTCTTCCTCATCAATTGTCGTGAGGCCTCCTATTTCAAACCATTCCGCAAAATCAGGTCCCCTTTCTTGTTGACCACGTGCTACGGTAGGCGCTGTTTTCCCAATTTCATTGAAAAGAGTTTCTGTTAAGGAATCTATTTCTGTTAAATCATTTAGATAGAGACTAAGCGTCTGGTATTGGTCGGGGGCCATGTCCAGAAGGTTGTTTAGGCCCTCGATGCGGGCGTATCCATAAGAGAAACCAAAGTCCTCATTACCTTGGATAGCTCCGGTAACTATGAAATCGCCAACGTTAATTTGACCATTGACAGTAGTTGCCTTAACGATGACACTTTCACCAACCTCAAGACCTAATTTGGTTACTGTTTCCTGCGGAAGTAGAAGACCCGTCTCAATTGCCAGAAAATCACTGGGAGCACCTTCAACAAAAGCGAGACTATCCAACAAACTTTCTTCCTGGGTTATGTCAACACCGACAAGCCATTCGGTCTCTTCATTACCACCGAAAATTAATGTGCCATTAGCTTGAGATCGATAGCTTAGTGTTTCAACTTTGTTCCCAAGAACCGCAACAGCTTCTTCAACTACGGTGGTATCACGGATTACTGTAATTTCACTTCCTAGATCACTCACCTCGCTGCCTTCAACGTAAATATGCCCACCCGCGGCATCAGCAACGTTAACCTCAACAGTGTTGATTAGGCCGCCGGTAAAGCCATTAATGAGCGTAAAGATGAAAAACCCAAATGCTACAGCCCCACCGAGCAACAGAGAGCGTTTGAGTTGTCGTACTACGTTCCGAAAGGCAATAAGCATGATTTGCATGGCGGACCCCCCTACTTTCTCTGCATTGCCTGGACAGGCGCGATACCAAGCGCGACTGAGGCAGGATAGAGGCTAGCGATAACTCCTATGACAGCTACAACACCCAACGATGTGAACAGCGACGTAATTGAAAGTACTGGGTTTAGGGTGTCGCCACCAAAAAGGATTTTTAGGAACAGACTGCTAGTCTGTATTCCTACGGCATTGAAGACTGCTACTATGGCTGTTCCCAATCCCATTCCGACCACACCAAAAACCACGGTAATCATAAGAACTTCTATCGTTATCATGCCACGCACAAATGATTTCTGACCGCCAATTGCTCGGACCGTACCGATCTCAGCGATCCTTTCAGTAACGGAAATTACAAGGGTATTCATAATGATAATGATCGCGACGACAGAAATTACAATGATGATGACGTTGAGAATAGTTCTGATGCCGAAGGCAATATTAGCGATAAACCCGGCAGCCCAACGCCAGTTTTCTATAACTATCGTGTTATTTAAGCGATCGGCTAGTTGTTCTCGGAGCGAGACCAGCGAAACTCCGTCGGCAACATCAAGTAGCAAAAAATGCCAGGCGTTATTGTCAACGGCGAGAAATTTTTCGCGGACTGAGGTGTCACCAAGGATGTTATCAAAGTCGAGTGTGCCGCTATCGTCAGAACTGGATTCAGCAGATAAAGATTCGCTAAACAATGTGTCGGAGCCACCACCAAACAACGAGTTTTCAGATATAGGTTCAATTGTTGTTGAGGAGTCAAGCTCAGCACTATTTCGAATAGCTGTAAGGCCAGTTAATGTCCGTAAGGTATTAGCATCGACGAATGAAATCCGGTCAAGTAAACCAGCAGCGTTCTCGTAATAGCCGATACCTTCAATTGTGACTTCGCGGATCTTAGTTCCTGTTACATTGTTGCGTCCGGAAAGCAGGATTGTATCACCCACCACTAGTTCAACCCCATTTTCTTCAAGGACGTCGTCAATAATAGTTTGTGATAAAAGTACGCCCTCTTGCCCATCTTTGAGAAAACTACCTGCAGTGAGGATAAACCGGTCTGGAAACATCTCGAAGTAACTACTTGGTTCAATTCCCCAAAGCAACGCAAAGGAGAGTGACCTGTCATCTTTACTTATTCCTGCAGCACTTGAAAGGATCGGTGTGAACTTTGTTATCCCCTCCATAGTTTGCAGATAGGTAACGAGATTTTTGTAGTCCTCTAGGGGTTTAGGCACCCCGCCGAAACCCCCTATGAAAGCAATATCTTCCTCATTCGTGGTGCGGAGGATCAGATCGCCAGTAAAGTTATGCTTGAAGCTGGACTCCATGCCCTGGGTAATGGTTCCCATTACCGAGTTACCCAGAACCAAGAAAGCTATTCCAATAGCTATAAGAGTACCGATTATGAGAGTCTTTATTTTGTGTTCTCGAAGGTTACGAAAAGCAATCTTTAGGAGAATCATGGTTGTGTTGGGTCAGTTTGAGCGACTGGTTCTGTCGCTTTATGGTTATCAGTAGAAGATTTGTAATCTTCAACTATCTCACCGTCTCGTAGTCGGATCACGTGATCCGCGATCTTCACGATGTCTGGGTCATGAGTACTGAAGATGAAGGTGGTATCTAGTTCCCTATTCATCTTCTTCATGAGTTCAATTATTCCCTCGCTCGTTTCAGTGTCCAGATTTGCGGTTGGTTCATCTGCCATAACGATGCTCGGCTTTGTAGCCAGAGCTCGAGCTATGGCTACCCGTTGACGCTGGCCGCCAGACAGTTCGTTGGATTTGTGGGTTCGCCAATCACTAAGTCCAACCTCATCAATAAGGTGGTTCACCCAACTAGCTCGTTCTTCTTTAGTAGAAGTACGTTTTCCAAGAAGTAGTGGAAACTCGACGTTTTCAAACACATTTAAGACCGGAATTAAGTTGAAGCTCTGAAAAATAAAACCGAGTACGTCGTGACGAAGCTTGGTAATCTGTTTGTCTTTAAGTGTGGAAGTCTCTACGTTGTCAATAAAGACGTTGCCTGACGTAGCGGTGTCTATGCAACCAATAAGATTAAGGATAGTTGACTTGCCGGACCCCGAAGGTCCGGAGATGGAAGCGAAGTCACCTTTCTCGATGTTAAAGGTAATATCCTTGAGTGCATGGACCTCAGTCTTTCCCAGAGGATAGATTTTGTTAACGTCGGTTAGCTGGACGATGGCCATGGTAAGTCCCCTTGCGTGAATTAGAAATCATACATCTTAGACTCGCCTCCCAGAAGATCTAATGTGGTGTTAATGGGCGAGTATCAAAGGACATTATGCGATTTTCAAAGTGATGTAACAGTATCCTGTCCCCGAATTTAACTTATCCATTCCTCAAGTCTCAGGTTGTTGGTTAACGAGTCAAAATTAAATTACTACTTTTAGGGGGTCTGCTGTGGGTAAGGTTCATCACCAAGCTCGACTTGCAAATGCCTTAATTCTGTGCGTAGTTGTTCTCTGAGATGGGCATAGGTGGGGTCTGAATAAAGGTTTTGCAGTTCCTCAGGGTCGCGTTTGAGATCAAATAACTCCCACGTTGGATTGGTATGGTCACCAGTAGCTCCGGTAGCGTTGAGTGGATCTCCATAGTAGTAAATGAGTTTGTGGTTTTCTGTACGTATACCGTAATGAGCTGGCACGTTGAAGTGAGCGCCGTGCATCCAATACCGGTAGTACATTGACTTACGCCAGGTAAGTGGGTTGTCTCCACTGACGATTGATCGAAGTGATTGGCCCTGAACTTCGTTTGGGATCTCGAGATGGGCGAGATCGAGCAGCGTCGGTGCGAAGTCAACGTTCAGTGCCATTTTTCTAGAGGATGTACCTGCTGGGATTTCACGGGGGTAACGAATGAGGAAGGGAATGCGGATCGAAGGTTCGTACATGTACCTTTTATCATAAAAACCGTGCTCACCAAGGAAGAAACCGTGATCCGACGTGTAAATGACGATAGTGTTGTCGCTGAGGTTGTGTTCATCAAGGTAGCCAAGCAGGCGTCCGACGTTTTCGTCAATGGCAGCTACACACCGGAGATAGCTCTTAATGAAGGTCTGGTACAACCAGGAATAGCGTTGTTCTTCGTTAAGACCATCAGGAATTGATTCTGGTAGGTGTTGTTTATCAAAGCCAAGCATTCTCTCAACACGTTGTGTAGATAGGGCTGCGGCTGGTCGTCCAGCAAGATTATCGTGAAGGGTGCAAGGCTCCGGAACATCAACGTTGGTCAGGATATCCGAATGACGAGGGTGATATTGGAAGGGATCGTGAGGCGCCTTGTGCCCCAACCACAAAAGAAAGGGTTGACTAGGATCACGTCTTTCGAGCCAATCTAGGGATAAATCAGTCAGGACATCCGTTACATAACCTGAGTGATGCTGCATTCCTCGTGAGGTCAAGGTCGTAGGCTCAAAATATTTTCCCTGTCCTGAGTTTGAAGCTAAAACATTCCATTCATCAAAGTCGATAGGATTGCTTTGCCCACCATGTCCAAGGTGCCACTTGCCTATCATGGCCGTTTGATAGCACGCTTGGTGGAAGGAGTTCGCGAGGGTCCACTGTTGACTGTGGTTGATGGTGTCATCAAGGGTCTTGATTCCGTTGGTGTGACTGTACATACCAGTGAGCATGGTCGCTCGAGCTGGGGTGCAAATTGCATTGGTGCAAAAGCAATTGTCAAGACGCATTCCCTCGTCTGCTATTCGGTCTAGGTTGGGCGTTGGAACAAGAGTGGGTCCATAGCAATTCAGGGCAGAGGGCGTGTGGTCGTCAGCCGTAATGAATACGACGTTGGGCTGTTTCATCCCTTTAAGCCCGACCCTGTTCCTTTCGGAGTTCCAAGATTTCGTCCCACGGTTTTACTCCACACCGGTCAGCCCAGTGTTGATACAGGCCTGATAATTCCTTAACCACTTCAGGATGTTCTGAAGAAAGATCTTTCAATTCCGTGCGGTCACGCTCGATATCGTAGAGCTCCCAACCACCCGGGTATTTTGTGACTAGCTTCCATCGTCCCTTTCGGACTGCCCTGTTACCCTCGTGCTCCCAAGTTAGAACTTCACGTTCAAATTCGCCACCCGTAAAGACCGATGCCAGGCTGTAACCCTCGTGCGGCTGTATAACTTGGCCCCGAAACGTTTCCGGGTAATTGACCTTTGCGATATCCAAACAGGTGGCCATAATGTCGGGAAGTTGAGCTGGTTCGTGGCGCAAACTACCAGAATCACTAATGCCTTGAGGCCAATGAGCGATAAATGGCGTAGCGATTCCTCCCTCGTGGACCCAGTGTTTATACTCCCGGAAAGGGGTGTTGCTAACGTTGGCCCATGGCACCCCATAAGTTTGATACGTAAGTTCACTTCCCGGCATTACCTTTCGGTCATTACCCATCTGTACAACTCTTCCATCCGGGGTTACAGCTTCTGTAGTTCTCATAGTTGGTAACTCTTCAGCGCAACCACCGTTGTCGGCAAGGAACATAATTAGGGTGTTCTCCAACTGTCCAGTTACCTCTAGCCCCTCGATAATTCTGCCGATACCGCGGTCCATGCATTCGATCTGAGCCGCATAGACCTCCATTCTTCTGACCTGCCAGGCTTTATCCTCAGCATCTCCCCAAGAAGTCTGACTTTGATCGCGCGGAGAGAGTTGCCAATCGGATTGAATAATTCCTTCGCTAACAAGTCGTTCCATGCGCTCTTCCCGGAGCTTGTCCCAACCCCGATCAAAGCGACCTCGGTAGTTTTCAATGTCTTCTGGATGAGCATGCAAAGGCCAGTGGGGCGCCGTATAAGCAACGTACTGAAAGAACGGTTTTCCGGAGTAATCTAAGGCGTGTTGCTCTACTTGGATAACAGCTTCCTCACTGATGGCATCAGTGAGGAAGTACTCGCCAGGTGGCGTATCGATACGTTTATTGTTTCGCGTTAGCGTTTTGGGGTGGAAATAACTTGAAGCTCCCGTAAGAATACCGTAGTAAGAGTCGAAGCCTCGCTGACAAGGCCAGTTGTGATTGGGTCCGTCTGGAGAAATGTGACGGGTCACGTGCCACTTTCCTGACATGTATGTCCGGTACCCCCCGGCACCCAAGGCCTCAGCGATCGTTACTGTGTTTGGATTTAAGTCTCCTAAATAACCATCTATGCCATCGTCATCAGTCATGTGTCCAACATCAGCCTGATGAGGATGGAGTCCCGTCAGGAGAGACGCCCGTGAGGGACAACATCGGGCCGTGTTATAGAACTGGCTAAAGCGTAGTCCGCCAGAAGCCAAACGGTCTAAGTTTGGGGTGTTGATCTCGCCTCCGTAACAACCAAGGTCGGAGAAGCCCATGTCGTCATTCAGGATCACGATGATGTTGGGCCGAGAGCCATCCCCTAATGATGGTGAAGTATCTTTATCAGAGTAAGGTCCCATTCGCTAATAGTCGCACACTTCTCGCATCTTCGTAGCCAAATCATTGGAAGACTAACTCAGACTTTATATTCCTACGAGTCTGAAAAGTTCGACCTGTCGTGTTTTTTTCTAAATTATTTCGAAGTAAGCCACTCGGGGTTGAGTGGGCACCTGGGGGGGAAATAACCTTCTCCTTTCAGGCGGCTTACTGAAACCTAATTACCAAGCGACAACTATTGTTTAGTAGAGTCAGGGTAGCTCATTAGTTTGGGCTGCAGCACCATACGGGGGGTCGTCATGGCTGCACTTACTGAGCAAGTAACAACCGAACAGGCCGAATTGTCCACATGAACGGATATGTGTGTGACTTGCGACGGAGGGCTGGTCTATGCGACGAAGGGTGTTAGTTAAGGATAAGGATGGACGTAGGATTTGGCAGGCCGAAACTCAAGATGCGAAACTTGTGCCCAGCAAGACGGCTCTCCTCTTATGTGATGTTTGGGACAGTCACTGGAGTCAGGGTGCGCGCGAAAGGCTTGACGACCTAATTCCTTTAATGGACGAGGTGGTACAGGTAGCCAGAGAAGCTGGTGTCCAGATCATCCATGCTCCATCCGATACCATGTCGTTTTATGCGGGTATGCCTGCCCGCCAGCGGGTACTTGATACACCGACAATCGAAGTGCCACCTGATATAGAGCGCGCTGACCCTCCTCTTCCCATAGACGATTCTGATCATGGTTCTGATACAGATGATCCTGAGAGAAAGAGGAGCGCAGATGGTCGTCTGGTAAGTCCCTGGAATCGCCAGCACGCAGGCATAAAGATAGATCAAGAACGCGACGGTATATCTGACGACGGCCGCGAAATCTTTTCCTTTCTACGTCCTCGTAGTATCGAGCGTGTGATTGTGATGGGTGTTCACACTAATATGTGTGTCCTTAACCGCTCCTTTGCCATCAAACAGCTAGTGCGCTGGGGATTCGAGGTGGCACTTATACGCGACCTAACAGATTCCCTGTACAATCCCTCCATGCCTCCCTACGTCAGTCATGAAGAAGGCACTAGGTTGGTAGTGGAATATATCGAGGCATTTTGGTGCCCTTCTATTTCCAGTGCCGAAGTGCTTAAGTTAGGTGGTTGATAATGAGCCAGTCGCAGTCAAGAATCTTGGTTCTACCGCGCCCTAAGCTTTACCAGGAGCTATTCGGGCCTGACGATGATCGCCTTCTTCGTTCCCTTGGCGAGGTAGTTCTCCACGAGTCTGAGTCTGGTCCATCCGCCGAAGAATTAGCTGCCAATATTGGTGGTTTTGACATCGTGGTGACAGGTTGGGGCAGTCCGATATTCACAGACGAAGTTGTGAAAGCTGCAACCGATCTGAAGTTACTCACCCATACTGCTGGGTCCATCAAATACATGTTTCCGCCAGTTTTGTTCGAGCGTGGCATTAAGATTACTCACGCCGCCCCAGCGATTGCAGGTGCCGTAGCCGAATGGGCATTATTACTTATTCTCACAATGCTCCAACGACCTCATCTTCACGATCGCAACATTCGGGACGGGGTCTGGGATAAAGGTGCTCCACCTGTAAGGCGAGAATTGGTGGGCCAACGCGTTGGCTTGGTGGCCGCCAGTTACACAGGGCGTTCCTTAGCGAAGTTGCTTCGCGGTATCGGTACCGAGGTTTGGATTGCTGACCCGTACCTTGAAAACACTGAGGCTTTAGATCTCGGTGTGCAGAAAGTCGGATTAGATCAATTGTTTTCTGAGTGTCGAATAGTATCTCTACATGCGCCGATAACACCTGAAACCCACAAGATGATTGGGAAGCGAGAACTCGCGCTACTGGAGGATGGCGCGCTGTTCGTAAACACAGCTCGATCCTGGCTTGTAGATGAACTAGCATTAATTGCTGAACTCCAATCAGGGCGCATCAATGCTGCTCTCGACGTATTCGACAACGAGCCCTTGCCTGGAGATAATCCCTTTCGAGATCTTTCTAAAGAAAATGTTCTTTTGACACCTCATATGGCGGCCCATACAGTTGAGGCGCGGCGTCGCCAGGGCGCCCACATGATTGCTGAGATTCAACGATATTTGGCAGGAGAATCCCTTCTATACGAGGTGAAACAAGAAAACCTAGTAACCATGGCGTAATCTTTAAGGGGGAGCGTGAAACAGTGAAGTTGATGATGTTTTCAAAGCACTTGGGATCACTCTCGGTCGCCGATGCTGGATTAGAAATTAAGAATTTAGGATTCGAAGGTGTTGACCTCACCGTCCGACCGGGTGGTCATGTCAACCCAGAAAAAGTAATCTCAGAGCTTCCACTAGCGGTCGACTCACTAAAAGAACTGGGTCTAGAGGTACCCTTAATTACGACCAACGTGACCGCAGCTGATGAACAGTACGCAACTGACGTGTTTGATACGGCGGCCACTCTAGGTATAAACGAGTTAAAACTAGGATATTGGCCATACCCTGGATTTGGTACTATTCATGCAACACTCAAGGAAGTTTCGAAGAAGCTGGATGGTATCGAGGCTCTGGCAACTACTACGGGGGTCCGGGCTAACGTTCACATCCACTCTAACACCGTTATCTCGGCACTTGCCCCTTTCGTTTGGGAATTAATTAGGGACCGAGATCCTGCGGCCGTGGGTGCTTACGTGGATCCAGGCCACATGGCCGTAGAGGGTGGCGTCGAAGGTTGGCGCATGGGTCTTGACCTACTATCCCATCGCACGACAATGGTCGCCGTAAAGGACATGGCTTGGGAACAGATAGAGGATCAGACGTTAGGCAAGTCTCGTTGGGTTACCAAATTAGTTCCTTTAAACCGGGGGGTAGTGCCCTGGCCAGAGGTGTTTAGTTGTTTGAATCAGGCAGGCTTTAATGGCTGGTTTTCAGTTCACAGTGAATATCAGGGCGGTCACTCTTGGCGCGACTTGACCCTTACAGATCTACTTGCGCAGACGCATCAGGACTTAGAATACTTGCGGTGGGCTTCAGAGGCTGGGGTCGAAAAATTAACTCAGCAATGAAAGGCGACGTACTGCCAAGGAGCGGTAATTCGCAAGCTAATTGGTGCCCCATTAACTAAGCGCCTAAGTGTTACCTGTTTTTGTTTTCTGTAATCTCCCGTTGGCGGACAAGATAGAGTGGGATCGAGCGCCGAAGAAGGCTGACTACTTTATTGGAGGAATCGATGATGAACCCTTCCATCGCTAGAGCTAAGAGTGGCCCCCTTAATGGGAAAAAGATTGCCCTGATAGCTGGAAGTGAGTTTAGTGATTTCCAGGCTTATTACCTACTTGAGTATCTCAGCGAATTTGGTGGCGAACCAGAATGCCTCGTGATCTCTTGGCCTGAAGCTTCATGGAAATGGTCTAGGCCACATATGAACGATGGTACCCGCGGGACCTTCGGACTTCCTTTGAATCCTGTTCCGACTATGGCCCCTGGGGAGCGCTACAACTATAAGACGTTCACTTCGAGAGATGAACTACAGCCATCCAAAGCTCGTGAGTATGATGCCGTCGTGGTATTGGGTGGGCATTCTGCTGACGTAATACGAACTGAGACGCCGGTGACTCAATTTGTTAAGGAAGCTTTTGATAATGGTGCTGTCGTTGCAGGTCTTGAATGCGGACCTATGGTCTTGATGAGTGCCGGGATAGTGCATGGACAGAACGTTACAGGGTACAAGGTAATCAAAACGTTTCTAGGAGAACTAGGAACCTACCATGATGTCCCAGTGGTTCGTGACGGAAATCTTATTACAGCCCGTGATAGTGATGCTACGGCTGAATTCACTAGAGAGCTATGCCGAGCATTCGATCCCCATTTTCCACTTTATAACCAGGACGTCCTAAAAGGTAAAAGAATTGTGATTATCGCTGGTCAGGACTTTGAAGACGTCGAACTTTGTGTTCCAGCTATGGAGTTCAGCTGGCGCGGGGCAGAGGTTATTCTCGGAACCTTCCCCGCACCGGTAGTATCTCGACCCCCTATGCTAGGTCTTGATGTAGTAATGGGTAATTTCGGAATGTCCGTTCCTTTTCAAGAGTTAAAGGATGAAAGCTATGTTGTCAGGCCACTTCGAGAACTTTCCCTTACCGAGTTCGATGCCATCATGATCCCTGGCGCGTTTTGCCCCTGGCATTGCATCGAAGACGAGTACCCTGTTGATCTCGTTAAACGGTCTTATCATGCAGGGAAGGTTGTAGCGGCAATCTGTCACGGACCGTTAGTATTTGCTGCGGCAGATTTGGTTCGTGGTAAGAACGTTGCTGCTTACGCTGCATGTTCGGATGATCTCAAAACAATGGGTGCTAACTATGACCCTTCCTGGCCCGCAGTGATTGACGGAAACATGGTCACAGCTCGCGTCCCTGATGATGTGCCTGAATTTGTGGATGCCATTACGGATGCTCTAACTGGCATACAATGACCTCCCGAAAGACAAAAAGTTCAAAAGCTCGGGCGCTAATGCTTAATACCAATCGGAGATCGCGGTCCGGTATTAAGCATTGATAATTTCCAGGTGCATTCCAACGGACCTTGTGTCGAGAGCTTACCTAGGCTAGGTTAATTCTGGTGTTTCTTTGTCTGAAAAAATCTATCGTTTACCTTACTTGGTTTTAAGGAGCCCTTGGTTCTCTTCTACCCAGTAGTTATCATTTTCGAAGACAACACGTAGCAGGCCTTCGCTGTTACTGTACTGGACACCATGCTCATCAATTTCTTCTATGGTCTCTGGACCTGCCATGAGCGGAGTCCTGATATTCGATAAAAAGCGGGATTGAAGGTTTTGAGGGAGGCGACGCAAGTGTATTCTGTAAAGAGCAGTCCGATGCAGGGCTACATCAATCCATCGATGGTTACGCCAACGAATAAACAGATAAAAGGCGCTCACACCAGTGCCCATTACCAATGCAAACCAAATACTCCAGATTCCCAGGTCAAAGGGTATGGCTAGAAGGTAGGCCAGGGGAATAGCAAGGATCCAACCGCCAATGATGGTGGCGAATAGTGACGGTTTAGTATCCCCTGCGCCACGTAGAGCTCCGTCCGCTACCATTCCAACTGCGATTAGAGGTTGACCTAAGGCATTAATCCTTAGGAATGACGATCCCGCCTCTATTACAGTTGGATGTGCACTAGGATCGAATAGTCTTATTAGAGCGGGTGCAAGGAAAAATAGTGGCAAAGTAATTACAGACATAACCAAGACCCCTAGAGCAATAGCAGCGTTGCCTCGTCGACGGGCGTCCTCGAGCTGCCAAGCCCCTAAAGCCTGTCCTACTAGACTAGTGGCTGCAATGTGAATAGCGAAGCCTGGCATCCAAGAGAGTGACATGACCTGCAGTCCAATTGCTAGTGCAGCCGCTCCGTAGGTACCAGCTGCGGTAGCTGTAACAATTCTCATGACCATGAGTTGATTTGATTGACGTAGTACTGACTGAATGCCAGCTGGCAGGCCTATCGACAAGATGTCCCAGAAAGTTTGCCAGTTCGGGAGGTAAGTACCCGGCAGGAGGCGAACGACATTTCTTCCAGAGTAAATAAGCGTCAGGCATATGGTCATCCCTATTACTCGGGAGGCTAAAGTAGAAACAGCTGCTCCCGTTACCCCCATGGCTGGGAAGGGACCTGGTCCGAAAATAAAAAGGTAATTTAGGACAATGTTTATGACATTAACTACCCCTGTCACGTAAAGAGGGGTTAAGGTATCGCCCGCTCCCTGCATAATACTGTTAACCAAAAAGCTACCAACAAGAAAAAATGTCCCTAAGAACAATAGCTCGAGATACTCTCTTCCTATAGCCACAGCCAGAGGATCACCGCCGCCGTTGAGAAAGCTGAGTAGGGGTTCAGCAACTAAGTAACCCACGCTACTCAAGATCACTGAAACGATCACTGCTAACGACATTGATTGGCGAAACACGTCACTCAGTCGCTGTGGATTACGAGCTCCTTTTGCCTGAGCAGCTAAAGCCATCGCGCCAGTGACTACAGCCAGAATGAATGTGTTGACCAACATCCGGATTGCCACGCTCATGCCCACAGCAGCGATCTCAAGTGGTCCAAGTCGGCCGACCATGAATATGTCCACAACGTGCAAAAGCGTCATGAGCAGGTTGGTAAATATGATTGGAAGTGCTAGCCGCCAGACCTGGCGGAAAGTGGGAAGATAGCGGCTTACGAGATTAGTTACGGTCATTAGTTAATGGAATGAAACTCTCAAGGATAATTTAGGCTCAAAGCCCATATGATTACCTTTCTCGTGCCACATAATGGACATCTTCTCTCAAGGACAGGCACCATCTCAAATCCAACTGTTAGCTCTTGGTGTTTGGGGGAGGGTTAAACAAATTTTACTACCCAACAATTTACCCAAGCCAGATTGGCGGGATTATATACACCATCGTCGACAACCATAGCATTACTGGGCTCACTGTAATACTTCTCCTATAAGGCTTGATCCCTCTCAATCAGGTCTTTAATGGGTTCTTGTACTTGGTTTACGATGTCATAATGAATAGGGTGGTTCAATCTTAAAATTTCGGAGAGGTCGTGCTTATGAAAGTTGCTCGAGCAGTTGCGGAAATCTTAAAGCGTGAAGGAGTCGAGTTCCTCGTCTGCTATCCCGTTAATGCGATAATCGAGGCTTGTGCTGAGGTTGACATTCGCACCATTGTGGTTCGTCAAGAGCGAACCGGGTTACACATGGCGGACGCCTACAGTAGATTGAATTCAGGGGATCGTATTGGTGTATTTGCTATGCAGCATGGTCCGGGTGCTGAAAATGCTTTTGGTGGTGTCGCTCAAGCCTACGGCGAATCCGTCCCTATACTAGTTATCCCTGCAGGTTATCCCCGGCGCCTTGCGCAGGTACCTCCTAACTTCAGTTCGGTAACTAACTTCCGTCATGTCACAAAGTGGTCGGAACAAATCTCTGTAGCTGAGGCAGTTCCGGAAGTAATGAGGCGAGCCTTCTCACAGCTTCGCACTGGTCGCCCAGGACCCGTCCTAGTAGAAATACCCGTAGATGTTTTCAAAGAAGAGGTTTCTGAACCGATCGATTACCTTCCTAGCTTTTCGACACGAAGCGGGCCAGATCCGGTCACGGTCGCAGAGGTAGCAGACGTCCTATCTTCAGCGGAACGACCTGTTATTTATGCCGGCCAAGGTGTTCACTATGCCAGGGCTTGGGACGAGTTGAGAAAATTAGCTGAGCTACTAAATTCACCAGTTACCACTAGCATTGCTGGAAAGAGTTCTTTCCCCGAGGATCATCCCCTATACTTAGGCTCCGGCAACCGTTCCCACTCCAAGGCAGTACGCAATTTCTTGGATGAATCTGACGTTATTTTCGGTATTGGTTGTAGCTTCACCACAACTACTTTTGGGACAAAAATGCCCTTAAATAAAAAGGTCATTCATGCCACTCTCGACCCGAGTGATCTTAACAAAGATCTACCAGCTCACCTAGGCTTAGTTGGCGACGCGAAACTTACCCTTCAGGCCCTACTTGATGCTCTTCAGGGTAAAAGCCTGTCCTTCGCTGAACAGAGGAGGGATGTTCCAAAAAGAATTGCGGAGATTAACGAACCTTGGTTAGAAAGCTGGATGCCACAATTAACTTCAGACGAGACACCCTTATCGCCCTACAGGGTAATTTGGGATCTTCTTCATACTGTCGATCCGGATGAAACCATTATCACCCACGATGCAGGTAGCCCGCGTGATCAACTAGCGCCATTCTGGAAAAGCCGAGAGCCTCTCAGTTTCATCGGATGGGGTAAAACTACCCAACTAGGATACGGTTTGGGATTGGCTATGGGCGCAAAACTGGCTCGGCCTGACAAGCTTGCGATAAACGTATGGGGTGATGCAGCTATCGGCTTTACTGGCATGGATTTCGAGACGGCGGTCCGAGAGCGCATCCCGATCCTATCTATCCTCCTCAACAACTTCTCCATGGCAATCGAGTTGCCCATCATGGAAGTAGCAACCGAGAAGTACCGAAGTACAGATATTTCAGGTGATTATGCTGCTATGGCTCGGTCTTTTGGCGGCTATGGTGAGCGAATAACTGATCCAAACGAAATCATTCCAGCTATTAAGCGAGGTATTGAGAAAACTCGTGAGGGTACCCCAGCCCTCCTCGAGTTCATAACAGCAAAGGAGATTCGTTATTCTACCTTCTAATTTAGAGCGCCACTACTTATTCGTGATTATGAATCGACTACCATGATTCACCATAATCAAATCCCAGAAGATATCGCTATCCGGGTGCCTTACGAGGACATTCATAGTTTAGTGGTGAGCATTTTGGCTGCTCTCGGGTTACCCAATGGAGACGCCCAGATTAGTGCTGATGCTCTTCTTTATGCAGATATCCGAGGAATAGATTCTCACGGTGTGAGCAACATGTTGCCTCACTACGTTAAGTGGATAAAAAACGGCTCCCTAAACTCACAGCCGAACCTAAAGGTGGTGCGTCAGGCAGCCGCTACCGCCACCATAGATGGTGACGAGGGACTAGGGTTTTCTGCTGGAAAAATGGCTATGGAAATGGCTCTTGACAAGGCAGAAGATACTGGCATCGGATCGGTGGTAGTTAACAACAGTCGCCACTGTGGGGCTACTGCTTACTACGCCCACATGGCCCTTGAGAGGGACATGATTGGTATAGCAATGACTGTCGGTGGAGTCATGATGCCGCCTACCTTCGGCGCGAAAGCCATGATTGGCAGCAACCCTATAGCGTGTGCAGCTCCCACCAAAACCGAGCCACCGTTCGTGTTCGATGCGGCGACCACCTCCGTAGCTGCTAACCGGATTGTGATCAACCGACGTCTCGGAACCGAAATACCTGGGGGATGGATAGCTCGTCCAGATGGAACACCCATTATGGAATCTGGGCTTGTCCCGGACAAATTCCTAGTCCTTCCAACAGGAGGAACTCGCGAGGGTGGGTCTCACAAAGGGTATGGCCTAGGAGTAATGGTATATATCTTGAGTGGTTTGCTTGGCGGGGAACCAGCCTCATTTCAGCGTCAGAGTAGTAACCGTATAGACGTCAGCCATCACTTCATTGCTTATCGCATAGATGCTTTTACGGACCTCGAGGCATTCAAGGTAGACATGGACTTTTACATGAAGAGTCTAAGAGAAACACCGCCAGCTGAAGGGTACGAGCAGGTTTATTACGCTGGACTTCCTGAACACGAGACTGAAATTCAACGTCGTAATAAGGGCATACCGTATCACCCTGAGGTAATCGAATGGTTTAGTACGATTTCCTCAGAACTCGGGGTCGAACACCCCCTAAAGGACTAGACAATGGCTAAGCCGAAAGTTTGCATCTACGTAGCCATTGAAGATGATCTTGAAGCACGTATTAGTAGCTTCTGTGACATCATTGAACTAGATATTCGGGCTTCCCGTGAAGAACTCCTAGTCGCTATGCAAGATGTCGAGGGCATCTTACTAAGCCCGCGAGTGAGAGCTGATGTGGAGTTCTTCGACGCTGCTCCAAAACTCAGAGTACTATCGACTGCGAGTGTTGGTTACGACCCGTTTGATATTGATGAGGCTACTCGCCGCAAAGTAGTAGTTGGCCACACGCCTGGTGTTCTAACCAACGCGGTAACTGACCTCACAATGTCAATGATTTTTGCGCTTGCTCTAAACCTATTCACAGCCGAGAAGTATGTGCGTCATGGTGGTTGGGCGCGAGGGGAACAAGGCCCCCCACTTGGTTCAGACATTCGTGGCAAGATCCTTGGGGTAATAGGTTACGGGCGTATTGGCCAACAAGTAACGCATCGTATGCAGAGCTTGGGTATGCGCACCCTCTGGTATGACCTGTTTGACTCGCCGCATCCGGACAGCCCCCCTAGTGAGCGTCGAACCTTAAATGAACTTCTGTCTGAGTCGGATTTCGTTAGCCTACACACGAATTTAGACGACAAATCTCGCCATCTAATTGGTGCAGCAGAACTAGGTAGGATGAAACCTACTGCTTACCTAGTTAATACTGCTCGGGGGGGTCTAGTTGATCAGTCGGCTCTTACCAAAGCATTACAATCTGGCAGCATTGCCGGCGCCGCTCTCGATGTTCTTAAGGAAGAACCTCCTGATGAGAATGAGACGATTACATCTCTCCCAAATGTGATTTGTTTTCCGCATATTGGCTCAGCTACTAACGAAACACGAAGGGCGATGCGGGAGCTGGCAGTGGACAATTTACTTGCCGGTTTGTCGGGAGAGCTACTGCCAGCGGCAGTGAACCAAGATGTAATCAACCAAAAGCCCTAAGGCTAAGGTTTCGGCTGGTTAATTAGCTTTACTATTTATGTGGGTACTATACTCAATAAAGATGGGTTTAGATAAGCATCTAGACCCCCCTACCGAAAAACTGAACATTAAATTAGGGTATTACAGGACGATTTGGAACTATCGGTACATAGACGCCTCACTGGTCTAGGGGGGTTACCATGGGGATAATGAAGTACAAATACCCATTTAACGAGGCTTCGAGTAACCCCTTAAGATGAGTCGTCTCCATGAATATCAAGGGAAGGCGCTTCTGCGAGAGGTCGGAATACGGACTCCAGTTGGCGAACCAGCTTCTACTCCAGATGAAGCTCAAAATATTGCCGAAGGGATCGATTGTCAAGTCGTAGTGAAGGCCCAAATTTGGATGACAGGTCGAGCTGAGGTAGGAGGCATACGGTTTGCTAAAGGACCAGCAGAAACCCGAGATGTCGCCGCTGAGATGCTCGGTACCACAATCGGTCACTTCACAGTCGACAAAGTGTTAGTTGAAGAGAAGCTAGAAGTAGCCCAGGAGTTATATGTTGCCATTCTCGTTGATGACGAAGCTCAGGCACCAACTGTTTTGCTAAGCACTAAAGGTGGAACTGGGGTGGAGGAGGTAGAGGGTGGTGTTACACGAGAAATTATTGATATCCGTGATGGCTTGCGATGTTCCCAAGCCATTGCTCTAGCCCAGAAGGCCAACGTACCGGGGATAATACACAAGGATCTTTCTAAGACGCTAATAAGTTTGTTTCAGTTAGCTCGCCGTTATGATGCTCTTACCCTCGAGATAAATCCCCTGGTCGTTACTTCCACCAGCGAACTCATCGCAGCGGATTGCCGTATCACCGTAGATGACAATGCCATCTTTCGTCACCCAGATCTGGGTATTCAAGTAGCCCGCGAATTCGACCACCCGCCTACTCGTTTAGAAACAATCGCTTGGGGAGTAGAGAAGGATGACTATCGCGGTACGTTTTACTTTGTGGAAATTCCACGTCTTATTCAGGGGAGCCGTGTAATTGGATTTCATGGATCGGGTGGAGGCGGTAGCATGTTAAGCATGGATGCCCTTCTTGGGCAGGACCTTCACGTTGCCAATTTTACGGATACAAGCGGAAATCCACCCGCTAGCAAGGTCTACAGAGCCGCCCGAATCATCTTAAGTCAAGATGGGATATCAGGGTATTTCATGAGTGGTGGCGGGGTTGCTAGTCAAGAACAATTCCACTCAGCTCGCGGAGTCGTCAAAGCCTTCCTCGAGGAGCCGCTCTTGGTGCCTGCTGTACTACGATTGGGTGGGAACCAAGAAGAATATGCCAGAGAGATCCTAAACAAGGCGTCGCAATTACTGCGTGCTCCTTTAGAAAGTTATGGAAAAGAGGACTCGGCAGAGTTCTGCGCGGAGAGAATGCGATTCCTTATAGACACCTGGGAAACTCCATCGGATCCTCTGCCCCAGAGGGAGATGAAGCCAGCAGGCCAGCCTTACAGTTTCGAAACTGTAAGTGGTGGGACTGTAACACTAGATCACTCTGCATGTGTTGAGTGTGAGACCAAGATTTGCATCGAAACGTGCTCACCAAAGATTCTTCAGCTTGAAGAGGGAGTACCAATTCTCAACATTACTTTCGAGGAGGCTAAAAGCGGCGGATGTACCGAGTGTTTAGCCTGTGATGTGACTTGTTACTTAGAGGGAAATCAAGGTGGATACGTTAATTTGCCTATCCAGGGTTTTGAGGAGACAATGATTTGAGCGGTTCGGCATGTCTATTCTGACCACCGGAAGCGAAAGAGTTCTCGTCCAAGGTATTACCGGGCGTGAAGGTAGAACTAGAGCCCATCTAATGCGGGGTTATGGGACCAACATCGTCGCTGGCGTTACGCCTGGCAGGGGCGGTCAATTGGTTGACGAAATTCCGGTTTTTAACACCGTCCAAGAGGCAGTATTGGAAGTTGGTGCTATGGACATTTCTGTCCTGTTTGTTCCGGCGCCGAGAGTTCGGACTGCTGCATTAGAGGCTATTGAATCTGGTGTCAGGTTGCTAATCCTAATTCCTGATCGAGTACCGGTCTACGACGTGATCGAGATCCTATCAATCGCAGATGAAACAGGCACCACAGTAGTTGGGCCGAATACCCTCGGTGTGCTTAGTCCAGGCCAAGACTTGTTAGGAATGATTGGGGGTCGGGTAGCTAGTGCTAAGGAGTGGTTTAAACCTGGTCCCGTAGGGGTGACTAGCCGTAGTGGGGGTATCACTACTAGTATCGCTTACTATCTCACTCAAGCCGGAATCGGTATCAGTACTATGGTTAATGTTGGTGGCGATGCCATTGTTGGGTTGCCTCATCCTGAAGTGCTTTCCCATTTCGAGCAAGATTCAACTACTAAGGCCGTGGTGCTCTATGGCGAGATCGGGTCTTCTCAAGAAGAGCGAGTGGCTGATTACATTGAGGCAGGGACCTTTACCAAGCCTCTTATTGCCTACATAGGGGGTAGAGCGGCTAGGCGAGGTATTCGATTCAGCCATGCAGGGGCAATCATTGAACGTGGGCGAGGGACATATGGGAAGAAGGTAGCTCGTTTGAAGGAAGTAGGAGCACATGTTGTAGATGTTTTAGCCGATATCTCGGACGTGACTCGAGAGGTACTTCAAGACCTTTCCCCTTGACACGAGACCCAATTTCGAGGTGAGCTAGGCCATGATCATGAATAGTTGGTCAACTGCCATTACCGAGGTAAAACCAAATCGACTCAGGCTAAGGGGCTACCCTCTTGAAGAGCTCATGGGCCAAGTTTCATTTACTGATGCAATCTATTTAACCTTAATTGGAGAATTACCCTCGCCAGAGGTGGGCAAGATTTTAGATGCGATTCTAGTTGCCTCGATCGACCACGGCGTGACACCCCCGTCGACCTTAGCTGCACGTACAGCAGCAAGCACAGGAGCACCACTAAATGGGGCGGTTTCTGCAGGAATATTAAGTATCAATCAGTCTCATGGTGGAGCCATTGAAGGCTGTATGGAGCTTCTAAGGGAAGCCTTACGGGATTATTCCGAGTTACCAGAAGATTTGGAAGGAGTTGCTTGTACCATTATTGATCGGTGGCGGCTTGCGAAAAGGCGTTTACCTGGGCTTGGGCACCGTATTCATACGGCTGATCCCCGAGTGATACAACTGTTCGACTTGGCTCAAGATCTAGGTGTTTCCGGAAACGGGGTGACAATGTTACAGGCTATTGAATCTAACCTGGGGGCCCGGTTTGGGCGCGATATACCCATTAATGTTGACGGAGCAATTGCAGCTCTCCTCGTTGACATGGATTTGCCTTCGGATTTAGCTAATGGCCTGTTCATAATCGCAAGGGTAGGGGGTCTGGTAGCACATGTTTCAGAGGAATCTAGACGGAACAAACCTGTAAGAAAAATAGATCCAGATAAGCACCTTTATGACGGTCCAGAAGCTCGGAGCTTATCTTCTGACGCCAGTTAGTTACCGAGATACGGGGATTAGCTGGACTGTACTACACCCCGCAAAGAAAGCTCCTCGCTGAAGTGGCAGGCAGTGTAGTGACCCGGAGCAACCTCTCGCCATGCAGGGGTTTCTTCTCGGCAACGATCCTGAGCATAATTACAACGAGGATGGAAGTAGCAGCCTGAGGGAGGATTAGCAGGATTAGCGATCTCACCCTTCAAGACAATTCGTTCTCTTACCTCGTCAGGTTCGCTTTTCGGAACTGACGAAAGCAATGCCTCGGTATAAGGGTGTTGTGGGTTGGCGTACAGTTCTTCCGTAGTAGCCATTTCAACTACCTTACCGACGTACATGACGCACACTCGGTCAGCAATATGTTCGACCACGCCGAGGTCATGAGCAATGAACAGGTAGGTCAAGGCGAACTCATTTTGAAGATCTTGCAGCAAATTCAATATTTGTGCTTGGATGGAGACATCCAACGCCGATACAGCTTCATCAGCAACAATTAACTTCGGATTAGTAGCGAGCGCACGTGCAATACCAATGCGTTGCCTCTGGCCTCCAGAGAAAGCATGGGGGTAACGCCGGAGGTACTTGACCTCAAGACCTACAACAGACATGAGGTACTTGACTCGTTCCTCTAGCTCTTTGCCTGAAGCCAAATTATGCACTTTGATAGGCTCGCTGATTATATCGAGTACGCTCATTCGAGGATCGAGACTTGAGTACGGATCCTGGAAAATCATTTGGGCATCGCGTCGCAATGGTCGTAATTCTTTTTTGCTGAGTTCCATTATGTCAACACGGTTGTCCTCCAGGGTCACCTCTATCTTCCCTGCAGTTGGTTCGATAGCACGCAATACGCAACGTCCTACCGTAGTCTTTCCACTACCTGATTCACCTACAAGACCAAGGGTTTCACCTTCGCCAATGTAAAAACTAACGTCATCAACGGCTTTTACGTGACCAGCAACCCTTCTGAGGAAGCCCTTTTCGATCGGGAACCACTTCTTTAATCGTTCAACGTTAAGAAGGGGCAAGCTTTCGCTTGTTCCGCTGGTTGGTTTGGGCAGGTCACTCATAGGCGGGCTCCGTATCTTCGTTGTGGAGGAAACAGCGTACCCAATGAGAGTCGCTGACTTCAACTAGGGCAGGAATACTAATCTCACACTTACCACTAATAGCTTCCGGACACCGATCTGTGAATCCGCAACGTGCAGGGGGATCAAGTGGGATAGGTACTGTGCCCTCAATAGCATCAAGACGATCACGCTTGTGTCCCATTTTCGGCATCGAATTTAACAAACGCCGAGTATAAGGGTGTTGCGGGTTGTAGAAAATATCTCGTGCAGATCCATATTCTACGACCTTGCCGAGGTACATGACTGCGACCTTGTCGCATACTTCAGCTATTACCCCAAGATCGTGAGTGATGTAGAGCACAGACATTTCAAACTGCTCCTGTAGCTCCTTAATGAGTTCCAATATTTGTGCTTGAACGGTGACATCTAGGGCCGTAGTGGGTTCGTCAGCAATTAACAGAGAGGGGTTACAAGACAGTGCCATGGCGATCATTGCGCGCTGGCGCATACCGCCAGATAGTTGGTGGGGGTATTCGTCAATTCTCTGTTTAGGGTTCGAGATCCCAACACGGTTTAACATGTCGAGTGTAATTTCATTAGCTTCTTTTTGGTTAGTAGTCCGATGGAGATATATTGCTTCGCGGATCTGATTACCTACGGTGTGGACCGGTGAAAGGCTAGTCATCGGCTCTTGGAAGATCATAGCCATGTCCTTGCCCCTGATACCACGAATTTCGGGTCCAGCTGCTTTCAGCTCTGTTATATTCGTGGTGCCGGTTTCTCCATGAAATAGAATTTCGCCTGAGTGAATTTGTCCTGGCTTTGGAACAATTCTCATAATTGATTGAGCGGTGACACTTTTCCCGCTACCTGACTCACCAATTACACCCAACGTTTCTTTTCGACCTATATCGAAACTAACGCCGTCGACTGCCTTAAGGACCCCCTCGTCAAGATGAAAGTATGTTCTGACATCCTGAACGTCGAGAAGAGTAGTGGCCGATTCGTTATTTTTGATACTCGTTTGCACCATAATATCCAATCAGAATAGCCTATTTTGCTTAGTCAAGGTGGTATCCGGCGTTAAGGTTATCGAATTATGTTCGTCTTGTGAACCCCTAAAACCGATAAGGATTCCTGTTTTAGGTTTTTTAGATGCTTTAATGTTAGTACGCCTAGCGGGCTGGAATGACACTGGATGATGCCACAGTTTAACTGTTCAGAACAAGAAATCTTTCTATAATCGATATGCTCTCTTCGCTAGACCATATGCTAATTCCCATGCAATGTCAGCGGCTTGGTCTTCATCGATTAGTCCTCGAACTACCCTACCAGCGATCCAGTTAGAAGTAACTCTTCGCCACACGTCATGCCTAGCGGGGATTGAAGCGAAAGCTCTTGTGTCGTCGTTAAAGCCCACTGTGTTGTAAATGCCAGCAGTTTCAATGACAGAATCAAGGTAACGCTCAATGCCAAGAACGCTATCAAAAAACCACCATGGTGGACCCAGCCTTAAGCTCGGGTAAAAACCCGCAAGAGGAGCTAATTCGCGAGAATATGTTGTTTCATCAAGCGTAAAAATAATAACCCTAAAGTTGGGATCAGTACCGAAAGTGTTTAACAGGGTTTGGAGTGACTGGGTCCACTCTGTACTAACAGGAATGTCAGCACCCATATCGGGACCGAAATCATCGAAAACTCTAGCGCTGTGATTGCGGAAACTACCTACATGGAGCTGCATGACTAAACCATCATCACAACTCATGCGAGCCATCTCAAGCAGCATGTGGGCAGTGAAACGAGAGGTATCGTCGTGACCATTATCCTGAAGCCTAAGAGCACGATCGAAGATTTGCTGCACCTCGTTTTCGCTAAGGAAGTTAGTGTGAGCATGGTGAGCACCATGATCTGTCGCGGTTGCACCCAAGTTTTTGAAGAAAACTCGGCGTTCTTTTAAGGCCTCGACAAAACTCCTATAGTCACAGATATCGATTCCAGCCCGACTACTCAACAACTGAATATTATTGTGCCAGTCAGGGGTATCGAGATTAAGTAAGCCATCAGGCCTGAAGGTTGGTCGTAACCGGCCCCACCCCTCCTCATGAAGCGAACTGTGGTGCTCAAGCGAATCAGTAGCAGCATCGGTAGTGCACAAAACTTCGATGTCGAAGCGGTCAAAGAGGGCTCGAGGCCTGAAAGCAGGTTGCCTAAGCTTATCCTCGAGCTCATCGTAGATGTCTTGACCAGAATCCCCATTCAGTTGGCTGCTAATACCGAAAACGTTTATTAGTTCGTCCTTAAGCCAAAGAGCTGTGGGCGTTCCTCTGAACAGATGGAAATTCTCAGAAAATTTTTTCCAAATCTGACGATGGTCTACCTCGACAAGACGTCCATCGTTAGAAGGGATACCCAAATCTTCAAGAGCAATACCTTGGCTGTGCAACATGCGAAAAACGTAATGGTCTGAAATTACGAATAAATCACTTGGCGACCCCAATCCTGAATCATTAGCAATGCAGCTAGGTATGACGTGACCGTGAGGGCAAATCAACGGTAAGTTTCTCACGTGGGTGAACACATCACCAGCGAGTTGACGTTGTGTGGGATCGGGTGCAAAGCAACGTTCGGGATCAAGATCCCAAGTAGATATGTTTGAACTACCCACGCGTGCACCTCCAAGAGTTACAAGGGCCTAGCAGAAGCCGAGAGGCCAAATAGTGCCTAGCTTATCGTTTCATATGTTTAACGTGACGAGGTTGATTTTGACGAAAAGGTTCTACAAGAGAATTTCCACGGAGCAAGTCATCTGACATTTTGTCGAAAGAAGACATCCTTGCGTTGAATTGCCTCTGTGAAGTCAGCTATATCTTCTACCCGCAGTCCAAAGCCTGTTCCACTTAACGATTTAGTCTTTGCCACGCCGTTACGGATTTGGCACAGATCCGGGTGGATTGTAGCCACGTCATCATTGGCGGCAGGGAAGAACTGTCGTGAGTTGGCCTCTACGCCAAGGATGGGGTACGTGCGGGCCGCTAGACCTACCGACTGGAGCAAGGCTATTGATGGGTTGGTTAGATCCTGCACTGAGTAAGGCAAGCCAGAATTAATAGCTAGCGGGACAAACAGGAGATTAGACGAAAGGCACTTGCAGCTTTTAATGGCTATTCCTGACCATCCCAGTTCTTGGGCCAGATCGAAGTCAGAAAGCGATGTCAGACTCTCGTCAATCAATACAGGTTTTAGTTTCGAGATTTCCTTCATGTCCCATCGGTTTAGATCAAGGTCACGATCTGTAGGTTGCTCAACGTAAGTTATCTCGTTGAAAATTCGAGGTTCACGAACGTTAATCGCATCGAGGTAATTCATGATGTATTCCGGAGATTCACATTGTTCGTTGGTGTCCACCGTGAGATACGGATGGGAGGGAAGATCTGATCTACTAACGGCTTGTACCTCACGATAAATGTGTGAGACAGCTATGGTACGTTCTACATCCCAGGCGAGGTCATCGCCACGAAGCTTAATTTTAAGGCAATAAACCCCGTCTCGTTTTACCCAATCATCAAGAGAATTAGGGATGCCATCGCGCGGGAGATCTTCTCCCACTTCTCCACGGTGCAGGAGATCGAGTCCACCCACTAAATGAACGACTGGAATTTCTGGAACGTATTTGTCTCGGATAAATTGAGAAGGGTATTTGCCCTTATAGTTTGGCCCAAGATACCGTGACAAATCAAAGTCCAGATGTTCTGGACCGTAACCGTGGAAACTATCAATTTCATTAACTCGACCAAAAGCATCGTGAATGGCATGATCAAGAGGGCTAGCCGAAACTAGGGCACCAAGGAATGGTACTTCCTCACCAGGCGCGTGAAGTTCACTGATCTCTAAAGCAAGCCGACTTAAATCACTTTTGGTTTCCATGAAGATCTCAATCGGATGGGCGAAGCGATTGAAATTTGCAAGGAGCTTCCCGTAGTCTTCAAAAAGGTCACACATAACCCGGTTTTTAACTTCGTGATTAACCCTCGATGTTGGCCAAGCCCACAAGTCCATAAGGAACATTGCGCCCCACCCAGATGCCACTCTGCCTGCCTGGTTCTCGACTGTGACCTTAGCGTAAGCAATTGGGAGTTTTTCGACAACCACAGCACCGAACTTAAGTGGAGTGCGGCATTGGGTACTAACAAGTAAGGTTTCTACCTTCCGGATTAGAACATCACTCTTCACAAAAACTTTTGCCCCCGGGCTGCACTAAGCATACGAGACCATTCATCGTTGGTAAGTACGACTTCATCGGCAGCTACCGAGGATTCTAATCGAGTAGGACGGGAAGTCCCAATGATTGGCATTATTTCTGCAGGGTGATGAAGGAGCCAGGCCAAAACAATGGCCTCTTCTGGACAGCCTTTCTTTGCAGCTATGTCTTTAACGAGTCGGTTAGTTTCAAGAGTTGTATCGGGTGCGTCATCAGGGGGGTTAACGATGTGGCCCTGGGCTGCGGGTGACCAAGCTTGGATCTGAAGACCATGGAGACGACAATAGTCTAGTAGACCTGAGACTCCAGTGGCCTCCGCAATGCCGGTTTGATTTACAGATAGACCATCAGAAATGAGGCCGTGGTGCAAGAGGCTTAGTTTGAGTTGGTTAGCAACTAAGGGCTCATCAAGGGATCCTTGTAGAAGAGCTATTTGACTTGCACTCTGATTACTAACCCCAAAGTGGCGGACCATACCTCTTGACTTCAGTAGTGCGAAGGCCCGGGCTACTTCGTCTGGCTCCACAAGTGGATCCGGCCGGTGCAGGAGTAACAGATCTAGCTGTTCGACCTTGAGTCGCCTGAGGCTGCCTTCGACTGAACTTACAATTCGTTCGTAGCTGAAATCGTAGCGAGTTTCCTCGCCTCCCTCTAAAAATCGTATGCCACATTTGCTTTGCAGTACCATTCGCTCCCGAGCATCGGGAATGGCTTCCCAAACAGCCGAGAAGACCTCTTCGCATTTGCCGTAAGCGTAAATATCTGCGTGATCGAAGAAGGTAATCCCGTTTTCCAGGGCTGCTTCAACGATCTGTATTCCTTTGCGAATTTCTTCAGGCGTCACCGGTGACAGGTCCCAGGAGGCAAGCGAAGCAGTTCCGTAAGAAAGGCGTGAAACATCTAGTTCTGTATGGGGGATGCGGACTTTCGTAATTGTGGACATCCCCGTATTCTATCGTCGAGTGGAGCGTAACTGACGCTGATGGGGTCTTAATCAAGTCCTAGACAACACTAAACACATGTTTATCTAAATCGCTTTTAACAAAATGAGGAGCTCTTTCGAAAAAATATGTAGATTATTAAGCGTTTCTGCCATAGGTATTTAGAATAGAGTATCGAAGTGTCATCTCCTCCAGAAGTAATTCGCAGTTCTATTGTGCAACGTTTCCCTTTCTTTTATGGCTGGGTAATCCTCTTAGTCGGCGCACTCGGTACGTTTATGACTGTACCGGGTCAAACAGTTGGCATCTCCGTCTTTCTTGACAGCATCATTGCTGACCTCGGTATAACTCGAACTACAGCCTCGCTTCTCTACACGTTAGCCACCCTAGTTGCGTCGTTAGGACTTCCGTTTGTGGGCCGCGCTATTGATTCCTGGGGGCCACGAATCGCTGTGGTCGTTATTTCCGGGCTTTTTGCCCTAGCGTGTGGATTTATGGGTCTTGTTGTCGGCCCTGTATTACTTTTTGTCGGCTTCGTCCTTCTCAGGTGGTTAGGTCAGGGTTCGCTGCCTATGGTGAGCATGCACGGCGTTAATTTATGGTTCATTCGTCGTCGTGGGTTAGCAGTCGGATTAGCAGGTGTGGGTTTCATGTTGTCTTTCACCGTGTTGCCACCTGTAATCGATTACCTTATTCAGAATCTTGGCTGGCGAAATGCTTACGTAGTGCTTGGTGGGCTAGTAGCCATTACTATCCTGCCACTTGGCGCTATTTTCTTCCGAACTAGACCTGAACGTTTCGGATTGGAACCAGATGGCGGTCACCGTCCTGGGCAAACATCTGCTTCCGCATCCGAACAAAATTTCACATTGAACCAAGCTAGTCGTACTGGCATTTTTTGGCTCTACGTAGCGGCTGGTTTCTGTTTGGCGATGATTGGCACTGCAATGGGTTTTCATCACTACGATATTCTCACCCAAAATGGTGTTACTCGTTCTGTCGCTACTACCGCCTTCGGGGCCCTAGGGATTGTAGCTGCAAGTGCCAATCTTATTACAGGTGCTCTACTGGACCGCCTACCGTATCGTTTGTTCCTCGGTATCCAAATGGTAATGATGATAGTGTCAATGTTCCTTATGGGGACTGTGACCGAAATTAGTGGTGTGATTCTATATGGCATTGTCACTGGAGTCATGCTGGGTTCTTTCATGCCGGTATCAGCAAGTGTTTACGCGAAATTTTTTGGGCGAAAGCACTTGGGTACGATAAAAGGCACGACTTCAACAATTGGTGTAGCTGCCTCAGCATTAGGTCCCCTGGTGTTCTCTCTAGGATACGATTTGATGGGTAGTTATGTGCCAGTACTAATAATTACTGCTTTCTTTCCACTGGCTGTGTTGGTAGCAGCTCCACTCGTACGTCTCCCAAAACTACCTGAGAATCCTTAAAATAACTTAGGATTAAGACCAAAGAGTTCAGTTATTAGTGAGTGATAAGGACTAGATATTTGGATCTCATCGGTCTTAGCGTGGTTCCTCTAGTTAATAATTTGTTTGTGAGACCTTGCCTAAAGTTTAGATTAGATCAATATCTAGACGCCCCCGTGCCAAGAGAGTATCGAAATGATCGATAGTCTGCCGGACACCCTCTTCCAAAGGGGTATCTTTTGTGAGGGGTAAGACCTCACTGAGGTTGCCAGAACTAACCCCATGGGGGAAGGGCAACGGGGTATTGTCAATATGAACAGTTACGCCAGGTCGCTCCTTTTCGATAAGTCTTCCCAATTCTGCAACGCTAACTGGGGCAGCACCTAGTGCGAAACCATAAGCACCATCTATTGGCGTGTCGGCCGCCTCGATGAATCGCCTTGCAACATCAGAGGCATAATCGAATTGCATGGTACCCCCAAAGCCAATTGTTGAATCTCGACCAGCAGCAGCGTAAAGCATCGCCTTAGTTGGCTCGCTAGTAATGCCTTGATCACGAGTTACCCCATAAACAGTGTACGGACGAAGCGCAATACTACTCACCCCATGGTCCTGCCAGAAAATCTGTGCGGTGCCTTCATTCGCTTGCTTGTAAACCCCATACAGAGTTCGTGGATCGAACGACGAATCTGCTGCTATTTGTCCACACGAGTAAGTATCGGTTGGTCCATAAACTGCAATCGAAGAAGCGTAGGTAATATGCTTCAGGTTCGCTTGGCGAGCTGCTTCAAAAAGATTAACGGTACCAACAACATTCACCTGCGCACCGAGTACTGGATCACTGCGGCAGAACGGTACTTGCAGGGCAGCTAAATGCACAATACGATTGATCTTGTGGCCCTCTATCGCCCGAAGAACATCACCAAAATCCGTTAGGTTTCCTTTTAGAAACGTGATTCTCGCTTGTTCCGTTGAATTGAGGAGCAGATCCAACCGGGATCGGTTTTCACTCAAGTCAAAACTAACTACTCTCTTTCCGTCTTTGACTAGGTGATGGAGCGTCCAAGCGCCTATGCACCCCAACGCCCCAGTTACTAGATAAATAGGTTCATCTGTCATCCCTAACCAACTGTCATCCGGTTAAAAAGCCTACCGAGCCTTCCAACTTCAACTATTGTCTCATCACCCGGCTTCATCCACACCTTCTCATCCATCCCTAAAATGACACCCTCTGGAGTTCCGGTCGAAATGACATCTCCTGGTTCTAGGGTCATATACCGACTTGCATAACTAATCACCTCAGGTACTGAGAAAATCAAATCTGAAGTGTTGGAGTCTTGCCTAAGGTCACCGTTGAACCACAAACGGACCGACATATCGTTCGGATCTCCTGCTTCGTCTGCCGTTACAGCGTAGGGGCCAAGAGGCATAAACTTATCGAGGGTTTTTCCAAGAAGCCACTGGCCAGTAAGCATTTGCAGATTACGCTCACTAATGTCGTTCCCATTGCAGTACCCAAGGACATGATCCAGTGCTGCGTTCTCTGAGACGTTTTTTGCTCGCTTTCCGATTACCACTACCAGTTCCGCCTCATAATCAAATTCCTTTGCGTGATTTGGTAACGGAATGGCCTCACCTGGTCCAGCGATGGAATTGCTAAACTTTGAAAATAGAACCGGAGTTGACGGTTTCGCCATACCCGATTCTTCGGCATGACGGAGATAATTGAGACCGACACAAAGAATCTTTCCAGGTGACGGTACGCACGGGCCA
Source organism: Trueperaceae bacterium (assembly GCA_002707365.1). Classification (NCBI taxonomy): domain Bacteria; kingdom Thermotogati; phylum Deinococcota; class Deinococci; order Trueperales; family Trueperaceae; species Trueperaceae bacterium. The sequence goes on from PAMQ01000018.1 coordinate 90,371, forward strand.
AGTTCCAGCGAGGACTCGTCACGAAACCAAGTTGCATCACCCTGATTTTGAGCTGACTCCAATAAGGACTTCAGGGGAGATATCCCTAAATTACCACCCGAATATAAATCATCGGGCGTTAGTGCAATATTGCTAAGATCAAGGGCAGACGCTGCGACAGCAACATCGAGGATGCCTTGGTCGGTCTTAATTCCTAACTGTAAGCCATTAGGGGTTTTGAATGTTAGCAGGATCATGTCCATAGACTAGCCTGCTCGGTAGTCAAAGCTTGCATATTTGAATACTAGAAAATTCACTCTACTAGCCAGGACGCCATAGCAAAGGGACGTGGCCCTATTTTAGGTTGCGTGTTTTTAAATTAAGCTGACGTGGCAGAGTGATTAATAAATACTTCAATTCATACCTGGGAAATCTAGGGGACTGGTTGTCAAGTCATGACTGCCAACCTTAGGCATTTAATGATTCGGGTAGTCCCAGATATGAATTCCTCCTTCCTAAAAACTTTTACAAGAGGGAGGATTGAGAACCCAAAATACAATCCGCACGATGGACGAAATAAATTTCTATTACTCTTGGGCCTTGACAGTTAGCTTGTTACTTCCTTATCTTTGTGCAGTTCGCTCCGTCGTTTTACCTGAGACATCAGGCTTTTAGGGATGCGGAAAGCTCTGGGCTTGTACCTAACGGAAACTGGTGTACCTCCCTAGTAAAGGTTTCGGTAAAATTTGGACGCTTGGCGGATAGAAGAGGAGACAAGATATGGTTACAGGGATCAAGCATATTGCCGTTGCGGTTGCTGATGCTAACGAGGCTTTGGAGCGTTACCGTAGGCGGCTAGGGGCAGGTGCAGATGCAGTAGTGAAAGACTCAGAGGTCACTCGCCAACGTACCGCTGTATTCGACATTGGTGACATACAATATCAACTTGTACAGTCCTTGGATGCTGACGGTCGTTATGCCCGGCATGTTGCCGAATTTGGTGAGAGTATCCATCACATTTGTTATACGGTTGACAATCTTAAGGAAACCATGCAGCAAGCTCTCAGCGAAGGTGGTCGGATGCGCGAGCAGAGCTGCAGAATTTCTAACGATCCTGAGGATTACAAGAGATGGGATACAGAGACTTGCGAAGACACCGTTTGTCTCAATTGTGGGATTGTTGGTCGTTACGAGCACCCGGAGGGTTGGGTCGCTTTCCTCGAAGATGATGGGGTCCCCGGTCCAGGCGTAGAATTTATGCAAGTTTATAAACCAGATGAAATACCTGAGGAATATCGAGAAGGACCACTTGACCTCTAAAAATGGTGAGCCATTTGTGAATGATCTTGAGCGTCTCTTATCTGAGTTAATTCAAATTCCATCCCCGAATCCGCCGGGAGATTGTGTTGCCATTGCAAAATACATCGCTGAACGGCTTGCAAATACAGGAGCTAACATTAAAATCTTAGCGTCACCAGAAAAGCCTGAAGCCCCGAGCGTTGTAGCTACCCTCGGTACTGGTGAAGCCCCCGTAATAATGCTCCATGCACACATTGATACGGTCCCTGTCGCAAGTGATGAAGAACAGCGTTGGGCAAGCGACCCTTTTGAGCCACGCGTAGCCGAGGGGCGACTATACGGAAAGGGCAGCATCGACGACAAGGCACCACTCGCAGCGATGTTACTAGCTTTTGAAAAGATCGCAGCATCTAATGATTACCATGGGACACTGGTTCTGGTTGCTGCTGCTGAGGAGGAGACCGGGGGGCAGTTAGGAACCCGTTGGCTTTCCGATTCTGGACACTTACCAGACTCCGATTTCATTGTTGTTGGTGAACAAACGAACAATCAAGTTGCCCTAGCACATAAGGGGGTGATGCGTGCCACAGTTACGGTCAGGGGTCGTTCTGTCCATGCAACTAACCCAGATCGCGGTGTAAACGCTGTCACAGCTATGGCCCAAATCGTGCTTGCCCTAAAGGCGTACCATGAGCAACTCGCTAAGCGTAGCCACACCTTGGTTGGTTCACCAACCTGTAATGTTGGCACTATCCAGGGAGGCAGCACCGCAAATGCTGTTCCCGATCAATGCATAATAAAACTAGACCGGCGGATGATTCCGCGAGAAGATCCCGAAGTAGTTCAACAAGAGATAGAAGAAGTTATTAACGCGATCCATATTGCCCCAGCCGAAGTCACCGTAAGCGACTTCTTATTTTCCAGCTGGTTCGAATCAGATCTGACAACACACTTGGGTCAAAGGTTCTTAAATGCTGCGAGGATGTTCGGGGATCCTGGGCCAATCGGTTACCTGCCAGGAAGTGACGCTAAACACCTAATGGATCGAGTCCGGGGCGATATGATTATCTTTGGTCCCGGGAGTTACGAGGTGGCTCATGCTTTTGATGAGCATGTTGAGCTTTCTGCCTTGCACAATTGCGAGACCATTCTTTCGGCTTTTCTTGCTGAGAATATGCTTGGTTAGTCTTAGAAAGTAGGATATCGATAAATGAATCATCGTGGCACACTAAAATATTTTTTAAGGAGAAAATAATGACTAAACCACTTACGATAGGAAATGTCACCGTAAATCCCGGAGAAATTGGTCGAGGAGGCATTCCCATTGGTCGGGATATGTACGGTAACGAACGTATCATCCCCATTACCGTGTTTCGCGGTGCACAAGAGGGGCCCATCATGTGGCTTAATGGCGCAACGCATGGTGATGAACCTGAAGGTCCGTTCTCCATCTTCCTTGCAACAAAAACTTTGGACGTAGCTACTTTGAAGGGTACGGTTGTTTCTGTTCCAGTGTTGAATGTTGGTGCTTTTGCTGCTGGGACACGAGGTGATCCTCTAGATTCATTCGCATACGATATGAATCGTGCTTACCCGGGTAGCGCTGATGGCTTCCCGACGGAGCGAATCGCTTGGGCTCATTGGCAAGCAATGAAGGATAATTGCGATCTGCAGATCGCAATTCACTCTGGTGGGGAGCATTCGTATCTTGCGCACATGATTTTTGCAGCTGACAATCCGGCTAGCTGGGAGCTTGCTGCTGCATTAGGTCCGCAATGGACACTTGTGTTTCGTAGTGGCACCGGAAGTGGTAATCCCAGTTCAATGATAGGCGGACTTGATAAAGGAGGAGTTACAGTTGAGTTGGGAGGAAACTGTCGCCTTCTAACCAACGACTTTCACGAAATTGCTCAAGATCTCGCTGGAAGCTATCTGAACGCTATGCGACATTACGGAATGATTGAGGGGGAAGCTGATTATGCAGCCAGCTGGCGGCAAGGTTACCAAATCCCACTCCTAGCGCCGGCAACGGGTATGTTTGTAGGTAACCCTGATATTGAGTTTGAGACTCCGATTCCAGCAGGAACGGTTATAGGCCAGATTTTCGATCTTTATGGTGATGTCGCTGGTGAAGTTAAGGCGCCCCAGGAAGGCGTAATTTTTGGTCTCCGTTCTCGTGCTTCCGTAATCGAGGGTCACTGGTGTTGCTTCTTCGGGATTGTAGAGAATACTTCGGAAGATCTGATTCCAGGTCGTTGAGACTTCACAAATGACTAATGACGTTTACGACGTAGTGATTCGCGGAGGGACGGTTGTAACTGAAGACGGCGTACAACTTGCAGATGTTGCTGTTACATCTGGCCGGATTGCAGCTTTGCTCACACCCGGTACCGAAACAGCAGCATCTGAAGTAATTGAGGCCAGCGGATTACACGTGCTCCCTGGTGCCGTGGATATTCACTTTCACGTTCGGGCACCAGCTTACCCAGAACGAGGAACGGTCAGTTCCGAAACCAAGGCCGCAGCAGCAGGAGGAGTCACAACCCTATTCGAAATGCCTATTTCGAAACCATGTTGCGCAACACCTGAAGTGTTTCGCAATCGTCGTGACCTGTTCGCTGACCAAGCTTACGTTGATTTTGCTCTTTACGGTGCTCCTGGCACTCTCGATCCAATTAACGTTGCCGGTATGGTGGAAGAGGGTGCTATAGGTTTCAAGATCTTTATGACAGAAGCACCAAAGGGTCGAGATGATGAATTCATTGGACTCTGCCTACCCCAGGAGGGCCCTCTTCTTGAAGCGCTACACCTTGTTGCGGATTCTGGACTCGTTACCTCAGTACACGCCGAAAGTAGCCCCCTACTTCAGTATTTCACTGATAAACTCCTAAAGACTGGTCGTAATGACCCCTCGACTCACGGCGAATCCCGACCACCGGTGGTCGAGGCTCTCGCGATAGCCAAGCTGTTAACTCTCAATCAGCAAGCTGGTGCATCGTTACACGTAGCTCATGTGACATCCAGAATGGCAGTTGATACCATCCGAATGTTTCAAGAGCAAGGCATGAACGTAACCGCTGAAACCTGCCCTCAATATCTTCTATTCACGGAGGCAGAACTCGCAAAATTTGGTTCTTACGCCAAGATCAACCCTCCCCTTCGCACAATGGATGACCAAGAGGCCTTATGGGACGCCCTGAAGGATGGAACGTTGAGTTCAGTTGCTACTGACCACTCACCCTTCACCGTTGAAGAGAAAGAAAAGGCCCGGACCGACATTTGGGCTGCTCCCCCAGGGGCCCCTGGCATAGAAGAGTTAGTGCCTGGCATGCTCAACGCAGTCGCAAATGGTCGCTTAAGTATCCAGCAGGCCGTAGCTTTAATGAGCACTAACGGGGCTAAGAGATTTGGTCTCTACCCGCGCAAAGGTGTCATAGCAGTCGGAGCCGACGCCGATTTTGCTGTTGTAGACCTCAACTCAGAAACAGTCATACGGAAGGAAGAGTTATACACACAGGCTCGCCTCGGTGACCATCTATATGATGGAATGACCTTCCAAGGTAAAATCGATCGGACTATCCTAGCTGGCCGTACCATCTTCGATGGCAAGATCGTCGGACAGCCAGGTCAGGGCAAATTCCTGCCACCATCGTAAAAATAAAGCTTAGGATCACGAGACATACGACTGGAACACAAATAGGAGGAGGATTTTCCGCATGCCCCACAATTTTCAACCTAATTGGTTCAAGGGTGTTTTCACCATTATGCCAACACCGTTTTCTGATGACGGATCCCTAGATACCGACAGCCTTGACCGATTAACCCGCTTTCTAATAGACCTTGAGGTTGATGGGGTAGTAGTACTCGGTGTTATGGGAGAGGCGCCTAAACTTTCAACCGACGAAGAACAGGCTGTGATACGGACTACTGTCAAAGCAGCGGCAGGGCGTATACCTGTCTTCGCTGGGACTAGTTCTGGTGGAACGGACCTCACCATAGCTAAGAGTCACACTGCGCTTGAGTTGGGTGCTGCAGGATTGCTCGTGGCGCCACCAGGAGTTCAAAGTGATGCAGTTATAGCTGAGGCATATCGTAGACTTGATGAGGCTGTCGATGTCCCAATCATTCTCCATGATTATCCTGCTACAACCGGTATTAAACTAAGTGCAGAACTTGTTGTAGAACTGCACCGGGATCTAGAACACGTCGAGGTTATCAAGTTAGAAGAGCCGCCCACTGGTCCTAAAATAAGTGCTATCCGGAAGCTCGGTAGCGACATCGGAATAGTAGGCGGTTTAGGTGGGATGTTTTACCTCGAAGAGTTACTCCGTGGTGCAGATGGGATGATGACTGGGTTTTCCTACCCTGAGGTATTAGTTTCGATCCAACGCGCATTTAAACGCGGTGACCGTAGCGAGGCTGCCAGGATTTTTTACCAGGCTTGCCCTATCCTTAGATACGAGTTCCAGCCAGGCGTTGGACTTGCTCTTCGCAAGGAGGTTTACAGACAGCGTGGAGCTATAACTTCGGCTTTCGTTCGACATCCTGGTCCGCAGATCGATGAGCAGCTCATAAGTGAGCTTAATTCTGCGCTCGAAGCTTCTGACCTTGGTATGGTGACGTCATGAAACTTGGACTAGAAGGTAAAAGAGCTATCGTTACGGCGGCGAGTGGAGGGCTTGGTTTTGCAACCGCTGCTGAGCTCGCTAAAGAAGGAGCTCAAGTCGCCATATGCAGTCGGGATATTGAGAGAGCAGACGAAGCAGTTGAACGTATTTCTGCAGTAGGAGGGGAAGCGCGAGCTTACCAGGCAGACGTGAGCAAGGATGATGACCTCAAGACGCTTTTTGAACAGGCCAGTAGTGACTTAGGTGGCCTCGATATCCTCGTAAGTAACGCCGGTGGCCCACCACCCGGTACTTTTGAAGCGGTATCTGAGGATCACTGGGACACAGCTTATGCCCTTACTCTTCAGAGTGTAGTTAGAAGTGTGCGTTACGCGCTACCGCATTTTCGTAATGCAGGTGGGGGACGTGTCTTAACAATTGTTAGTTCAAGTGTTCGCCAGCCGCTACCTAACCTGCTGCTGTCTAACGTTTTTCGGCCTGCGGTGCAGGGCCTCTCTAAGACACTTTCAATCGAATTAGCCGAGGACAATGTCCAGGTAAACTGTCTAGCGCCAGGGAGAATTGAAACAGGTCGCGTTAACCAATTGGACCAAGCTTTAGCTGACCGACTTGGCAGTACTTTTGATGAAGTTCGTGAGAAGTCACTTCAGGCCATACCAATGGGTCGCCTAGGGCAGCCTGAAGAATTTGGCCGGGTGGCAGCTTTCCTATGTTCAGAGGCCGCAATTTACATTACTGGTAGCACTATTATTGTCGACGGCGGGTCGGTAAGGAGTCTGTAAGTTTTTTTCACTAATCTTTTGATGGATTAGGGATGCCGTACCAGTTACTCGCACTTCGCTAGATCAGTGCTGCTAGTACCGCTAGTTTGTGTTTTATTACGATAAAGGTGCACAAGTAATCGGGTGCGTGATATACCATTGATCTCGATGCTACTAGGTGTTGATGTTGGAACCACACATACCAAAGCAGGTATTTATGACTGTGAAGGAAGATTGGTTGTTCATGAACGGATTCCAACAAATCGGGTTAACAAGTCCAAGGCGCTTGCCTACCGTTCTCCCGATATCTTGTGGCAGGATAGTGCTGCACTGATCAAACGGGTTGTTCAAAACTTGGAAGAGCCAGTAGCTGGTCTAGCGGTAAGCAGTATGGGAGAGGCGGGCGTTCCCTTAGACAGTAAGGGCGAGGCCACGTTTCCGATTATCCCATGGAATGATACCCGAGCCGTATCACAAATGGAAAGGCTTATAGAACGATTGCCACCAGATCGTTGGAGCGCTGTGACAGGATTGTTCCCCAGCCCAATATTTAGTATCGCTAAGTGGATGTGGATCCGTGAAACAGAGCCAGAAGCTTGGGATAAGACCAGTTTGTGGCTGAGCGTCTGTAACTACTTGAGTTATCGATTAACCGGAGAGGCCGTTATGGAATCCTCTCAAGCATGCCGAACTATGGCTTTCGACATACGAGCTCGGACCTGGGCCGAGGATTTGCTTTCCTTTGCAGAGTTGGAATCCACATTTCTACCACCAGTTGTGAGCGCTACCCACAAGGTTGGGGAGGTAACATCTAAGGCTTCTTCCGAGACGGGACTAGTTGTAGGTACCCCTGTTTTTGCGGGTGGCCATGACCACTTTTGTGCCGCGTTGGCTTGTGGGGTTGTAACACCCGAGGTAGCTTTTGATTCCCTAGGAACCTCTGAAGCTTTGACGTTGGGATGGAAAGCTCCCCCAGATCCAGCGACTGCAAATGGATTCAGTGTTGGTATACACGTGATTGAGAACCACAGTTATTTGCTAGGCGGTCTCTACAGCTCAGGGGGTACTATCCAATGGCTTAAGCAACTTCTTGGGCTATCCAGTTTCGAAGAGCTGCGACATCTTGCGCAAAGCGTTGAACCGACCCAAGCACCTTTGTTCGTCGCCCACTTTTTAGGTTCGGGCCCCCCGTTTAACGATCCTGCTTCTAGTGGTGCTTTCGTTAATTTAGAGCCCGATCACGGCCCCGAACATTTGGCTAGGGCAGTAGTTGATGGTCTAGCTTTTGAAATATCTGCCGGGATAGAGAAAATGGAGCAAGTTACTGGATTGCCAATTACGGTAACCAGGCTCGTTGGAGCTGCCGACGATGATGATCTATCGCCTAGAGTACGAGCTTCAGTTCTTGATCGACCGGTTGAAGTTGCCCGTTATTCAGATATGGTTACGATGGGTAATGCGTTGATCGCTGGTATTGGTCTAGGCGTGTATAAGGATGCGTTGGACGCTGTTGATAAAACGTACCAGGTTCGTTGCGTATTTGAGCCCGAGGAGAATCTACATGTCCAATACCGGGATATGTATGAGCGTCAACGTACACTAGTATCTGCACTTAGGGAAAGCAGAAAAGGAGCATAACAACTCATGCCGTTTGTTTCTGATGGTCGTAAAATGATCCACCGTGCTTTTGAAGGAAATTATGCTATGCCGGCCTTCAATATCGGAAGCCTGGTTATGGCTCGAGCCTGCATTGAAGCTGCAGAGGCTGAGCAAGCACCAATAATTCTGCAAACTAGCCCAGGTGAGTTAACGCAGACTACGCCGGACGTCTTTTCCGCAATGATTCGGGCTCTAGCTAATAAGGCTGACGTACCAATAATGCTCCACTTAGACCACGGTGACGGTTTAGATCGTATAGCCGCTTGCATTAACGCGGGTTATAGCTCAGTGATGTTTGATGGAGATAGCCTCACCCTCGAAGAGAACGTAACGGCGACTCAGAACTATGCCGAATGGGCCCATGCCTTAGGTGTTTCGCTAGAGGCAGCAGCTGGGAGTTTTGGCGGTGGAGAAGAAGGTACTGATAGTGGTGTGAACCTTACAAATCCCGATGTTGCTCGTCGACTGCTTAAAGACGGTTGTGCTGATATGGTTGCTTGCTCCGTCGGTTCAGTTCATGGTCAGACTAGTAAGCTTGACCTGGGGCGCTTAGAGGCCATTGCCAAGCTTGCAGAAGGACCATTAGTGCTGCATGGTGGAACCGGCATACCTGCTTCAGATCTCGCCGTAGCCACCACCTTAGGGGTTGTGAAAGTCAATATAGGGGCTGGGTTGGCACGGCCGATCGTTAAGCGCTGGCAAGATGCAACGGAAAATGTTGCGTCCCCCCACAAAGGCGTTTTTGGGACTACTGATAGGGTATTGGCCGACCTAATAGAGGTTGCTAGGGATAAGATCCGGATTATGAATGGGTCAGGGCAAGCCTAAAGAAACCACCGGTGAAGCAATATTTTAGCTAAACCAAACAGGGTAGTGGACTCGCGCTTCCTTCTTTACTGAGATTGCGGATCACAAGGCCCTGATAACAAAATTACGTTCAAAGGCAATGCTTTCATCACCACGTATTTACAGAATCAACACAGGTCAACATACTGGAACTCAGAAAGTTTGATGAGTTTGTTTCTATCAGAGATTGGGTTATCACCAGCTAGGTCTGACCATAGTGGGCACGACTTGTACAATGTTGTTGATGCACTACACCATGTGTTTCTTTATGATTTCGAATTGCACAAGCATTTCCGGGCGATAACCTAAAGAAGTCGTAAAGGACGCCGGGTTTAGGGATCGTGAAATGGCTGTCACTTACTTTCAACCACTATGTATGAAGGGTTAACCTAAGCAAGTTGTCCCGAATCCAGTTGCGAGTTCCCTAAAAGCCCTATGAGGAATATTGAAGGCTTCTTGATCTTTCGGGCCATCGATACTGACTAGCAAATCACCAGATATTCCTAGTAAATCGTAAACGAGCCCACTATCAGCAATTAACATGAAACCCGAAGTTCCATCTGCTGAATCTGGATGGAATCTTTGTATTGCGCCATCAGGAAACTGGAATGTAATTGTGCCATCAGGAAAGTCGATTGGTCCTTCCTCCCAAGCCCGGCTGTCACGCCAAATACCCGTTAGCAAATTATCCCCGAACCTGGATAGTGCTGGATAGGTGCTATAGAAAAAAGCGACCCCGGAAAAAGTTCCAGGTGATTCCAGGTCAAGCCAAACTACCATTTGAAAACAATTGACCCAACCCTCAACCGGATTAGTTTCATTATACACTGACCAGACAAAGAGGCCATCTTTTTCTTCAAAGTCGCTAAGCTTGTCAAAGTCCAAGACTTGGGCGTAAGTGCTTGCAATTCCCCAAAACAATACGGTTGCTAAAACAAAGACACGCACAATCTCATAACATCATTTAAGTACTACCGTAGAATTGTCAATAAGCAAAAACCTGGGATCTAGGTTTTAGTTTGAAAATAGGTTGGCGGGTGTTGGTAGAGTACTGGTGTTTGGGGGGGGAATTGGTTATGGGTTACGCGCCTTTGGATGAGGTTCGGAAGTCACTCAAGGTTAAGTGGTATCGGGTTCCGGTTGCTCGTGAGAAGCTTCTTGAGCTTTCGAAGCCTAGTGATGCTCAGGGTTGGTTTCAGGCGGGTGGTCATTTTGGTTTGCTCCTTCTAACGGGCGTTGTAACTTGGGTGTTTTGGTCTGAGCAGATGTGGGTGTTGTTTGCGTTGTCTTTGTTCGCACATGGGACGGTCGCAAGCTCTATAAACGGTATAGCCCCACACGAGCTTGGGCACGGCACGGTATTTCGTACTAAGTGGTTGAACAAGTTTTATCTTCATTTATTTAGTTTGATTAGTTGGTGGGATCCGTATGATTACGCGAGTAGTCACACTTATCATCATCGTTACACGTTGCATCCGGAAGGCGATCGCGAGAATCTTTTGCCTCTCGAACCGACGCTAGTTTCACCTTTCATGTGGCAGCTTTTTACTATTAATCTGTTCACTAAACGGGGCCGTGTATTTAGTAAGGGTGGTTTGTTGTCAACAATTACCATTACTTTCTTGTCTGCTTTCGGCATAGTGGGTTCCTCAAAAGTTCCCCAAAACGAATGGATAAAAGCGTTACATACCGATCAACCTGACCAGGCACGTAGTTCAATGTGGTGGTCGAGAGCTCTATTACTTTTTCACGGATTAGTGGTAGTCGTAGCTATCTTAACTGGCTGGTGGGTCTTGCCTTTATTAGTTACGTCTGCTGCATTTACGGCAAACTGGCTAGCTTACTTTTTTGGCATGACTCAGCATTGTGGTCTCAAGGAGAACACTAATGATTTTCGTAAGTCCGTCCGTTCTATTCGTTTGGATCCTTTTTCGGAGTTCTTGTATTGGCGGATGAATTGGCATACGGAGCATCATATGTATGCGGGGGTTCCTTGTTAT
>PAMQ01000019.1 GCA_002707365.1 Trueperaceae bacterium
AATCGCCAAGTCCGTGTTCGTGTGCCATAACTAGGAGTTTGTCGAAGTACGAGCGGTTAGTTTCGATCTCGTCAGGCGAGTAAACGTCTAGTGGGAAGACGTACCCTACTTCGTTGTATTTTTTGATTTGCTCTTTGGTGAGTTTTTTTGGATCTTTTGTTTCTATGGGAAAGAATTTTAGTTCTCTCTCCATATCTGGAATAGCATCTGTTTGTGCCACTACCCGTACCTCCTGTTGAACTACTAAAAGTCATTGCTCAGTGGTTCTTTCTAAATACCTACTTTGACCGTCTCGTCTAGTCGGTTTAATACGGTTAAATCGTGGTAAGTCTCCGTGCTTATAACGGTACTTCTCTATTTCGGAAGCTTCTTCAGCTTTGGGTATGCGACTGTAAGTATAACGCCAGAATCGGATGTGTTCCTTCATGCATTTGCTGCTTTCTAGGTGCTGTCTGATCCTGTTTGGTGCATCGCGCGTCGATTGACCGATGTATATTAGGCGCTTTCCTTCGTCAGCTAGTTCGTATACTCCTGGCAAGGCTTCACGTCCACGACGGGCGGGTAGCGTGCGGAGAGGGCGCCATCGAGCTAAGAGAGGCAATTTCCCCCCATAATTTTCGCAAAAAGAAGGCATGTTGATTTTTGGTTATGGTAATAATTATGATTCATAACCTAATTCCCTAAGTTTTCGAGGATCTTCGCGCCAATCAGCACTTATGACTACCTCTAAGTCCAAGAAAAGTTTAGTGTCAAGAAAGATCTCAAGTTGCTTTCGAGCGGTAGTACCAATTTCGCGAATCATCCGACCACCTTTCCCAATGACTATCGGTCGGTGGTTAGGGCGTTCAACCCAAATTTCTGCACTAAGATAAAGGGGATCTCCCTCGGCTTCGGGTTCTTCCCAATTAGTTACCCTGGTTGCCACCGAGTAAGGTAGTTCTTGCCGAAGATGAATCATGGTGCTCTCGCGGATTAGTTCAGCCGCCCAAGCTTCACGGGTTTGATCACTACTGATGTCTGGTGGGAAGAAGAAAGGGTTCTCTGGGAGTAATTCTAGAAGTTTTGTTCGCAGGTCGTATACTTCCTGGGGACTTTCCAGAACGCTCAATGGATAAACATAGGAAGGTTCAAATAAATCCTGGTAAAGTCGCAGCGCTTCATCAGGAAATTTAGCTGCATCAATCTTATTACCAATGAGGAACACTGGTGTTTTGGTTTCGACGTTAGAAAGGATTTTTACAACATCCTTATCCTCGTCACTGGGTGGGCGTCGCAGATCAACTACCCACAGCACAGCGTCAACATCAGCGAGTGCAGTTCGGATTTCACGCGTCATGAATCGATCAAGCTCAGTGGGTCCTTGATGCACTCCTGGGGTGTCCACAAAAATTATTTGCGAAGATGTTTCTATGTCGGTGAAGACTCCACGAACACCTCTCCGAGTGGTTTGAGGTTTTGGAGTGATCGGTGCTACCTTCACCCCAAGCAATGTGTTGAGTAGAGTTGACTTACCTACATTGGGTTTCCCAATTATAGCTACAAAACCTGCACGTGAATTTGGGGTGGTGGTCACCATACGAATTCAATGTAGCATTTAGATTTGGATTACGTTTTCGGAGGCCTCAATAAAAATGCCTATACTCTGTCCTAGCAGGGCATAAGCATTGTTTGGTTGCGGGGGCCGGATTTGAACCGGCGACCTCCGGGTTATGAGCCCGACGAGCTACCAGACTGCTCTACCCCGCGCCGACGAGAATTTGCACTGTACCGCCTGTCAGCGAGACGTGTCAAGCTGTCAGGTGACTTCTTCACCACAGAAAGCTTTATAGTCGATGAGTTCTGTCACGCTAGGGTCGCTACCGCAAACCGGACAATCTGAATTGCGATCGAAAGATAACCTGTGGAACGTAGTCCCAAGCGCATCAAAGTAAACTAGCGTCCCAATTAAAAGTTCCCCCAACCCGACAATTAGCTTAATGGTTTCAGTAGCCATGATACTCCCCACCACTCCAGGAAGGACGTTAACTACACCGGCGTCAGCACAATTCGGGACGGTGCCAGGAGCTGGTGGTTCAGGGAATAAGCAGCGGTAGCACGGCCCAACTCCAGAGGTGGTAGGTCCATGAAGGAGGCTAACTTGCCCTTCGAAACGTGAAATTGCACCGTACACCAAGGGACGACCTTCGAGAACACAGGCATCGTTTACTAAGTACCTGGTAGGGAAATTATCACTACCATCAATCACAATGTCGTATTCACGTATTAACTCTCGCGCGTTATTTTGAGTGAGGTATACTGCATGGGATCTAATCTTGATTTCAGGGTTCAAAGCCTGTAAGCGTTCAGCAGCTGCATCCGCCTTTAGCTTCCCGATTTGGTCAGTAGAAAAGATGACCTGCCTTTGTAAGTTAGAAATTTCGACTTGATCGTGATCAACCACCCCGAGAGTGCCAATGCCCGCTGCAGCCAAATACTGAAGGGCAGGAGAGCCAAGACCACCTGCGCCAATTACCAGCACCCGGGCATCCCTAAGTTTTAGTTGGCCTTCTATACCAACTCCCGGCAAAATTATGTGACGAGCATACCGGTCTATCTGCTCCTTATTGAACATGACTTCAGTTTAGTGTAGGTGAAGCCTGAGAGTGGGGAATTAAAAACTTTTCTGCATTATCGTGAACAGGGTCAACAAATTAATTTGATATTGGATAGCATACAATTCTAGACAAGAAATAATATCTTGCAGAATTACGGACGCAACTTAGTTTATTTACAACTCGTGATATGAAAAGCCTCATGGCCATTAGTGACGACGTGCTAGACAACCTTAGGACAGAAGGTTATGCCGTAGTGGAAGGGTTCTTAAACCCTAAGGAGCTTGCTGCCGCCCGAGAGGGCCTTTTTCTTGAATACCCTACGCCAGAAGCCTATTTCGCTAACCCTGAAAAATACACGCAGTTAGTCGAGACCCAGTTTAGTGGATTGAAGCTTGCGCCTTACTCCTCCTGGGATTTAAACAAAATCGCTTTCCATCCTGATCTGGTAGATTTTGCCGAGAGGTTCTGTGGTACGACCAATCTAGAACTCTATAAAATTGAGTTGTGGGCAAAGTACTCGGGTGCTATTGATTACGACCAAGCTCATCACCGTGATTTTGGCAATCACAATATGGTTGTGCCACGCCGGGACATGCTTTGGCCTCAACTGACGTCATTCATATTGTTATCCGACGTTACTGAGGACGATGGTCCTACCCGGATTGTTCCTCGAGCTCATGGTGAAAAAGCACCAATGATTCCTCACCTGCTCACAATGGGTGAAATGCAAGAACATGAAGTTACAATAACTGCTCCTGCTGGGAGTCTATTTCTCTACTCAACTGATATTTTCCATAGGGGATCCGCAATGACCGGTAAAAACCGTTCACGATTTATACTCCTTGCTGATTACTCGGCCCGCGGGAACCCGTGGATGGGCAAAATGTCTTGGCCTAGGTATGCTAATCTCCCGGCCTGGCGGAAAATGATGGAGCGAGCCTCAGTTAGGGAACGTGACTTGTTCGGATTCCCATCTCCCGGCAATGAATACTGGAACGAACAGACGCTAGCTGACGTACAAGCCCGATACCCCGGAATGGACATGACACCCTACGCCCAAAAATAAATTTACTCCATTCAGTTTTCGTTATAGAAAAGTACTTATTGGGGTAGTCTCGACTCGGAAGAATTTGTCTAGATCTCTGTTTAGCTAATGTATGCTCTACTGAGCAGTTTAGAGAGGGCTTATAGAGCCAGGAGTAGCGTTGTTCGCGTTAATGAGGGGGCCCCCATACTGTGGGTATGACTACTACAATCCAGGGGTTTGATGCTGAGCCTGGAAAGACAAGGAATCTTTTGCTCTTGGCTGTAGCTACTTTGTTTTCGCTATCCCTGTGGTTTTCTGGATCTGCTGTCATTCCCCAAGTAACAGAGGCATGGGAGTTAGTTAGCTGGCAACAGTCTTGGCTTACTATGGGTGTGCAAGTTGGATTCGTCGTGGGTGCCCTTGTGAGTTCATTATTGAACTTGGCAGATCGAATTCCAACTAGGTGGTTTTTGGCAGGTAGTGCTCTAATGGGGGCCATCTTTAATGGGCTTATCGCCATCGCAGTGGACAGTTTTGAACCAGCGTTAATCCTTCGCGTTCTAACAGGAGTTTGCATGGCTGGTGTTTACCCACCCGGGATGAAACTTGTTGCGACATGGTGCCTACGGGACCGTGGGTTTGGCATCGGAGTTCTAGTAGGGGCTTTGACTATAGGATCAGGTTTGCCACACTTACTAAACGTTATTCCGGAATTATTTACAGAATCTACTGCTGTGGAGTGGAAGCCTGTTCTCCTAATCGCCTCTGGCTTGGCTCTACTGGGTTCAGCAATAGCGGCCCTGTTTGTACGTCAAGGGCCCCACCTTACAGCAGCAACAAAATTCAACTGGCGGTTCGCGATGCGAGGGCTTTCTGATCCCCCTTGCCGACTTGCTAATTTTGGTTATTTCGGCCACATGTGGGAACTATACGCCATGTGGGCTTGGGTACCTCTCATGTTGATTGCCAGCTACAGCCAAGCAGGAATTGAGCTGATTCTAGCTCGCATTGCGGGCTTCGGAGTTGTGGCTATAGGTAGCGTCGGCTGCCTCATCGCGGGTTGGATGGCAGACAGATTAGGAAGGACGCAAGTCATAAGCGGAAGCCTTATTATCTCAGGTATTTGTGCAGCCGTGATTGGATTTTCTTTTTCGAACCCAGTATTACTAACTGCTATCGCTTTGATATGGGGGTTAACTGTGATTGCGGATAGCGCTCAATTTAGTGCTGCCGTAACGGAATTGAGTGACCCACGTTATGTTGGTACGGCTTTAACGGTACAAACTAGCTTGGGTTTTCTGCTCACCCTCGTGTCAATTCATGCTGTCCCAAAGGTACAGGCCGTTCTCGGATGGGAGGGGGCGTTTCTAATCTTAGTTCTAGGGCCAGCATTTGGCTTGTGGAGTATGGTTGCCTTACGTCGGTTACCCGATGTACGTCGAATAGGTTCAGGTCGGCATTAGATGGATTAAGTTTCTTAGAACCTCAGGACTTTGTGATTTGCTTTGGTTTAATTATGGGTTTTATTCTTTTAAGATCTAATCACTTTAAGGACTGTTTCTCTGGGTTCACCAGAGTCTTTTATTTTAATAGCGCTTTGGGTATGTTCGGCCGCTGCTTCAAGTCCACGCCCGCCACGATGGTAAAGAGTGACTACAGGCTCTCCCATAATCACAGGATCCCCGACCTTGGCGTGTAATTGCGCTCCGACCCCGAAATCTATTTCGTCCGTTTTGGCACTACGCCCACCTCCAAGCGTTTCGATAGCTCGACCTAAGGAAAAGGCATCTAATTCTGTAATGATACCGGTGATCGGCGCCCTAATTAGAAGCTGATCAGGCGCAAGTTCCAGATTAGTCGCTGTATCAGGATTGCCTCCCTGAGCCAATATCCATCGTTCAAATTGTTCATAGGCCACTCCACTGTCAAGAGTTTTGGCAATTAGGTTTTCGTTTATGCTGAGTCCACTTGTCGCGAGTAACTCGGTGGCCAACGATAGGCATAGATTACGTAGCTGCGAGGACCCCTTACCTTGAAGACACTCGATAGCCTCCCGTACCTCTATTGCATTGCCGATTGTAAGGCCAAGCGGTTCAACCATATCTGTGAGTACAGCTCGCATGCGGCGACCAGCGTGTTCACCTATGTCCATCATAGTCCTCGCGAGGGTAGTGGCCTCTGAGATGGTTTTCACAAAAGTGCCGCTACCAACCTTTACGTCTAAAATTATGCTTTTAGCGCCACCTGCAAGTTTCTTGCTCATAATGCTACTAGCTATTAGAGGGTGAGATTGAACGGTTGCGGTTACGTCGCGAAGGGCGTACATAAGGCCATCAGCTGGCGCCAAATTCTTTGACTGCCCAGAAATTACGATGCCAACTGAACGAGCTTGATGCAAAAAAGCTTCTTCTGAGAGGCTGCTATTGAAACCAGGAATGCTCTCTAACTTATCGATGGTGCCACCGGTATGTCCTAAACCTCTACCACTCATCTTTGCTACGGTAGCCCCACAAGAGGCAAGTAGTGGTGCTAGCACTAGAGTTGTCTTATCGCCAACCCCACCAGTTGAGTGCTTATCTACTGAGTGAGCAAATTCGTCGAGATTAAGAGATTCACCAGACTCTGCCATTGCCTCAGTCAGGGCCGTTGTTTCAGACGTAGTCATACCTCGCCAGCAGACTGCCATTAACCAAGCTGATACTTGATAATCAGGTACAGATCCGCCTACGTAATCAAATATGAAGTTAAAAATCTCTTCTCGAGAATGCGCTTGCCCTTCTCGCTTAGCCATGATCAAGTCGGAGGTTCGCATAGGTGTATTTTACTTATGGGGCCTAAAAGGGTGCGCCCTTGTGGCAGTCATAGGTGTTGGCGAGCCTCGTATTCCTCATCCCAATCCAACGTTTCTGTAGACCGCTCGAGGGTTCGTTCATGTCCTTTGCCGCTGAGGATAACGGTGTCTCCGGGTTGGGCTTCGGTTATAGCTGCTGCGATAGCTTTTCGTCGATCAGGTTCGAGTTGGAAATCTGTTCCAGCAATAGCACCAATTGACCTAGCGCCATGAGCTAAATCAGCTAGGATTACTTCGATTGCTTCGCTGCGGCTGTCTTCCTCCGTGAAAAAGACTAAGTCAGCTTTGCTAGCGGCGACTTGGCCTAGCGGAAAGCGTTTGGTAGGGTCGCGTTGTCCCGCTGCTCCAACAACCAAGATGAGCCGTCCTTTAGTTAACGGTCGGAACGTGTCAAGGAGCTTTTCCACGGAAGGCGGGGTATGAGCAAAATCAACTATCACCTGAAAGGGTTTCGTTTGGAGAAGTTGCATACGCCCTGGGACGCCACCGAATGTTTCCAGGCGCTGAAGAGCCACCTGGAAAGGTATGCCTGTTTCAACTGCAGTAGCAATGGCTGCAGCAGCGTTTGCAACATTGTGAACCCCCAATATTGGTAAATGGGTTGAGCCCTTTCCAGATGGTCCTGCTAATTCAAATGAAACACCAGTTGTCTTCGGGATGACATTCTGAATCCGCCAATTGCTCTCTGGATGCAAGCCGTAACTCTGGGAGTTTTTTGAGTTTTTAGCGAACACTTCATAGCTATCATCGTCACGATTTAAAATCATTAGCTTTGCCTTACGCGCCAACTCGAGTTTAGCTTCACGATAGGCACTGAACGTTCCGTGGAAATCGAGGTGTTCTGGACTGAGGTTGGTCCATACTCCGATATCGAAATTGATCTCTGATAGGCGTTTTTGTGCGAACCCGTGAGAGCTTGATTCGACTACAGCATATTTACATCCGTCGTCACGAAACTTAGCGAGAATGCGCTGCACCTCAGGGGATTCGGGTGTAGTGAAATGACCTTCCTCTTTAAGTGCATCATTACGACTGCATATAAGGGCTGTACTGATCAGGCCAACTGTTTCAGTAGATGAAAGTAAGTGATGGATTAGATAGGCTGTTGTTGTTTTGCCATCGGTACCGGTAACACCTAGAATGTTTAGGCTTCTTGACGGGTGACCGTATAGCGCCGCTGCGAGTTGCGCTGTTGCTGCCTGAGCATCATTTACTTGCAAATACGGTAGGCCTTCAAGATGAGATAGGCCTGGTCTTTCCCCCATTATGGCTATTGCCCCAGCTGCAGCAGCTGTGTTGGCAAAGAGATGGCCATCCGTTTCTATTCCAGTGCGAGCAACAAAAACGAAAGCTTTCTTTACCAGCCTGCTGTCCTGCGCAACTCCCAAAACATCAATGTCTGGAAGGTCGGCTTCATAGCCGAATGCGTTTTTGACTAGAGTTCCTAGTTTCAAGATGATTCCCATCCTACGTAGCCCTGATGCTTAACCGTGTTTTCGGGGTGAGGAATCACGTTAACTCCGATCGGGTATTCCATAACTAGCAGTAAGCAATCTTTCTTGGGCACTAAGTATACCTTTGGACTTGGTTTTAGGTACGTATGATCCCACTGTGCAGAAGGCACAAAAAGGGTCTTCGCTAAGGTGAGTTTTCGAAAGAGTTGCTAGGGCTGTGCTACAATTCCGTGAATACATGGAAGATGTTCCCAGTCGATCTAGACTCTATTGGAAAGTTTTATTCTTCCTGGTAGTTATACCTCCCTTACTTTTTGTTATGGCTCAGATGCCCGAAGGAACGCGGGGCGTGAGTCTTGGACAAATAGTATTGCTTATCGGATTACTTCTGTTGTCCGGGTTAATGTCTGGTTCTGAAACAGCGCTTACAGCTATTGGGGAGTGGAAGGTTCGTCAGCTCCGAGAGGATGGTGAGGATCCCTCTGGCGCGTTCGCCCTACTTGAGAAGGATCCAACACGTTTTATCACCACCCTGTTGATAGGGAATAATCTAGTAAACGTCGCAGCTACGGCACTCGTTACTCAGATTGTGTTGTCGCTTTCTAGAACTTATGGTTTCAGTGAACCCGTGGCGGTTGGTTATGCCACGGTTGCGATGACTTTGCTTATCCTGGTTTTTGGGGAGATTACTCCCAAATCGATAGCGGTTCATAATGCCGTGAGGTTTTCTAGGCTTGTGATAAGACCGGTCTACGTTTTATCAATTGCCCTTTATCCGGTTGGCCTATTCTTCACTTGGATAGCTACTCGAGTGCTGAGATTATTCCGCCTTGAGCCATCAACAGGTCCTTTGATTTCTCAGAGTGAACTACGATTGATGCTCCGAAGTGCTCAGGAATCAGGTGTCATTGAAGCTCAGGAACAAGAGATGATCGGGTCTATAATCGATCTTGAAGAGACGGTTGTCCGTGAGGTGATGACTCCGCGGGTTGACGTGGTGGCTATAGATGAGGATGCTAGGCTTGACGAGTTACTCAGTTTGACGACTGAAAATGGTTACAGCCGTGTGCCAGCTTATAACGAGACAATAGATGATATTCGGGGCATAGCCTATGCTCGTGATTTACTACCGTTTTTAGGTAATCCGGAAGATCTAGTTAAGACTCGCGTCAATGATGTAATGAGTCAACCCCAATATGTTCCGGAGACTTTAAGCGTGATGAATCTTCTTAGAGATATGAGATTGAGAAAGAATCACTTAGCAATAGTGGTCGATGAATTCGGTGGTACCTCCGGCCTGGTTACACTTGAGGACATTATTGAGGAAATTACAGGGGAGATTTACGACGAGACTGATACTGAGGAAGAAGACGATATTACGCTGTTTGGGGAAGGAAAATATAAGATCCAGGGAGCTGCCAACCTCGAGCAAGTAGCTGAGGAGCTCGGTTTGGAGTTTGCTGATGACGGCGAGTACGATACGCTCGCCGGCTTCCTAATAAGTGAGTTCGGATATATTCCCGATACGGGTGAATCCTTGCATTACGAAGGGTTCAGGTTCGTGGTCCAAGAGGCTGATGAGCGGCGCATCATAAGGATTGCGGCATCGAAAGATCAAGTGCAACCTGTTCCTGTGAGACGTGACAACGCTGCTTCTGAGTGAGTTAGTCAAAGCCCAGAGATTGTTAGTTTTTTGAAATATATCTCTAGTTCTAAATTCAATTCTAGGTAGTTAACTAGCCAGAGTTTAAGATGGTCGGGACACCTTAGGCTGGCCTCTCACAGTAACGGTTTATTTTGTGACGACATATATGTCCGCTTAACTCGGGCTGATATTGACGTCAATAGTTCGTATGAGATGGTACCAATTGACGCGGCTAACTGCACCAGGTCAGGACCTTCAGGACCAAATAACTCTACTCGGTCTCCTACGGCAATTCCGGAATCGCCCGCATCAACCATCATCTGGTCCATGCACACTCTCCCTGCAACCTTCAAGCATCTGTTACTGAACTGCACGTGTCCCAAGTTAGATAACCCCCTAGGGTACCCATCAGCGTACCCACAACGTACTGTCGCGATAACGGTATCCGTGGTTGCCGTCCATAAACCCCCATAAGAAATTGGGGTGCCGGCCTGTACTGCTTTGACGAAAGTTATCGGTGCACTTAGGCTCATGATTGGTTTTAATTTAGGTTCGTACTTGGCGATGGTTGGGCTAGAGTGATATCCGTATAGAGCGATGCCAGGACGCACCATATTGAAGTGGCTATTACGGTAAGAGATGATAGCTGCCGAGTTGGCCGCATGTACAAGCGGTGGCCTTAACCCCTCTTTTTCAAGAGCGTCGAGCACATTGTTAAAGAGATCAAGCTGTTGATGCGTATGCTCAACAGCCCCCTCATCGGCGCGAGCCAAATGCGTCCAGACTCCTTCTAGCTCGATAGAGGGAGTCCTAGCTATTTCAAGAGCGAGTTGTATGGAGTTTTGCCAATCAAGTCCGAGACGTCCCATTCCGGTATCAACTTTAAGATGAACTTGGGCAGTTCTAGTTGCTCCTGATGCCGCAATAGCAGTTACGCTTTCAGAGTTAGCCACAGTTAGGGTAATGTTGCAGTCAATTAATTCTGACAGTTGTTCGAAAACGGGGCTGAAGATTAGGATGTTGGCAGTGATCCCTGAGTGTCGGAGTGCCAGAGCCTCCGCTGCTGTGGCAACCCCGAAAGCTTCCACCCCACAACTTTCAAGATGAGTCGCGATTTCGCAAGCGCCATGCCCATAGGCGTTACCCTTCACGGCGGCCATTATTTTCGTATCAGCAGCAAGATAATCGCGAAGTACTCTTAGATTATTTCCAAGACTAAGAAGATCGATAGCAGCGTGTGGCATACGGGTAGCATACCTGTGTCAGGACCAAAAGTAGGTGTTAGTGGGTCTGGGTGGGGCGGCTTTTAATAGATATTTATAGCCGAAACTTTTAGTTTTGGGGACCTTCTTTGTTACCCCTATTATTGATTGCTAGTAACAATGAAACTACTAATGCAATGCCAATCATTACTTGGATTACTCGGAACACGTCGTGAAGGCCAGCTACCTGGATTGAGGCTGAGGCTTCGGTAACATTAAAGTGTATTTCACTATTAGCTCGAGCATTGCCTCGAGCCACCCAAACGGTACCTAGGACGGCAATGCCAGTGCTCGACCCGAGTGTCCTGGTCATTGCCAATAAACCTCCTGCCAAACCAGATTGATGCCGGGGTACTGATCCCATTATGGCACTGCTGTTAGGGGTTTGGTAAAAGCCCATGCCAAGGCCGATAGGGAGAAAGCGGAGTAAATAACCTACTGCAGTAGTATTTTCAGAAAGGGTGTTGACAGAAAAATAACCGAATAATAAGATTGTCAGCCCAATTAGAGAAATAGGGAGTTCACCAAACTTATCAGATGCAAGGCCAGCTATAGGTGTCACGATGACTAGGAAGATCGGAATTACAGACATGAGGAGTCCCACATTCCTCGGGTTGTGGCCAAGAACGTTTTCTAAATAGAAAGGCATCATCAGGACAGCAGCAGAGATAGCAATAAAGGTGAGGAAAGCTACGCCAAGATTAATGCCTAAAACGGGTTTCCGAAATAGCCTGAGGTCCACTATGGGTTCCTTTGTGAACAATTCAATGATCAAGAAAGCCGCCATCGCTAAGCTACCCGTAACGAATAGAGATACAATGAAGGTTGACGTAAAGCCGAAATCTTGTCCTAAAGTAAGGCCTAAGCTCCATAACAGTAGTGCCCCAAATAGTGAAACGGCACCTAAGAAATCAAAGCTCTGCTTTCCCGCAGGGCGGTCTGGAGCTATAAAACGCTGAGCAAAAATTAATCCCAATAACCCTAGGGGTACCACGATAAAGAAGACCCATCTCCAGGTAAAAACATCGACTAATAATCCACCAAGCGATGGCCCAATAACTATCCCAGACGACATGATTGCGGCGTTAAAACCAAGCGCACGCCCACGTTCGTGACGAGGAAATGCTTCCGTAATAATCCCGAGCCCAAGAGCTGTTACAGAAGCTGAACCAAGCCCCTGTATGATCCGGAAGACGACCAAAAGACCAACGTTTGAGGCGAGACCGCATAAAAGGCTTCCCGCAATAAAAACTCCGTATCCCAAGAGAAACAATTTCTTTTTACCGACCATATCTGCCCAACGCCCCATAATCGGAAGGACAGTTACAGATGCAAGCAAGAAGGACAGCATCACCCACTGAACGAGATTAAAATCCACCTCAAATGTTTTTGCCAGTGAGGGCAGCGCAACGTTAACAGCCCCATACATTAATGCGCTTAATAACGCACCAAGGCTAGAGGCTATTAGTGCCAGCCACTTGTATTCCCTAATAGAATCCTTAATCACGTTTCTTGATGCACTACATCAACTCCAAGCATCTATGTTACTAAGCAACGCCTGTCCCTGTCTTTACAGGCCCTCGCCTATAAGGCGTTTTCTTCCAGGATAAATATCTTAGGGCCTGCCGCAGGTAAACTGAAGCGTGCCGAACTTCTTAAACTCAAGCGCCAGTTTACGTAATTTGTCTAGAATGTAGTTGAGAAGAGCTAGTAATGAAACAAATATGAGAGAGATAGGTTCCTAGTATTGGGTCGTAGCAGCGGTTGAATAAGGAGATTTTCGCATGAGGGGAGTATATCCAAATTATCCAATCCAATAGGATTTTTCATGATCATCAAATGTTGACTCGGAAATTGAGCAGGTATGAGTTAGAACCCTGCGAGCCTTTTAGTAAGCGGGACTGTTCTTGGGTTTATGACTGAGTCTGTAGTTCGGGAGAAGCGTAAATCATCGATTCTTGATTTGGCTATTAAGACCCGGGAGGTTGATCTCGGAGTTCATTCTCACCGCAAGCTAGGCGAAATTGGAATTAAGGAGTTTCGGGATCTTTTGCACTACTATCCGAGGCGCTACGAAGATAGGCGTGTATTACCCCATTTTGGCAAACTAAACCACAACGATATTGCCACTGTAGTTGGCAATGTTACAGGCCGCAAGGTAGTTCGAAGTCGCCGTGGCATGAAAATCATACGAGCCTTTATGAAAGACGAGAGGGGAGGTCGCCTTACTGCCCTTTGGTTTAACCAACCGTGGTTAGAAAAACAGCTATTTCCGGGTCAACGACTAATTCTTACCGGTAAGGTAAGACGCCAGGGCCGGCAGTTAGAAATAAATGTCGCTCATTTTGAAATTGATGAGGAAGCCGAATCACTTTCTGCTGGGAGAATAGTTGGGATTTATTCTAGTACCCAAGGATTGAGCCAAGCATATATCAGGCGGTCGGTACATCGCCTCCTTAGTGCACTCGGTACGATCCCAGATTACTTGCCTCGGAGTGTCCTGAAGCGCTTCGAGATGATCGCTCTTGACAAGGCACTAAGAGTTATACACCTTCCTGATTCAGAAGGTGATTTGCAGAAGGCTCTTGAGCGACTTAAATTTGACGAGTTTTTATTTCTGGAACTGCGGGTGTTACTTAATAGCGATACCTCAATTGAGGGTCGATCTTTTGAGATTAATCAGGCCGATCTAGAGTCCTTCAAGCAAAACCTTCCCTTTACCTTTACTAAGGCCCAAGATCGGGTGCTTGGAGAAGTATTAGATGACATGGCTGGATCACGGCAAATGGCGAGACTGCTTCAGGGAGATGTTGGTTCTGGGAAAACCGCTGTGGCTGCGGCAGCTATCTATGTAGCTGTGCAGAATGGTGTTCAAGCTGCCCTTATGGCTCCTACAGAGATCCTTGCACGACAACACTTTCTAAATCTAAAAGATTATTTGTTTCCCTTAGGAGTTTCGAGTGAGTTGTTAATAGGTTCAATGAGCGTGAAGGAACGTGATGAGGCGCGAGATCGTGTTCACTCGGGACAGGTTGATGTTGCGATTGGGACTCACGCTTTAATTCAGGAAGGCGTTGAGTTCCATGATTTGGGGTTGTCGGTAATCGACGAGGAACACCGCTTCGGGGTTGAGCAAAGGCGTAAGCTTTTGAGAGACTTGCCTGACGTTATGGTCATGAGTGCAACTCCAATCCCTCGATCCCTAGCACTTACCTATTATGGCGACCTTGAGCTATCAATCATTGATGAGTTGCCACCCGGTCGGAAGCCAGTAACTACTCGGCTCCTAAATGAATCTAAGAGGCGTGATGTTTACCGTTTTGCCTGGGGTGAGGTTAAAAAGGGAAGACAAGTTTATCTAGTTACCCCTCTGATTGAAGAGAGCGAGGCCCTTGAAGAGGTAGTGTCAACCACAAAAATGTTTGATGATCTTCGAGTACTGATGCCCAAAGAAATGAAGATTGAAATGCTGCACGGAAAAATGCCTGGCGTGGAAAAGGACGCGGTAATGGAGAGGTTTCGTCGGCACGAATTTGACTTACTGGTTTCAACAACGGTTGTTGAGGTTGGAGTAGATATTCCTAATGCAAGCCTTATGATTATTGAGAACGCTGAGAGGTTCGGTTTATCACAGTTGCACCAACTTCGTGGACGTGTCGGACGCGGAGAGTACGAAAGCCACTGCATTTTAATAGCTGGTGATACCAGTAAGAAGACTCGAAATAGACTCGAGGTGGTTGAGAAGAGTAATGATGGTTTCGTAATTGCGGAGAAGGACCTGGGCTTACGGGGACCAGGAGAGCTGAAAGGAACCCGGCAGTCAGGTTTACCCGACCTAATTCTGGGCGATCTATCGCAGGATGGGGAAATTATTGAGAAGTCTAGGGATTTTGCCAAGACGATACTTGATTCTGACCCTAGATTAGAGGCGATTTGGGCTGAACGGTTACGTTTGGAGTTAAAGCGACGTACCGAATCTGTCGGTTTTCGAGAGATAATATAAACTTCTAGTCGTAACAGGTATTCCTAGCAAGATTAAATATTTAAAGAGAAGCTATTATTGAGCAGTCCAATATTGAGGAAATAGAGCTTATCGTAACTCTTAGTATCGTTATTACGTATCTTCCGTTACTGGACAGGGGATAAGTTTAGAGTCGGTTCCGTTTCATCTGGGAATCATAGCGGTTTAATTGACACCTTCAAACAGCAGTTGGTGAGATGTTGAACCACTAACGCTCTTATCAAATGGCCTCCATAATTTTCCGGTTGGTTGAAATTTAACTTCTGGTGTTGAGCGCAATTATCACCAGAGAAGGCAGAGCCCTGTAGAGCGCTATCTGGTGAACTTTTCGCACGAGGTTGATCTACTTGAAAGAGCTTGTTACTTTGGTGGTCTTACCCCATGCTATAGTCACTCGAGCATGTTAAGAATTCTTGTCTCAGACACGATTCACATAGGCAAATTAAACGCTTCGGATATCGAGGTTGTTTACTCTCCTGATATCGAATACGATCAACTTAAGCGTGTACTACCAGAGTTTGACGCTCTGGTTACCCGTAGTCGCACACAGGTAGATGAACCGCTAATTGGAAGTGCATCACGGCTCAAGGTAATTGGTCGCGCTGGAGTAGGTATTGATAACATTGATATTGAAGCAGCAAGTCGCCACGGGATAATTGTTGTTAATGCACCGGAAGCGAACAATATTTCTGCTGCGGAGCTTGCGATCGCGCTAATGCTCAACGCTGTAAGAGGCGTTAGTCAATCTGATCGTATGATTCGCAAAGGTATTTGGGACCGACATTTTCTAGGACGCGAGGTTAACGGTTCTTGCCTTGGCATAGTAGGGTTAGGTCGGATAGGTTCCTTAGTCAGTCAGCGCGCTCAAGCTCTTGGAATGACGGTAATCGCTTATGACCCATATGTCTCCCATCGTCGGGCTGAACAGATTGACGTTGTGCTATACGATGACCTGCACGAAATGTTATCCCGAATAGATATACTCACGGTTCATACACCCCTCACTAAGGAAACTACGGGAATAATCGGTCCAGCAGAATTTAACCTTATGCGAGAAGGCGTGGTAGTCGTTAATGCGGCTCGGGGCGGAATTGTGCAGGAGAAGGCCCTAGCATCCGCCCTCGAAGAGGGAAAGGTATTTGCTGCTGGACTAGATGTTTTTGTGACAGAACCGCCGAATACTAATAACCCTTTGATTGGGAGGACCGACGTAGTGTTTACTGCCCACCTTGGAGCTAACACCACACAAGCTCAGGAAAGGATAGGGGCTGAAATTCTCGAGCGAACGGCAAGGGCGCTCCATGGAGAACTATCTCAGGGATTAGTTAATGCCCCTGCCCTAGATCCAAACGTTATATCAGCTCTTGGAGGCCATTTACGATTGGGTGAGATTTTGGGGAAAACCATAGCCCAACTTGTTGACGGTAGGGTCAACAGGATTGAGGTTGAGTTTTCTGGGAACTTTCCTCTTGATCCTGACCCAGTAGTTGTAGCTGTTACAAAGGGTTTTCTGGAAGTATTTCTTGATGAGGCGCCAAACTATATCAATGCTATGTCGATAGCCCGTGAGCGTCACATTAGTTTTTCAGTAATTTCAGATCCTGAGAGTCGTGGTTACACTAATCATATTCTAGTGTCAGTTCTTACCGGAGTCGGACGTACTAGTGTTAGCGGGACGGTGTTGGAAGGAGATCCGAGAATTGTCAGCGTTGACGATTATCCCCTTGAAATCAGGCCAGAAGGAACCTTATTAATTTGTAGGAATTACGACCGACCTGGTGCGGTGGGCCGTATCGGGACTGTCCTCGGAGATGCTGGTGTCAACATAAATAACATGCAGCTATCTCGCGTTGATCAGGATGGGTCAGCAATGTTTGCCTTAAGCCTCGACCAGTTGCCAGGAGAACCGGTATTGAACGTACTAAATAACCTTAGTGATGTTATTCAGAGTCTTCGAGTGGTGCAATTATGACAGGCATTGGGAACTACAAGCCAAGGCTTCTAGCACCTGGACCCGTGGAAGTTCCTCCTGCAGTTTTGGCAGCAATGGCGAAGCCGACAATTCATCACCGAAGCCCTGAATTTGCGGCACTACTTGAACGGATTCGTTCGAAAATAGCGGAGGTAGCTTTAGTTCCGGGTGACGATGTGATGATTTTGACCGCTAGCGGTACTGCAGCATTCGAATCTGGGTTGACAGCCTGTGTTCCAGCGGGAGCAAAGGTACTGGCTTTGCATGCAGGAAAATTTGGCGCGCGTTGGGCAACCCTAGCTCGTCACCACGGCTATCGCGTTGAGGAGTATTCACTGCCTTGGGGAGAAGCAATCGATGCTAACGAGGTTGCTGACGAACTTCGCAAACACCCGGACGTTTCTGCAGTATTGGTAGTCCATTCTGAGACGTCTACTGGGACATTGCATGATATCCAGGCGATATCAAAAGCTGTGCACGATACGGTACCCGAAGCCCTGCTTCTTGTTGATTGCATAACAAGCCTAACTGTTGCTGAACTTCGGCCTCACGAATGGCAGCTTGACGGGATTTTCTCTGGCTCTCAAAAAGGATTTATGAGTCCTCCAGGACTTTCAATTGCTTGGTTGTCGGAGCGAGCTTGGGAACATGGGGCAAAAGCTAAAACGGGTTTTTATTTGGATTTACGTAAGGAAAGGGATAGCCAACGAGAAGGTCAATGTGCTTACACGCCGGCTGTTAACCTTTTTTATGCTCTCGATGAAGCGGTAGAAAATTTGCTAGCCGAAGGAATTGAAACTATTTGGCAGCGTCGTGCTCATAATAATTTTGCAATATTAGCGGGTGCGGAAGCTATTGGGTGTAAAGGTTTTGCGGCCAGAGTTAGTCCCGCAGTTGCAGCTCTTCGTGCGCCAGAAAAAATCATGGCTCCCCTAATTGTCAAAGGATTTGCTGATCGGGGAGTTCGGATTTCAGCGGGTCAGGATCACACCCGCGATGTGTTATTCCGACCGTCTGTCCTTGGTTATGCTGATTCTAATGATGCCGTACTTTTGGTTGCGGTTTTAGAGGACGTGTTACGGGAGTTAGGAAGTAACGTGCAACATGGTGTAGGTGTAGCAGCCGCTATGCGAGCATTGGAATCCCAAGTGTGACCAGATGACTAATTAGGCATATCAAGCAAGACAAGTATCGCCTTATAGTTCTTGTGAGGAAAACCCTGATTGATTGATGGCAGAATGTTGATGATTCAGGTTTTACCTGAGAAGTGCGTCGAAGTCGTCATCGAGCAATGACGACCATTTGCTTACTTTCGTGAGTAAGCGGTTCCCGATTAAAACTCCCATAAAAGAGAGTCCGTGTCATCCCGGCCTGTTTTAGGGCACGGGTAAGTTCAAAACGAGTGTAATAGCGTTGCTTGAGAATAGCTGTTTTTCGGTAAAGACTCCCGTCATTATTAGTGGTATCAAGATAATATCGAGATTCAAGTAATTGATTTTCAGGATTGTGGTGCTGAACCAAAAACAACTCTCTTCCAACTCCCAGAGAACGATTTAACATGGGCTCTCGTTTAATTCCTTTATTAGATTCTGACTTCGGTATGAAAAGGTCGAGTGCAAAAGCTCCGTCCGATGCTAGGTGCTTGCGTATGGAATTAAGTGCAGCGTCTTGGTCAGCCATCGTATAGAGGTGGGCAAACACGTTGAAGGGCGCCACAATCAAAGAGAATGTGCGGTTTAGTTCGAAGGTACGAATATCATCTAGAAGAAGCGACACCTGCTTCCCGTTTGCTTGAGATGCAACATAGGCTCTAGCTCGTTCAAGCATCGCTTCGGAATTATCTAATCCGACTACTTCGTACCCGCGTCTGGCTAGGGTGGCAGTTACTCTTCCCGTTCCAGCTCCTAGTTCAAGAATCGGACCTCCTTGGTCGTCAGCCAACCGAGAATAGAAGGACAGGTCATCCCGATAGTCTAGGTATTGCTCATCATAGAGGTCAGGAAGTTGATATAGATTAGTTGGGTCCATAATCAGAGCTTCTTTGCTGCTATTTGGCGATGAGTTTCTAAGGAACCATTACCCGATAGGCGTATGATTAGGTCACAGCATTCCAATAAGGTACGTTTATGTGTTACCACGAGTACTAGGCGATATTGTGATTCTCGGATGAGGGTATCGATTAGAACTGCTTCTGTCTCGCGATCAAGGTTGGCGCTGGGCTCATCTAGTAAAAGTACTTTTGGATTACCTAGCAAGGCTCTGGCCACAGCCAGGCGTTGTCGTTGGCCACCCGATAAGCCTGCTCCATCCTCTTGCAATTGGTAGTTAAGTCCACCAGATAATGACCGTACGGCATGATCCATCTGGACGTCTTTAAGGGTTGTCCAGGTATCCGTCTCATTCGCGGGGCGTCCTAAACGTAAGTTGTCTATTATGCTTCCCCGAAGCAAATCTGTTTCCTGGGGAACGTATCCTATTAAGTCAGCGATTTGGTGTTGGTCTATTAACTGCCCCTCCCACAGGACAGCTCCTTTTTGAGGTAATAGAAATCCGAGTATTAGGTTTAGGAGAGTACTTTTTCCTACTCCACTTTCACCTTGCAAAGCTATTAGTCCTTTATCACCAAAGGCGATATTGACGTTATTAAGAATTGGGGTGGTTGGTTGATAACCGAAAGTAACGTCTCGAAGTTCTAGACCTGGGGAGTCACTTTTTAGATGTTCGATGCTTTGCATATTGTCCGTAATTCTCATGAGTAGAATTAGTCGGGTCCGAGCTGCTCTGGCCTGTTGCAAAAAGGCATAGCTACGGGGCAGAATCTGTGCTGGTGTAGCTAAGAATGCCACTAAGGCTAGAAACGTTGCCGCTTCGCCTGCAGTGAGGGTTCCTCCGGCTACTCGGCCGGCAAGTAGACTGACAAGACCCGCTACGGCCAAGAAAACCAGGATTTGTGTTATTGGAACCTGCAGGCTAGCTAGATAGGTTCTTCTGATTGATGCTAAGCGAGTAAGCTTATTGTCTACAGAGAATCGCGTCATTAGGAAATGAATAGCGTTGAATGCCTTAGCCACTCTATGATGCTTTAAGCCTTCTTGTAAGTGGGCACTTACCGCCTCAGTACTCTCTTGTGTTGACGTTGCTGCCCGTCGAAGCCAGTAGCCAACTAACCAGAGTATTCCGATAGGAGGAATAGTTAGTAAGGTGAGAGCAAGGGTTGCGTTGAAGCTAAGTGCTGCTAGAATTCCTAGGGTGCCGAGTATAGTAACGGTTTCAGCCACCAAGCTACCAACGCCAAACTGAATGAACATCTCAACATCTTTTAAATCAGTAAGGATTCGTCCTGTGATTCCGCCGCTCGTACCGGGAAGAGTTCCGGGACGCCGGTTTAGGAGATCTTGGTAAATCTGTTTTCGCCAACGCTCTGCAGTTGTCGCTGCTTCTCGGCCGAAAAGACTGTCTTGGCTAAATAGAAGCACCGAGGTTCCAATTACTGCTAGTCCTACTAGTACTAATATGCGCGGTAAAGCGCTTAAGTCTCCTGCTGTTAGTACCTGATCAAACAAAGGCGTGACGAAAAGAGGAATAATCGCGACTCGCAGGCCGGCGGTTCCTATAGCTGCAAAGAAACCAAGGATAGCGAGAAGGGACCTGGGAAAAAGTGGGGGGAAACGACTATTTAGCATTTATGTCCGCTAGTATTTCGGTAACTAATTTTTTGGCGGCACCAGGTCTTGGCATGCTAGCAAGGAGTTGTCGTCTCCGGCGCAAAAGATCTGTTGGGTCATCAATCAATCCGGTTATTTTCTCTACTACTTGAGGGACAGAAATTATTCCTCGTACCTCTAACATTATATCCGTCCCAGCAATCCTATTAGGTAGGGAAATGGGGATAGATAGACGATTTACAAAAATCCTTACAGCGCATCTCTTAAGTAAAGGCCCAACTAAAGGGATTAAACCCAGCCAGTGACCAATTCCTTCGAGCGGAATGGCTTCAGGCTTGTTCATTGGTAGAAGAACAATACTCGGCACACCTGCTATGCCTAGTTCAAGAGTGTTAGTTCCTGGGATTGTTACTGCGATGTCAGAATTCCGCATGTGTTTATAGCGGTCGGCCTCAGGCACCATTTCAATAAGGGTGCCTGAGGGTGTTGTCACAAAATTTCCTTGGCGCGATCCTGCAAGGCTGCATGGAAATACTGGTTGTTTAGCAGCGATACCATCTTCAATAGTGCGTTCAGAAAGCAATCGGCTCACTGGCCACACAAAACTGGCATTAGGATAAATTTGACCTAGCTCGTCTGCTAACGCAAGGAAAAAAGGTATAAGCGTTACGGCGAAGGCATCGCGGCTACCAGGAAAAAGAAGGATGTGGGGAAAGTTGGTAGATTCAGGTGGCGTGCTGATATCCACTGCATCAGCAACCAGGTTTCCTACCCTCTTGATTCGGTTATTAGGCGCCCCTTTAAGGTGGGCCTGCCGTTCTGTAGGTTTGTCTTGTACAAAAATTGCTTTAAGATCTCGATGCCAGGATGGGATGAAATGGTAACGGTAAGTGGGATAACCAAGTTTCCTGCCAAGGCGAAGAGCCAAAGCCTGGCTACCTCCGAGGCTTAAGACGAAACCATTGTCACCGCTCCAAGCTGGCGGTATACGGCCCGTGGTAAGGAAACTAATAAATTCTTTTGGAGAGCTTACGCTATCAGCACCAAACGTCCGTGCGATATCTGTCTCGTCCCCAGCCGCAAACTGGCAAGGGATTAAACAGATCGTGGTTTTTACTTTCAAATTTCGTGATTGAAGCTCCTTTAAAACTGGTTGGACCCAGGTGTAAAGTTCACCAGGTCCATTGCTAACCAGAATCGCCTCAGTCACTCTAAGGCCTCCTAGTTGCAAAGGAAGCTACACCACGCTCTGATTCATCGCGGAATTGTTTCATGACTTTTACATCAGTGCTATGGCAAGCTAATTCTTCGAACTTTTCTTTATCGTTTCTACGGAGAGCACGTATTGCTCGTTCTAGAGCTGCATAACGTTCGTCAGTAACGCCACGTCGTCTTAGGCCAACTCGATTCAATCCATAGTGAGTTGCTGGAGTACTTGCTGCCATACAGTGAGGCAAAATATCCTTAGAGGTAGCGCTTCCGCCAGCCATAATTGCTTGAGTGCCTACTCGGCAGAACTGATGGATAAGGGCATTAGCTCCGAGGAAAGCATAATCTCCTATCTGAACGTGGCCCCCTAGTTGAACGGAAGTAGCAAGGGTAGTGTGCTTACCTACTTTTACGTTGTGCGACACGTGAGTGTAGGTCATGATTAAGGAACCTGTACCGACCCGCGTTTCTGACCCTTCCCCAGTAGCGCGGTGAACTGTCACGAACTCGCGTAGCTCTACTTCATCCTCAAGGATCGCCAGGCTAGGTTCTCCTTGATAGGCGTTATCCATAGGTAGGCCACCAATTATCGCGTAGGGTCCGATTTTACATCGGGACCCAATTCGACTGCCTTTTAAAAGGACAGTGCCGGTTAGAAGCTCTGTATCTTCTCCAATCTCAACATCGTCTTCTATGACTACGAGCGGTCCGATAGTTATTCTAGGCCCAATAACTGCCTTGCTGGAAACAATTGCGGTGGGATGAATTGAAGACACCTTATATCACTTAGCTAGCACGAAAGTGAGTTTTGCTTTAGCGGCAAGTTCGTTACCTACTAACGCTGCGGCATTGACCTTCAATAGCGACTTCCTGAACAAAAGTATTGTTCCTGTAAGTCTGAGTTGATCCCCCGGAACGACCTTGCGCTTAAATTTTGTCTCGTCTACTGCTGCAAGATAACCGAGCCGACCTTCTTGGAATTCTTCACGTACTGCGAGGCCTATTGCAGCAGCTTGGGCAAGAGCTTCGATGATCAGGACGCCAGGCATAACTGGTTCCTCAGGAAAGTGACCCATAAAGAACGGTTCATTGTGACTAACGTTCTTTATGCATTCGAAATCGTCTCCTTCTTGATAGACGAAAGAATCAACGAAGAGGAATGGGTAGCGATGCGGCAGGATCGCTTTAATATCGATCATGTCGGTAGTTTATCCCATCAGGCCTGGGGTTCTGACGAGACGAGCGCATTGTTTGCCAATCATGGTTGTTGTTGGAGTTTTACAATCAAAGAGGTAGCTAGCTCAAGTGATCGTAAATCATCTTCAAGGGTGCCAATAGGATCTGCGCTTTGCTCAATTCTCGCTAAGAAGTGTTCTAGTTCCCTTCTGAGAGGATTATCTTCCACGACTACCCGACGATCAACCTGCACGTGGTTCTCTTCACCATTCGCTAACGGCCTAAATGTCGCTACTTCCGTGTGTGGCTCCTTGGCGAAGTCAAGATGAAGAGTCTGATGCTCCTCTGCCACTACAAGGGTCCTCTCAGCGTCAGGCGCAATTCTACTGGCTAAGAAACGAGCAATACACCCGTTTTCGAAACGTATTTGAGCCGCAGCTAGATCTTCGTATTTAACGCTGTTGAGAAAATGTCCAGCAACGGTAATCTCTTTTATGGGGCTTTCAACAATTCCCAATACAATGTCAATGTCGTGAATCATTAGGTCAAGTATGACTCCTACGTCCTGGATTCGAGCGTAAGGGGTTAGCCGACGTGCTTCTACCAAGTAAGGACTTTTAATCTGTGCGTTAAGAATATCTACCGCCTTATAAAAGCGCGTGATGTGTCCTACTTGTAAGACCAACTCTTCGCGGCGGCTAAGTTCCACTAGCTCCTTGGCCTGAACAACGCTTGTTGCAGCTGGCTTTTCTACCAATACATGTATTCCTGCAGATAACAAGGTTCGGGTTAGTTCGTGGTGAGTAATTGTGGGCGAGGCGACACTAACAGCGTCGGGTGGATCGCATTCTAGTAACTCCGTTAAGGTTTCATACACAGTACAGCCGTAGACCTTTTGAGCTTCATGGCGTCGGGATGGGTCTGGATCAACTATTGCTATAAGAGTAGTTTGGGAAAGCGTGGCATAAACATTTGCATGGAATCTACCCATTACTCCAGCACCAATTACAGCTACCCTTAGGGGTTTCACAGGTCCATCTCCGGAGGCTTCTCGGAAAACAACTCTTTTAGGAAGTCTACATGGAGTTTATGAGATCCACGGGTCACGGTAATTTTCCCCTCGAGAGGATAGCCAAGTAAGAACATATCTCCAAGGGCATCCAGTGCTTTGTGGCGAGCCAGCTCGTCTGGGAAGCGTAACGGACGAAGTGGGCCCATATCGTCAAAGACAATAGCATTTTCTAGACTTGCTCCTAATGCTAAACCTGCTTCCTTAAGCTTCTCTGCTTCAGATAGAAAGCCGAATGTTCGTGCGCCTAACAAGGAAGAAAAGGAATCTGGACCACCACACCAAGCCTGATGGCCGATTGCTGGGTGTGGGAATTCAATTTTTGTACAAAGGCTATGCTCCCCAGGTTCTATCATCATTGAACTTGAGCCCTGCCGATGATTCAAGCCTTTCTTCGGTTGTAAGGCTATAGGTTTTTGGCCTTTACCAAAAGGTGCTAGGGTCTCGATCCAAGGTTGGGCAGATCCGTCAAGTATAGGCAGCTCGTCGTTATCAACTTCAATAACTAATCCTGTCCATAAATCCAGGGTGTATAGACTAGCGAGCAAATGCTCTACTACAGCTACTCGGGCTGGGCCTACTCCAAGGACGGTGCAACGATCAGTGCCAGTAACGGCACTTAGCTTTGCCGGTATTTCTTGGCCTGCACGTCGGAAACGTACTGCACCGCTGTCTTGGAAGATCCTAACTTTACTTCGAGTACCCCCGTGTAAAGTAATGCCTTCAATCACTACTGAGACTCTTAACGTTTTGCCACATCTTTTCGAGTCTTCCGAGGAGATAAAGTCGTCTTGTAAATTTCCGGTGAGCCATAGCTGGGAAACCGCTGAAGGTTTCTCCAGCCGGAACATTTTTTGTAACCGCCGCGCAGAATGAAATGCGAGCGTCATCACCTATCGAAATATGATCGGCAAGAGTTGTCCCACCTCCTACAAGTACTCGCGAGCCTATTTTAGTACTACCACCAATGCCCGCTTTTCCAGCAATGACTGTGTCATTTCCTATTTGAACATTGTGACTTACAAAGCAGTGATTGTCGATCTTGCAGCGGTCTCCAATTCGAGTGGGATCTAAGGTACCTCGGTCGATAGTAGTGTTAGCTCCAACTTCTACGTTGTTGCCAATAATTACTCCGGCTAGGTGGTGGATCTTAAGCATGCCCTTTGGGCTTACTGCGTATCCGAACCCATCAGCTCCGATTATAGTTCCGCTGTGAAGATGGACCCCGTTCCCAATCGAAACTCCGTCGTATAAAACTACTTTTGCGTAAAGCCGGCAACTATCGCCCAGTTGGGTGCCATGTCCTATTACGCATCCAGGACCTATACTAGTGTTCACTCCGATCTTGACGTGTGGACCTATAACAGTTCCTGGGCCTACATTAACCCCTTCTGCGACATGGGCAGTGGAGTCGATTGTTGCTGTTGGGTGTATGCCAGGGTTATCTTCAGGTCGATTGTTAAACCTTGAACTGAGAAGAGCAAGCGCGACTCGTGTATCTTCGACTTTGATTATTGGTTGACTTTCACGGTACTCAGCATCGCTGGATACGACCAAAACACTAAATTGCGAGCCTTGTGCAGTTTTGAGAAGTTTGGTTGTGCCTGCAACCGCTATGCCACCTTCAACTGGTGTTGTAGGTGGCACTAGTTGCGTGACGAGGCGACACTCTCCAAACAATTTTCCGTCTAGCCAATTAGCTAATTCTGAGCTTGTTATGGGTTTAGGTAGTTTCCTGGTCACCGTGCTATTGCTCCTCTTCTGCTTCATCTTGGTTTAGGTTCTGGATTTCTATTTCAAGCGTTTCTTGTCCTTCTATAATAAATGGGAAGATTTGACGTTGTAGAAGCCGGGCTTTCCCGTCAGTTATAACTTCAATCACGAGTTCGCTAGCCTGCTGTTCATCGCGTAAAGCAACTAGCAGGTCTCCGAAAGAGAGTATGTCTCCGTCCCATGGTTCGTAGTCTTCCTTATCTTGCTCTTGATCTTGATCTCGATATTGTCCGGAACGAAAGACTAAAGCGACTTTGCCTTCTAGATCTTGCGGTAGGTCAATTAGGAGTTCTTCAACTAACGCCTGGCCTCTGTATGGTTGGAGCCGGATGTAAGCCACTAATACTTCACCAGGTGCCACATCGAGGGTAGCTGCGTCAACGTTTACCAGTTCCGCTGTTCTTAGGTATTTTTCGTAACTGATGTTTAGATTCACTTGTTTCAGGTCTGGCGTTTCAAAGGGGTTAATGCTTAGGATTTTCAATGGTTCTGCTGCAATTTTTGAAGTTGCCAGAGCAAGATCGTCGCGGTGGCTTGTTTGTTGAAGCATTGTAAGGCGGTCCCCTGTTTGGAAAAGTATTTCCCAGGCAAGCTCACTGGTTCCGCCGCTTACTTCGTTGCGGATTTCGTCGAGCAATTGCTGGACGCTGACTTGGAGGAGGGTGGGGTAGAGACCTTCCTCTCTTACTATTTCTACTTTTCTGATTAGCGTGTTTCGCGTATCACTCAGGCTGATGTTTACCGGTAGTAAATCTGGTTTCTTGTCGATATTTCCTGCGAGGCCAGCAAAGCGATCCTGAATGATAGATCCTAAAATATGGGTTCCGCTGTTTGCTAATTTAAAAGGCACAAGGTCGCTAGGGACAATATGGATGATGTCAGCGGTGGTAAGAGGAAATGAAACATTGCCGAGTCCAAGAAGGGAATGCCCTA
The DNA here is from genome assembly GCA_002707365.1 of Trueperaceae bacterium. Classification (NCBI taxonomy): domain Bacteria; kingdom Thermotogati; phylum Deinococcota; class Deinococci; order Trueperales; family Trueperaceae; species Trueperaceae bacterium. Next base: position 26,652 of record PAMQ01000019.1, read on the forward strand.
GAGCCAAAACTTCTCCGTTAGCTACTTCTGTAACAGTCCCTATGGCTGCAACGGTTATGTCGCCACGAACGAGCTGGATGCTTATAGCGCTGCCTGCCTCCAGACTTGTTGATTCGTCGGACTGGACTGTACCACCTGTCTGTATTGGTAAGAAGTTTAACGGACTTTCTCTAAGGAGAGGACCTAGCCGATCAATAGTCCTACTACTTACTCCAGATAGTAATAGAGGAGTTGCTACTGGTACTGCTGCAGTTAAACCGCCGGTAGGCCACGTCCCGAATGGAATAGTTTCCGGTTCATCAAATAAGCCTCGCATAGCGCTTATGGGAGTAACGAGAGCCAGATGGTGATCGCTTTCTGGAAACACATATGCGATGGCTCCTAGTAGAGATTTCTCTTGTTGGTCATCCTTGTGCAGATATACTGGACTCCCGCTCATACCTGCAGATATACCCTCAGCTTGGTCTATTAGCTCGCCTTCTGCTCTTATTATGATCAGCGGGAATCCAAGGCTGGGATCTTCTTGAACGCCAAGGATTTTAATGGGAAACCGTTCGAGTTTACCTCCAACCCCTTCAGTAACACCAAATCCGTTTTGGCCTTCTACCAGTTCACTTAAAGGGAAATCTTCTGCTGTGGCAATAGCTACTACCAACACAAATGTTAGAACAATCTTAGCCCGGCAGGCTTGCATGATTAGCGTCGGAGGAAGTTATCCGAAGTCAGCGCGTCTTGTAAGACATGAACCATGTCCAGAGCCCGTCCTGTTCCAAGGGCAACACAGTCCATAGCATCTTCTGCTACGACTACTGGGATACCTGTTGTTTGTCGTAATAATTCGTCGAAGTTCTTAAGCATTGACCCGCCCCCAGTCATAATTATGCCGCGGTCAATCACATCAGCAACAAGCTCTGGTGGTGCTAGCTCTAGGACTCGTCGGACACCGTCCGCAATTTTTTGTATAGGTTCTCGTAGCGCCTCAACAGTGTCTTCAGTGGTCAGTGAAATAGTCTTAGGGAGGCCATTTATTAGATCACGCCCTCGGACATCTATTTCGTGCACTTCATCAGGACCCCTAACTACAGCTGCCCCGATTTTAGTTTTTACTTCCTCAGCCGTTCGATCTCCGATTAGAAGATTTTCTTTGTTACGAATGTAACGGATGATTGCTTCATCGAATTCATTACCAGCTATGCGCATGCTTTCCGATACAACGATACCTCCGAGGCTGATTATTGCAACGTCGGTGGTACCACCACCGATATCGACAATCATTGAGCCAGTGGGTTCCGCTATGTTTACGCCGGCCCCTATTGCAGCAGCTAGAGGTTCTTCAATTAGAAAGGCTTTTCGTGCTCCTACTTCTCGTGTGGCCTGAAGAACAGCGCGCCTCTCTACCTCAGTTACTCCTGAAGGAACACAGACCATTATGTGAGGCTTAAAAAAACGTCCAGCTCCCGTGATTACTTTTTGAACGAATGCTTTAAGCATCTTTTCTGTTAAATCGTAGTCAGCGATTACTCCATCTCGCATTGGTCGGACCGCGACGATATTGCCGGGAGTACGACCGAGCATGCGGTAAGCTTCATCCCCTACTGCTTTAACGTCACCAGAGTCACGCACCATAGCTATGACCGAAGGTTCGCGAAGCATAATTGATTTGCCTTTGACATAGATTAAGACTGTAGCTGTTCCTAGATCTACACCAATCTCCTGCCAGAGCTTGAACATCCTCACCTCAGACGTGCTCGAACCCTTCTCATAAACTTACGGTTCTATGCAACACCTCAGTATACCGCCTAGGGATGTTACGTGGGAGAGGTTCTATCGTTTATCACAGGTACAAAGGTTCTACAGGGGATCCGTCGCTAACCCGGGACGCAATGTAGCTTGTATCGGGGGGTACGGAATCAATAATTGGATGACTAGTTCCTACCTTAGTGAACTCCGTAAGACTAATCTTAGAAGGTTGTTGTAGAGTTATTATCACTCCTTCTGATTTCTCATAAAGTCCGGTGTACACGTTACCGCGATGGGCATTTAAAATCGCAAAAGCCTTACCATCTTCTCGTAGTCCAGAAGCCGCCAGAGCCGCAAGGGTATCGCAGCCAGCTAAAGGTACATCAAGGCCACGGGCTATTCCTTGTGCGGCAGCTATGCCCACTCGGAGTCCAGTGTAGGAACCAGGTCCAACTCCTACTCCTATCCCAGTTAAAGCCTTGGCTTCTATATTGGCGTCATTGAACAGACCAGTTAATTCTGTGATGAACCTCTTGGTGTGGCAACGGCCTACGTTCGGCGAACGGTAAGCCAACCTCCCCTTTTCTGGGGACCAAAGAGAAAGGCTTAGGAAGGTTGTTGCTGTATCTATTCCTAGATAAATTTTCATTCAGCGACCTTCCTTTGATGTGTTCTTGGTATGAAAATCTGGGCAACTCTAATACCGTCGTGCGAGACGAGGTCAATATGCATAGCTTCGGGATAGGGTTTCCTAAGATCCTCCCCCCATTCGACGACGACAAGGCGGGATCTTTCTAGGTAATCATCTAGTCCAAAGCGTATTAGAGATTCTGATCCTGGTAGTTGGAACGCATCAATATGAGTTAAAACTCCCGAGGAGGTTGGGTATTCGTGAATTAGTGTGTATGTCGGGCTTGTCACCCGCGCCTTACTGTGTAGTTGGGCTGCGATGTACTGCACGAGGGTTGTTTTACCTATTCCCATCGGCCCGGTTAATAAGAGTAAACTCCCAAAGGAACATTTCCTGAGAATTGTGCTAGCTAACAAATTTGTAGCTTCCAGCGATTCTAATTTTATTGAGCAAATCATGACAGTGTTTCGGGTTTTTTCTGTTGACGAAAACAATATCGGTGATGACAGGTAAAGGCTCTGAAATTCAGGTAGATCTCTAACAAAAATTTTATTCTAGAACATAGTTGGTAGAACATGTATCCCTCACTCTATCTAATTCAAAGTACCTTGATTTGACCTGACTTTCTGTTAAATCACACCGTACATGTGTATAAATCACACCGTACTTGTGTACCGAATAACGATCAATTCAGGTATACAGCACTAAGTTTACTTATTTTCCATAAGGTTCGTCCGAACTTAATCTAAAGAGTTTTACCAGCGACGTTCGTTCCTGGGACCCAATTAGTTCCTTCTGTGGTTGTTTCATGTTTCCAAACTGGCAAGCGCTCTTTAATCCTATCTATGCCTGCAGCACAAGCTGCAAGGGTTTCTTTCCTATGTCGACCAGAAACAAGTACTGCGATACTGGTGTCTCCAGGTTGTAATCGCCCAAGACGGTGCGCGATTACAACCTGACCAATGTTGAAATCTTCTCGAAGTTCTGTCGCTATCGATTGCATCTGAGCTTCCATCATGGATTCGTAACCTTCGTAATCTATGTACAAAACTACTTTGCCATTGTTGGGGGAGCGCACTAAACCGAGAAATGTTGCGATTGCTCCGAATTCGGTTGCAGAAATAAGAGGAACTAGAACGCTCAAGTCAATTGGGTCTCGGGTAACAATGTTGTAATCAGTCATAGACCTTAACCCCCTGCGACTGGAGGAAGGAATGCAAGCCTGTCACCATCGTTTAACAGGCCGTCGGGTTCCGAATATGCTTCGTTGATAGCGCATAGGGTCCCGGCTAGTACAAGGCCATCGATCTCACGCTCAAGTAGTAACGCAACATCACGGACTGTTGAGCCAGCGGGCACGTCACGATCTATGGATCCTTTTCCCGCTAGTTCACGGAGGTGTGCAAAAAACAAAATGGTGATTTTCATAGTTTCTAGTGATTAATTCTGCCCAACGGATAGGTTGTCTGTTGCAGCTTGTGAAACGCCCAAGGCAATCATAAGCGCTTCGGGGTAACGCATTCGGGCAGGCCCCAGTAACGTTAGAATGCCTCGGCTAGATCCAATATGTATTTGGGCTGAAATGGCAGCTAATGTGTCGTCTAGCTGCAGTGTCAATTGACCTTCATCCGTGCGATTAGAACCATGGGGAGTCTCAAACTTTTCAACCGCTATTCGTATAAAATCTGGATCTCTTGATTCAGGTTCTGCTAGCAGATTGGTGAGACCTTGACTATATAGCCGGTCGGGTGTTGCTTCTGGCCATGCCCTTGCTACGGCATGTAGAGTTCGAGTTAGTTCACTGTTGGTGTCTTTAGCTATCTCTACTAGAGCCTGGGGGATAAATCCCACAGGGACGGCTAACTGTCGGAGGTAGCGCTCAGCATCACTTATGATTTTTTCATTCGGAACCGGATCAAGATCTACAGAAATCTGACGAACCAAGCCGTTTTCAAGGACAATGACAGCTAGTAGGTGGCGTGAACTAAGTAATGAAAGGTGAATTTCGATTGTGCGGAGGTTGTCGTCAGCAGGGAGGGTTAAAACTACTGCATAGCTAGAAAGGTCCGCAGCTACTGTTGCTATTTCCCCCAGGAGTCTTTCGCCATGTACACTTGAAAGCCTCCGAGTTACGAATTGTCGATCCCGATAAGGTAAGCGGCGAGGGGGAATAAAATGCCGTGCGTAAGTTTGGAATCCTTTTGCTGTCGGCACTCTACCGGAAGAAGTATGCGGTTGGTATAAAAATCCTTTCTCTTCAAGAACTATAAACTCGTTTCTTACAGTTGCACTACTGACTTGCAAATGGTTAGCAATCTCCGATGAAGGTATGGGCCTAGCGGAACTGATGTAAGCTTCAGCAACCAGGTTGAGGATTTGATAACTTCGCTCCCCAGACATTCTGCAGTCTACCATTGTTGGTACTGATATCGTCCTTTGTCGACTCATTATTATTGGGGTGTTATCACAAATATAGTAGTGTGAACCTCGAGTATCAAGAGTCAGTACTGCCTGGATGGGTTGTGGTTATCGTAAGCCTTATATTAAGATCACTTCCGCTTAAAAGTAACGTGCAAATTTATTTCATTTTCGTAATTGTCGGGCTATTTGCTCTTAGGACTTAAGAATCGTCTAATACTCTTTACCGATTGCGTTAAAAACTAATTTATTTTTCCGTGCATTGCAGTTAACATCTCCATGCATAAAATATTGCTCGCAGACTTGGTCATACACCAAGCTCAGCAATTAATCTTCTGTAAAGTAAGGGAAGAGATAAATATAATTCTCGAATCAATGCTCACAAAAAGAGCTACAAATTTGGCTTTGACGATAAGGCATCCCGTTCAAAAGTCGTTAATCCTTATTCCCACTCAATAGTCCCTGGTGGTTTACTCGTAATGTCGTAAACAACGCGATTAACTTCAGGAACAGTATTAATGATTCGGTTAGAGATCGTCGCTAAGAATTCGTGTGGAAGGCGTGACCAGTCTGCAGTCATGCCGTCTTTGCTGGAAACTGCACGCAAGGCTATCGTGTGCTCGTAAGTTCGGCCATCACCCATTACGCCTACCGAACGCAGTGGCGTTAGAATAGCTAGAGCTTGCCAGGTTTGATCATACATCTCGAACTCTTTTAATCCGTCTATGAAGATGTGATCTACTTGGCGGAGTACAGCTAGTCTTTCTTGGGTAATCTCCCCGATGCAACGGATGGCAAGGCCTGGTCCTGGAAACGGGTGCCGGTCACGTAATGATTTCGGGAGTCCTAATGTACTGGCTATTGCACGAATTTCATCTTTAAATAATGTCCGGAACGGTTCAAGGAGGTCGAATGTCAGGTCCTCAGGTAAGCCTCCCACGTTGTGATGAGACTTAATGTTGGCCGCTCCATCGCCACCAGCTGACTCAATAACGTCAGGGTAAAGAGTTCCTTGAGCAAGAAACCGGATATGCCCAAATTTCTTTTGGAGGTCTTTAGCGGCAATGTTGAAAACTTCAATGAATTCAGCCCCGATTATTTTCCGTTTGTCTTCAGGATCAGTTACGCCAGAAAGGGCCGTGAGGAATTGCTCAGCAGCTTGTATCACTGTTAAGTTGATACCGAGGTCCCGTAAAGATGCCTCCACTTCCTCCGCTTCACCTTCGCGGAGGAGACCATGATCGACAAAAACTGCGTGAAGGCGTTCTCCAATGGCTCTATGCAGTAGTAGGCCCAGGGTGCTCGAGTCTACTCCTCCTGAAATCCCAAGCAACACTTGGTCTTCCCCTACTTCTTTTTTCGCGTTTAAAGTTAGGGAATCTACAATGCTTTCTGGCGTCCAAGAGCGGTCGGCTTCGATAGCGTCTAGAAAATTTCTCAAAATCTGGTCGCCTTGAGGAGTGTGTTGAACTTCTGGGTGGAATTGGAGTCCGTAATAGCCTTTGTTGGCATTCTCCATAGCGGCTATGGGGCAGTTGTCAGTCGATCCGGTGACTTTAAAACCGTCAGGGATTTCAATCACTGAATCTCCGTGACTCATCCAGGCTATGAAGTCTCCTTCGACTCCTTTGAACAAAAGTCCATCGAACTCATTAAGAATGGCCTTGCCGTATTCTCGAAGCGAACTTGGTTCGACGACTCCTCCGAGAGCTCGGGCTAAAAGATGCATTCCGTAGCAGATGGCCAGAATTGGTATTTCTGATTCAACAAGGCCTTCAGGAAGCCCCGGAGCTCCTTCGGCATAAACACTTTCGGGCCCTCCCGAGAGGATGATGCCGGAAGGTTCGTGGGATCGCACCTCCTGCAGGTTTACATCAGCATTTACAATAATTGAAAAGACATTGAGCTCACGCAATCTCCGGGTTATTAACCTGGTGTATTGTGACCCATAGTCGATTACCACCACGTTGCCCATGCGAGAGCTTACCCTGAACGTGTTGAACAATGTCGCGAATCAACTCTTAACAGTCGACTTGTAGCTTAACGGACAGCCTGATAGGCTGCGGCGTATGGCAGGAATTGATAAGGCAATAGTAATGGAAGCCTTAAAGCAGATTAATGAGCCAGCAATTGGCAGGGACCTTGTGAGCTTAGGATTGATCGATAGTATTGATATTTCTGAAAGTAAGGTTTCAATTCGCATTGAACTCGGTATGTTTGCAAGTCCGCATAGGGATTCGATTGAGGTAGGGGTTCGCGATGCGCTCCTTGGTGTTGGCGCTAGTGAAGTAGAGACCAAGTTCAGCGTAGTTGTACGAGGGCCACAAAAGGAACCATTGCAAGGAGTCAAAAACATCATCGCAATAGGATCTGGAAAGGGTGGTGTGGGTAAGTCTACCGTCACCGCTAATCTTGCTGCTAATCTTGCTGCTGATGGAGCTTCCGTGGGTCTGTTAGACGCTGACATATATGGTCCTAGTCAGGGGAAAATGTTTGCGGTTGAGGGTCGGCGGTTAATGGCCGATGACGAAAAAAATATGCTTCCCCTCAAAAGTTATGGAGTGCGTATCATCTCTATCGCTAACCTTGTAGAAGACGGTCAAGCCCTTACGTGGCGAGGCCCGATTTTGCACGGTACTATCAATCAAATGCTGAATCAAACTAGCTGGGGAGAACTTGACTATTTATTGATTGATCTGCCACCAGGAACTGGCGATGTTCAGTTATCATTAAGTCAGCTTGTGAATGTTACCGGAGCCGTACTAGTTACTACACCACAAGATATGGCTCTTCTGGATGTCCGAAGGGCGTGTAGTATGTTCCGTAAGACTCATATTCCTGTATTTGGCGTGCTTGAAAATATGGCCTACTATCAACTGCCTGATGGTACACGCGATTACATTTTTGGTGAGGGTGGCGCTGAGGAATTGGCCAAATCTGAAAGCCTACAGCTTTTAGGGCAGATTCCCATTGCTCGTTCTATAAGAGAGTCTGGGGATAAAGGCAAACCGTTTGTTTTGACGGATCCGGATGACCCCCAGGCCCAGGCTTTTCGGGACGCAGCACGTGGACTAGCAGGAATAATTAGCACTCAAGTGGCCATGGAGCTGCCGCTACTCTAATTAGTAAGTCCGGAATCTGATTGCTAAGAACTCAAGAGGCAGAGAAAAAAGGTTTATGAATCTCTTAGTTCAAAGTATTTATGTTTCTACTAATCGCAGAAGTACCTGCTACCTGGGTTTGCTAAAAGATACTGCATTCGATAGATTTGTGTGGCGGACCTAACAACGATTGCCTAAATACTTTAGTGACGTATGCAGATTTGGACATGTGAAGGGTCAAGTATTCTACTGGACCCTCTAGGGGTTAATTAGCAAGTTAGGCTTAAAAAAGGGTTTAATTGTTAACACAGGCAGTTGGAACTGAGAAATGCAGTTAACTTCTTGAATAGAAATGTCTGTAATGATGATTATTTTTACTAGGTCGGAGGGTATAACCTCTGCTTCCAGTATGAACGGTGGTTATTAATGAAGGTTTCGGCGTTTCCTGAAATGGCTAGTCGCTACGATCCATTTGATGTTGAAGAGCGTTGGGCTAAACTTTGGAAAGAAGAGCCTTTTGAGGCTTTGCCAAATAGTGAAAGAGAACCTTTTTGCGTTGTGATTCCACCTCCTAATGTGACTGGAAACCTTCACTTAGGACATGCTTTCGACAACACGATTATCGATGCGTTAGTTCGGTTCAAAAGGATGCAAGGGTACGAAACCCTTTATCAACCCGGTACTGACCATGCAGGCATTAGTACCCAAGTGGTAGTTGAACGAGCAGTACTTGCAGAGGAAGGCGTTAGCCGTCACGATCTTGGTCGCGACGAGTTCCTAAAACGGGTGTGGACTTGGAAGGAAAAATACGGGGGAGTAATTTTAGAACAATTACAGCGCCTGGGTATTTCTGCTGATTGGAATAGACTCCGATTCACAATGGACGAAGGCTTGAGCCGAGCAGTTAGAAAACAATTTGTGGATCTCTATCATCAAGGGCTGGTATATAGGGGCGAGCGCATAGTTAATTGGGATCCTCGTAGTCAGACCACCCTGTCTGAGTTAGAGGTAGATCGTGACGAACGTCCCGGAAAGCTATATACCTTGGCATATGAACATGCAGACGGTAGTCACTTAGGCATAGCTACCGTTCGACCTGAAACCATATTTGGCGATGCTGCTGTTGCCGTTAACCCCAACGATGATCGCTTTCGTCATCTTGTGGGGAAGAAAGTTAAGATTCCGCTCACCAACCGTTGGGTTCCCATCATTGCTGATTCTAATGTAGACATGGAGTTCGGTTCAGGAGTGTTAAAGGTTACTCCTGCTCATGACCAAACTGATTTCGAGATTGGTGAACGACACGACCTTCCTTGCCTCAGCGTAATTGATCGAAATGCATGTCTCACAAGCGAACTTGTTCCGACCGAATTTCAGGGTTTAGATCGTTTCGAAGCTCGGGAGCGAGTAGTTGAGGCCCTAAAAATTAATGGTGCTGTTCTTAGTGTCAAGAAGCATACGATTCCAATCGGGATTTCAGGTAGAACTGGGGAGCCAGTTGAACCCATTCTTTCTGAGCAGTGGTTTTACAACACGGACAGCGCAGCCCAACGGGTCTTGAAAGCTCTCGATGACGGGGAAATTAGGTTGCATCCAGAGCGATACGCAAAGGTGAACCGAGACTGGCTAGCTAATATTCGGCACTGGAACATCTCACGACAACTGTGGTGGGGTCACCAAATTCCAGCTTGGTATGACCATGAAGGGAACATTTACGTTCCTGATCCAGACGACCCATTTACTGATGCTCCTGACGATCCTCGCTACGAGAACTTGCAATTGGTTCAGGACTCCGACGTATTTGACACCTGGTTTTCGTCGAATCTTTGGCCATTTTCTACACTTGGCTGGCCTGATGTGAACGATCCGTTTTACCGTAAGTTTTACCCGACTTCAGTACTAGTCACTGGTTACGACATTCTCTTTTTTTGGGTAGCAAGAATGCAAATGTCTGGTTATCACTTTACGGATTCTAAACCGTTTCGGGATGTACTTTTACACGGCCTGATTTTAGACGAAGAAGGTCGTAAAATGTCGAAATCGAAAAACAATGGGATCGATCCACTCGTAGTCATTAGTGAATATGGTGCTGATGCGTTACGCTTTGCCATGTCTTACGCTTCGACAGGCGGCCAAGATATTCGTTGGGATCAGCGCCGAGTCGAAATGGGCAGGAACTTCAATAACAAACTATGGAATGCAGCGCGGTTTGCCTTTATCAATATTGGAAAAGATCCAAAAGCCGGTTCACCCACAAGTCTAGCGGATCGCTGGATGATGAGTCGCCTTCAAAGAGCTATCTTCGAAATCACTGGAGAAATGGAATCCTTCGAGTTAGGTCAAGCCAGCCGCTCGATGTACGAATTTGTATGGAGCGAGTTTTGTGATTGGTATCTCGAGGCCTCTAAAGCATCTCTACGAAATGACGATTCGGGTACTAGGAGAGTGCTCAGCTTCACTTTAAAGACAATTCTCAAGCTTCTTCACCCCCTAATACCGTTTATCACATCAGAGATATATACGCATTTTGATGCCGATGAGCAGCTCGGGTTAGCTTCGTGGCCAGAGGTCGACGAGAACTTATTGGATCCGGAAGCTGAACAAGAATTTGATCATCTTCGTGAGGCCGTGGGAGCAGTACGCAACTTGCGATCTGAGGCGAACCTCTCTCCGTCTCAGAATATTACAATTTTTGCGGATGGCCCAGCAGCATCTATCCTCTACAACAACCGGGACGTATTTCAGGATTTAACCCGGAGCAAACTTCTTGAGGGGAAACCTGAAGGAATGTCTCTTTCGCAGGTGGTGCCAGATATTGAGGTGGTACTACCTTTTGCGGGGTTAATTGATGGTAGGGAATGGCGCGATAGGCAAGAAAAGCGAGTTGCGCAACTAAAAAAAGACCAAGAACGCAGTAATAAGAAACTTTCGAATGACAAGTTTATTAGGAATGCTCCGGCAGAAGTTGTTCAAGAAGAAAGACGTCGTTTAACCGAAACTGGCGAGCTGCTTGCACAAATACAGGCGAGTTTACTGCGTGTTGGCTAAAGAACGGGATTTGGACGGCAGTGCTGAGCCAGGCTGACAAATCCTTGACATGGCTTTAGTAGGCTTTAGTCGGAGGTAGAAATGATTCTTATCCGAAGATGTGTAGCCCTTCTTGCGCTCTTGAGTGCTGTAGTTATAGCACAGGAAATCCGTATTGATGGATCCTCTACTGTTTATCCGATTACATTAGCAGTAGCTGAAGAATTTTCAATCGAATACCCCGATGCTAATGTAAGCGTTGCCTTTTCTGGCACTGGCGGTGGGTTCAAGAAATTCTGTGTTGGTGAAGCCCAGGTAACAAATGCGAGCCGCATCGTTAAAACCAGCGAGTGGGAGTTATGTGAAACTAACGGGGTGGAGTTTGTTGAGATACCAGTGGCTTTTGATGCGCTAACCGTCGCCGTTAACAAGGAAAACGACTGGGCTACTTGCATGAGCGTCGAAGAGCTTAACATGATTTGGCGACCCGGCTCGACTGTTAACACCTGGAGTGAAATACGACCCGAATGGCCAAACCAGGAGATTGTGTTATACGCCCCAGGAGTCGATTCAGGTACTTTCGACTACTTTACTGACGAGATTAACGGTGAAAGTGGTGCTGTACGCACGGATTTCTTCCCCAGCGAGGACGACAACGTTCTAGTGCAAGGCATTGAGCAAGATGTTAACGCGCTCGGTTTCTTCGGTTACGCCTATTACCTCGAAGAGGCCGATAAACTCAACGCAGTACACATTGATGGTGGTGAAGGCTGTGTCGAACCAAGTACGACCACAATCGAGGGAGGTGTCTACACTCCGTTAGCTCGCCCGCTATTTATTTATGTGAGTAAAAACGCTACGGAATCTCATCCATACCTGCAGACTTTCGTCGAGTTTTACCTTTCTTACGAAGCTCGTGAGTTCATCGCTGATACAGGATATGCGTTGCTTGATGAAGAAGCTTACGAGCTTTCCCTCGAGCGCTTCAACAGTAGTTCAACCGGTTCTATCTTTATTGATGGTGCTGGCAAGACAGTCCTAGAAGTACTTGGAGCAGAGTAGAAAGAACTGACTCTGGTAGGAACCTTATTTAACTGGGTTAAGCTAGTCCCCGAGGTTACTTGGGGTCTAGCCGCCCATTAGTGGCTTTTATAAGAAACTTCTGTCCTTGCGGTTGCTACATAATGAGAGGCGTAATTATCAGTAGCCAACGAGAATTAGCTCAAAAAACAGGCCTTGCTCGTAGAGGAAATCGCCGTGTTCGCGAGGCAATTATAGGTTTCATGCTTTTTGTTTTTGCTAGCATATCGATACTCACTACTTTTGCAGTGATAGTTGTACTAGCCCGCGAAACAATAGGACTCTTCCTCGACCCAGCTGTGACTCTTTGGGAATTCGTGACCTCGCGGGAATGGACCCCATTATTTGCAGAGAGCCAAAGAAGCTTTGGTATTTCACCATTGCTTCTTGGGACACTCCTTGTTACTACCATCGCTCTTGTCACAGGACTCCCGATGGGATTGGGTGCAGCTGTATTCCTTTCTGAATTCGCAAGTCCACGTGCGAGGCGGACAGCTGTTCCGATACTTGAGGTTCTTGCTGGGATCCCTACGGTTGTGTTGGGTTATTTTGCGTTGCTATTTGTTACCCCAATATTGCAACAATTCGTACCAGGTTTAAAGTTTTTTAATCCTTTATCCGCTGGTATTGTGATGGGCTTTATGATCCTACCTACGGTTTCAAGCATATCTATAGATTCTATGCAAGCTGTCCCTAGGTCGCTGCGTGAGGCCGCTTATGGGCTGGGTGGCACAAAATATGAAGTGGTTACCAGAGTCGTCATTCCTGCGGCCCTGTCAGGAATTGTGGCCTCATTTATTTTGGCAATGTCTCGCGCTATCGGCGAGACGATGATAGTAACTCTAGCGGCCGGCCAGAAACCAAATTTTACCTTTGACCCTAGGGAAACCATAGCTACAATGACTTCGTTTATTGTGCAAGCTGCTACCGGCGATCAGCCAGCTGGCTCCATAGCATCCCGATCTCTATTTGCTGTAGCGTCCACACTATTCGTAATGACTCTTGGTCTCAACGTATTGTCTCAAATCGTAGTTCGTCGTTTTGCAGAGAAATACGAATGACAAGTAACAACACCAAACAGGCCAGTAAGCCCTTAAAGAATGATGGGAATCTTCTTACGTTAAGCGAGCGCAAACATTTGGAAGCTCGTAAGCGTCGTGGAGTCATGTTCAAGGCATTAACACTGCTTCCAGTGGTATTGGCTATTGGGTTGATTTTAGCTCTACTCGGTGACGTTTTAGTTGGTAGTGTCTCATGGCAAGTGGTTGAGCCTCGTGGGAGTTCGCAGACTTTTTCTTGGGCCGAGTCTTTTCGCGGTTTTAGTACTTGGAAGCAGGTTGTGAGTCTTGAATTATCTGCTCAGGGTCTCGATGCAGCAGAAATTGATGGGCTTTTCCACGATAAGGAACGACTTCGGAAGTTTCGTCTTCGCAATCGAGTCCAGTTTGTGTGGTTAGCTGACGGCAAATCCTGGCGTTGGTTGGTCTCTAACAGCCGTGATAAGCGAATAGACGACATAGGGGTTTTTAAGGGATTTAGTGAACAGAACGATTTGCTTGCTGGTCTTGAGGACGGACAAATTCTGTACCTTAATCCGTGGTTCGATGTTGCTTTTTTCCAGAAGAATGCGTCAAGAACGCCAATTATGGCAGGCCTCATAAGTGCTCTTGTTGGTAGTTTATGGGTTATTAGTTTCGTAGTTGTTTTTTCATTACCAATTGGGGTTGGAACTGCTGTTTACCTCGAAGAATATGCTCCTGATAATGGTTACACTCGCTTTCTTGAGGTAAACCTTCGGAATCTTGCTGGTGTACCAAGTATCGTCTATGGGATATTAGGTCTTTCGGTTTTTGTCCGCCTGATGCAGATCGGACCAACGGTCCTTGCGGCATCATTGACATTGTCCCTTCTAATATTGCCGGTGGTAGTTATTGCTTCCAGAGAAGCGATACGAGGAGTACCGGATTCTCTTCGAGAAGCTAGTTATGGGTTGGGTGCCACAAGGTGGCAGACAGTGAGTCGTATTGTGTTACCTAATGCTATGAATGGGATAGTTACGGGAATGATCTTGTCGGTTGCTCGGGCTATAGGGGAGACAGCACCACTGCTTTTAGTAGGTGCTGCTGCTTTTGTCCCCCGCTTACCCGAAGGCCCGCTATCAACTTATACAGTTATTCCTATTCAGATTTACTCGTGGATTGCGGAGAATGATGCGGAGTTCCAACATGTGGCCTCATCAGGAATAATAACGCTTTTGGGTGTTTTGGTTATTCTCTATTCGATAGCCTTTTTTGTCCGGCGTCGGTTTGAGAGGAACTGGTAATGTTTTCAGAGGTGCATATCAATAGAAGTTTTGGAGGTGTTCGTGACGCAAACAGTCCCACAAGACCATAAAACTCAAAGGACCGAACCGGTCATGCCGGAAGAGGCAATTATTTCTATTGAGAAATTAAGCCTATGGTACGGTTCGTTTCAAGCATTACACGATGTATCGGTAACCTTTCCCAGGAATAAAGTAACTGCCTTAATCGGGGCCTCGGGTTGTGGAAAATCAACCTTGTTGCGGGGCATTAATAGGATGAATGAACTAGTTCCAACTGTAAGGGTAGAGGGGGGCGTTAGGTACGAAGGAGTCGACCTTTATGAGCCGTCTGTCGATCCTGTAGAAGTACGCCGGCGTATCGGAATGGTATTTCAAAAACCTAACCCGTTTCCGAAAACTGTTTATGAAAATGTGGCTTTCGGACCTCGGATCAATGGTTATAGAGGAGACCTTGATGCTTTAGTCGAACGTTCTCTAAGGAATGCTGCTTTGTGGGATGAGGTGCAAGACAAATTAAGGCAATCTGGTCTTGGTCTTTCTGGTGGTCAGCAGCAAAGGTTATGCATTGCTCGAGCAATGGCTACTGAACCTGATGTGATCCTTATGGACGAACCAACGAGCGCTCTAGACCCAATCGCAACGGACCGAATCGAGGAGCTTATCCATGAAATTAAACGTAATTACACAGTCATAATAGTTACGCACAATATGCAGCAGGCAGGAAGAGTTTCAGATCGCACGGCTTTCATGCATTTGGGGGTTCTTATCGAAGAAGGACCCACTGAACAGATTTTCACGAATCCGGTTCATGAAATGACAGAGCGTTATATTTCAGGTCACTTTGGTTAAACCAAACTAAGCTTAATTTTAATTTTGGTTTGGCTGATTAACATTCCTAGAACATTACCTAAAACTAATATGTTTTGTACCGTGTTCTTAGTATTTCTTGCTTAAGAGAATCGGGTTGCCCTATTGGGAGGTAGGATCTTATCAAGAATCTTAGGGAGTTTTGGTGGTTAACTAACGAGGCAATGTTTCTTGCATAGTTGCATTAGGATATGGATTGGACCTAACGCATAGTGTTGGCGGTCATTTTAGAAGCTATTAGGCATCTGTTTCTGTTAAATCCAGTCCGTTACTCCAGCTCATTGCAGCGTATATATTCTCTTTAAGAAGGCGTTCTACTGCATCCGCAGCGGAGTCAATTACCCGATTGACTATAGTTGATTCTTCGGAAGTGAACCGACTTAATACCCAGTTTCTGACGGTGAGGTTTTCAGGGGGGCGTCCGATCCCCAATTTGAGTCGAGGGAAATCAGCTCCGACTCGATTAATGAGGTCTTCAACGCCACGAGCTCCACCCGACCCCCCTCCGCCTGATTTGAAACGGAGGCGCCCTAAGGGTAAGTCTAAATCATCGTGAATAACAAGGATTTCAGAAGGCTTAATGCGGTGACGAGCCATCGCGGCTTGGACTGGTTTTCCCGATAGATTCATCATAGTAGTTGGTTTCATTAGTTGGATTGCACCCCATGAACCAGTATCCGACTCTGGTCCCGGTTTAAGGGCCACGCCATGACGTGAAGCCAGTTTATCTAAAACTAGGAAACCAACATTATGTCTAGTTCCTGAGTACCGCGAGCCTGGGTTACCGAGGCCAACGATTAGTTTCACTATCCCTTAGCCACTATTCTCATCAGTACTTTCGCCATCTTCCTCATCTTCTGCACCGCGCCCAATGACTTCAGGTTCAGCTTCTGCATTGAATTCGGATACGGGTTCTTCGACCTCTTCCACGCGAGGCGGTACCACTGTAATTAGTGTTAGGTCGCCATCGTCGACAACTTCGGCCCCTTCAGGGAAGAGGGAAGAGGCAAGGTCGTTAATGTGCACTGAATCGCCGATATTAAGTTCGGAAATATCAACCTCGATTTGCGATGGTATGAGACGGGGTAGGACGTTTAGTTGCAGTTCTCGGCGGGCGATGTCAAGTTGACCACCCTCAGCTACACCGACAGAAGTTCCGACATAGTCTAACGGCACGGAGACAGTAACAGCTTGTCCCGCGGTTACTGCAAAAAAATCTACGTGTGAGGGCCGCCTCAAGCGCTTATCCATTTGAACGGCTTTTATGAGAACCGGATGGGTCTTGCCATCTACCTCAAGATCAATGAGATTCGCAGTACCGTTGTCCCGAAATGCTCGATCAAACGTTCGGAGGTCCACGCTTATAGTCAAATTGAGATCTTTATTGTAAATAATGCCAGGAAGTCGGCCAGCTTGTCTAAGCGATCCTGCCTTACCTGGGGTCCGAATTTCACCTTTTAACTCCATGTGTTCCTCCACGATCATATTCCCAGCAACGGTATGCTAACCGATTAGCGAACTCAGCGTATAACGATACTCTTTGCCGCACAGTTATGTCCAGTTCGTTGTGATCAATCATGATTATTGGACGAAAGAAAATAACTCAGTTAAGTAGCAAGAAGAGGTCAAGTCGTAAAAAGAGAACTTACCGAGGCGTTTTCATGGATATTGTGTATTGCCTTGGCTAGTAGGGGAGCTATACTGAGGACTTCAACACGTTCATTGCTCTCACTTAAAGGCACAGTGTCAGTTAAGTAGATCCGACTAATCGGTTCAAAGCTAAGCCTTTCGAGCCCAGGTGGAATGAACAAAGCGTGAGTTGCTACCACTCTAACGTCAGGCTTAGCTCCCAGTTCTAATAGAACTTCGATACCGTGCCGCATGGTACCAGCAGTGGAGATCATATCGTCGATGAGGATTGGGCGCATACCAGCCACATCACCTATGACGTGTGTGACTTCAGTTTCAGTAGGACTAGTTCTTCGCTTGTACAACATTGCTAGAGGAAGCTGAAGTTGGTTTGCAAGTCGACGCGCCTCCGTTGCTCTTCCAACATCGGGTGAGACGACTACGGCGTTTGAGAGGTCTGTGGTTTTAAGATGATCTCCGAGTATCCCTAACGCGGTTAGGTGATCGACAGGAACGTCAAAAAAGCCTTGGATTTGTCCGGCGTGCAAATCTACCGTGATTACACGATCTACGCCTGCAGTTTCGAGCAAATTTGCGACCAATTTACTCGTTATTGGCTCACGAGCTTGACCTTTCTTATCCTGGCGGGCATATCCGAAGTAGGGAATAACTGCATTGACTCGCCAGGCAGATGCTCGGCGTAATGCGTCTGCTAAAACCAGTATTTCCATTAAATTGTGATTAACGGGGGCGCAGGTTGATTGAATAATATAGCAGTCGCTTCCCCGAACTGACTCTTCTATTGTGATTCTGGTTTCACCGTCTGGAAAGCGAGAAACAGTCCCGTTAGCCAGGTTCTGGCCTAAATGAGTTGCGACAGCGTTGGCTAAATCAGGCGTAGCTGTTCCACAGAAAAGTTTTACGGGTTCACCAATCATAATAGGACCAGCTGTTGTGGTGTGTCATGGGCCTCGGAATAGATCATAATTGTGTCTCGCATCTCTTGCATTGTACGACGACTAGTTCGGTGTGTATCGTTGTGGCAAGAATAGACGGAAGTCTCAATTCAATATTTAGTCTCGTAGAACAACAGACGGGCTAGGAGTTAGCGGGCGTATTCGACGGCCCGGGATTCACGGACGACAGTTACTTGTACCTGGCCAGGATATTCCATGTCTTGTTCAATCCGGCTAGCAATGTCTCGAGCTAAGAGGACAGCAGAGGAGTCATCTACCTTTTCTGGCTCTACAATGATACGAATCTCGCGGCCAGCTTGGATAGCGTATGATTTCTCAACTCCGGGAAAGCTTATGGCAATACTTTCGAGACCTTCAAGGCGCTTAATATAATTTTCCAGCGTCTCTCTACGGGCTCCTGGCCTAGCTGCGCTGATAGCATCGGCAGCATTAACAATCATTGGGAAGAGGGTATCAGCTTTATCGAGATCATGGTGATGATGTATAGCATCGATGACCTCGTCGGGTTCGCCAAAACGCCTTCCTAGATTCGCACCTATTTCCGTGTGGGTTCCCTCGATTTCTCTGTCAATGGATTTGCCAATATCGTGCAATAGCCCCGATCGTCGGGCCATAGCTTCGTCAACGTCTATGTGCGAAGCGATGATGCCTGTAAGATGAGCTACTTGGACCGAATGCTTGAGCATGTTTTGGCCATAGCTGGTTCGGAAGTGCATTCGTCCTAGAAGTTGAATTATCCCTTGTTTAAGTCCTACTACGTCTGCCTCAAGAGCTGCTTCCTCACCTTTTTCGCGAATGTAGTTTTGCATATCTTGTTGGGACCTATGAACAACTTCTTCGATTCGTGCAGGATGTATACGGCCGTCGACTAGTAGTTCTGAGAGTGCTAGTTTGGCAACTTCGCGTCTAATGGGATTGAAACTGGAAAGAAGAACAGCTTCTGGAGTGTCGTCGATAATGAGATCGACTCCAGTCAAGCTTTCAAAGGCACGGATGTTTCTTCCTTCACGCCCAATGATTCGGCCTTTCATATTATCACTGGGGATAGGGACTACTGAGACGCTGATGGCTGCCGAGACTTCCGAAGCACTGCGCTGTATCGCCTGGGCGATTATTGTGTACGCTTTACGATTAGCTTCGCTGTCAGCATTGTCTAAGGCAGCGCGAATTCTAGTAGCTTTCTCCCTTTCCAGTTCAAGATCTAGACGTTCAAGGAGAGTTTCAGTGGCCTGTTCTTTGCTTAACTGGGATATGCGTTGAAGCTCTGAATCGATGGCCTGTTCCAGATCAGTTATAGCTGCTTCCCGTATTTGAACAGCCTCATCACGGTCAGTGAGTTTTACTTCAACCTCATCCAACCGAACTGCCCTTGTATCTTGCTGCTCACCTCTTCTATTAAGACGATCTTCGAGTTGTTCGAATTTTTCACGATCCTTCCGGATCTGTTCTCTAGATTCACGCATGTCGATCCGTTCACGGTCTAGATCGCTTCGGGTGCGCTGCACCTGTTCGTCATGATTCTTTCGTGAGAGGGCGAAGTCTTGTTCAAGGTTTGAGCGAAGCCTTTGCAGCTCTGTTTCCTGACGCTGACGTTCCGTCTTGATTAGTTCTTCACGGTTCTTTTCTGCCCGATCGAGAATTAACTTTGCACTACTTTCAGCATCTAGCTTCTTCTGTTCTGCGGCCTTAGTTGCTTCAGAAAGAAGGTTTTGGTCATGTCGCCGTCGAACCAAAAAGTTAATTATTAGGCCAAGGCTTAGTCCAACAGTTAGGCCGATCAATAGGTTAATTAGGTTCATGAAAAGACTTCTTCCTGGTTTGCTTGGTCTAGTTTGTTTGTGGTGGTTCTTGGTGAATCTGGTTGGTCATTAGGTTTCGGTCTAACTATTTTTAGTACCTGCTCTCTAATATTGGCCAAGAGGT